>JALHMO010000047.1 GCA_022844015.1 Reyranella sp. | reverse complement strand
TTTGGCGGAGTTTACTCCGCCACCAGTGGCGCGCTCCCAGCGCATTTTCATAGGAGTTCCCCACCGGCCCGAGGGCCGACCCGCCGTGTCAAGAAACTGGCGGCAAGCCGCCAGTTTCTCACTAGGAGAATGAAATGAAAGGTGCGCCCCTATGCCAATGACCATGACGTCGGCGCTGGAGGCCATCCTGTTGGACCTGCCCAACCTCGCGATCGCGGTCAGCGGCGGGGTCGACAGCATGACGCTCGCTCATGCGGCGCACCGGGCCGCGTCCCGCACCGCGCACGGTGCCGGCGTGCCCGGCCTGCTGGTGGTGCATGCGCTCTCTCCCGCCGTGCCGGCGGAGGCGACGGCCCGCGTGCGCGAGCATGCGAGCCGGTTCGGCTGGCGGCTCACGGAAGTGGACGCGGGCGAGTTCGCCGATCCCCAGTACCGCGCCAACCCGGTCAATCGCTGCTATTTCTGCAAGACCAATCTCTACGCGCGCATCGCCCACGTGACCGAGGGGCCGATCGCCTCGGGCGCCAACCTGGACGATCTCGGCGACTACCGGCCCGGCCTGATCGCCGCGGCCGAGCACCGCGTCCGCCACCCGTTCGTCGAGGCCGGCATGGACAAGGAAGCCGTGCGTGCCCTCGCGCGCGGCTTCGATCTTGGCGACATTTCCGAGTTGCCCGCGCAGCCCTGCCTGTCGAGCCGCGTCGAGACAGGCATCGCGATCAGCGCCGAGGACCTCGCCTTCGTCGCGCGCATGGAGCGCACGCTTGCTCCCCACGTGCCGCCGGGGACGGATCTCCGCTGCCGCGTCACCCATCGCGGCATTGTCGTCGAGGCGCCCGAACCGGACGACGCGATGCGGCGCATCGCGGACGAGCTGTGCGCGGAAGAACGGCGCCGCTTCCTGGGCTTCCGCCCCTATCGCCGGGGCGCCGCCTTCCTGCATGAATCTTTCCCGAGCAGGCCTTCCCCGGGCGGGCCTGCTCGGAGCGGGCCTTCCCCTAGCGGACCTGCCCTGCGCGGGCGGGCGTGAGCGACTTCGTCCTCGACTGGGAACGCGAGGCGCGCACCGGCGTCGCCGAGGCCGTGCTCTGCGAGCCGAAGACGCCGGCCCAGATCGCCGCCATCGTGGAGACAGCGGCCACCAGCGGCGCGCGCCTGCTGCTGACGCGGCTCGCGCCGGCGCAGCACGTCGAGCTGCCGGAAGCGCAGCGCACGCGGCTCGATTTCGACGCGCTCTCGCGCACCGCCATCCTGGGCGGGCCGCATCCCGGCACGCCGGTCGAGGGCGCGCTGATCGTCGCTGCCGGCACCGCCGACCTCGGCCCGGCGCGCGAGGCGGCGCGCACGCTGGCGTTCCACGGCCATGCCGCGCCGGTGATTGCCGACGTGGGCGTCGCCGGTCTGTGGCGGCTCAACGCGCAGGTCGGCAGGCTGCGCGAAGCCCGCGTCGTCATCGTCGCGGCCGGCATGGAAGGGGCGCTGTTCAGCGTCGTTGCCGGCCTGGTCGCCGCGCCGGTGATCGCGCTGCCGACCTCCGTGGGCTACGGGGTGGCTTCCGGCGGTGCGGTGGCCCTGAATGCCGCGCTGTCGAGCTGCGCCCCGGGTGTCATGGCGATGAACATCGACAACGGCTTCGGCGCCGCGGCGGCAGCGATCAAGATCCTGGCGATCGCGCGGCGATAGCGAGGCTGCGTTCGCTACCGGGCTGCGTACAGCCTGACCGGCGCTTCGAAGCCCTTGAGGGTGTAGTCGCGCCCCTCGTCGTTCCAGGCGAGCTCCAATGTGCGGTCATGCACACGCTGCGTCACGAGAATCGCGCCCGGGGCTGCGGCGGACTGCGCGCGTGCGGCCACGTTCACCACGGTGCCGATCGCGGTCAGATCGCGATGGGAGCGGCCGAACTCGCCGAACTTCATGGTACCGGAGTCAATTCCAATGCCGACGCCGAGCGATCCCTCGTCGAGGTCGTGCGTCCGGGCAAACTCCGCGAAGCGGACGCGACAATCCTCCTGCAGGAGCCGAGCGGCCGCGATGGCGCGGGCGGCATGGTCGGCGTGCTTCACCGGGAAATTGAACACCGCCATGACGGCATCGCCGATCGTCTTGTTGAGCAATCCGTCCTGGGCCCAGATGGCGTTGCCGCAGGCATCGTAGAAGGTATCGAGCAGCTCGGACATCGTCTCCGGCTGCAGGGTTTCCGTCAGGCCGGTATAGCCGCGCAGGTCGGCGAACATGACCGAGGCATCGATGTCGACGTTGCGGGCCCGCATTATGGTGGTGAAGGCCAGCTCGCAGAAGGTGCATGTATTGGGATTCATGCGGCTCGGCTTGAGACCGATGGCCCGGAAAGGCAGCGAGGGGATGCCGCGCAACGGCACCGGCAGGCGCAGGTTCTGCCAACACCCCTTGCAGATCAGAGACGGCGATCGCGTCATGGAAACCTCGCAGCGCCGGATCCGACGATTTCGAGCCAACCGTCGCCTGCGACAGGCGGGACGATGATCGACGCTTCTCTCGCCGTCGGCATCGGCGTGAGCTGACGCTGCCCGGACGAAGCCGCCTGGCGCTTCAGGACGCTAGCACCCGATCGGCGACCTGGCAAAAGCGACATATTCCCAAGAGCCCGGCCGCCTGCCGGGGAGGCGCCTGCCGATGTGTCCGCCTTTCGATCCTCCAGCGTGCAGCGTCGCAGGAGGGCGCCGACCGCGCCTTCGTTCCCGCCGTCGAGCTGTCGCCTCGTAAGGCTCGCGTAAGTGAAAAGCCCGTATGCCACCTTCCTGACAATCACGGCGGTCATGCTGGTGCTGATGGCTCTGCCCAACATCAAGAAAGCGCGCGAGGAAGCCTTTCAGGAAGAAGGCTGAGCCCGCTTGAGCGGCCTGTTCCTCGAGGAGCGCGGCACGCTGGCTGCGGTGAACCTCGAGGCGTGACCGTCTCTCGGCAATCGTGACCGAGCCCGGCCGGCAATACCGGCTGCCGGGCCTCGCGGGGGCCTGTCTCAATTTGAACAGACAGCACCGCCCGGCCTGATCGATCCTCGGGGCGCAAGCCGGCGGCGGCGCATCAGAAGAAGTAGTCCGAGCAGCATGGGAGCCTGACCATGTTCACCACGTCGGAATTGCGGAGCCTGGCCCGCAGCAAGCGGGATAGCGCCGCACGGGCTCGACGCTTGGCCGGCATGCTGTCTCAAACGATCGACCTGAACCGACTGCTGAAATACGCGGTCGAGCTGGAAGGCGAGGCCGACGAGCTGGACCGTCAGGCCGGAAATGCACAGTGAGGCATTGTCGAGGTGTCCGGGATGCTCATATTGTCACCTTATCGGCTCGTCACCAGCCGTCGCGGTTCGCCCGGGCTCCCGTTTGACTGGGAGATCCACGACGCGGCCGGTGCCGAGGTCACCCGGTCGCCCGTTACATTTCGATCGCGCCACGAGGCGGTGACAGAGGGCGAGAAGGCCGTGCGGGCGCTCACGGACACGGCGGCGATGAGGGAAAGCAGGGATCGGCGTGCGGCGCCTCGAGGACCTGTGAGGGCGCTGCAGACGGAGGTGGCGATGGAAGATGTGCGGGAACGGGTCAGCCGGGTCCTGGCCGAGCAGTTTCAAGTCCCCGACGAGCGCCTCACCGAGGCGGCCACGCTGGACAGGGACCTGGGTGCAACGAGCCTCGATCTTGTCGAGGTGGTGATGTCGCTCGAGGACGAATTCTCGATCGACATCTCGGATGACGAAGCGTCCCGCCTCAACACGGTCGGCGACGTTCTGGCCTGCGTCGCGGCAGGGGTGAGGCGGGGAGCTTCCCTCCGGGCGCCGATCAGCCAATGACGACAAGCTCCGCCAGGCCGAGGCATTTCCACTCATAGTGCGCGGTTGCCGGGGACGTACGGCCGATTGCCTCGGATCGCGTGGCTTCGTCTGGGACGGCAGGCGCGAACAAGCGGCTGCAGGCGCCAACGGCTGGCCGTCGTCGAGCGACTGGAGCCACGTCGGGACTGTCGGCCGCGCGATCAGACCAGCGCGTCCATCCGGGCCGGGCTGGCCGACGGTGCGAACAGGCTCAGGTTCAACCACTTGCCAATCGTCCGGCTTATTTGAGGCGCGCCGACGAGTCTCAGCCGTTCGTGCTCGAGCTCGCGGGACAGCGAGCACCGGCCGAACAGGATGCCAGTCAGAACGGGTATTTGGGTTTCGACATAAAGATCCACATCGAATCCGGGATTGGACAGGCACAGGTCGACTGCCATGCCCGGCTTGGCCAGGATCCAATAGGTGCGTTCCGTCTTGGGCGCGTCCGTGAAGTAGAACCGCATGACGATGCGCTTCGGTGGCAGCTCGTCCGTATTGATCTTGCGGCGCAGCAGCCACATCAAGGTCTTTGCATCGCGATCACACAGCGCGGTTTCCGCATCGATGTTTCGCTGGGCCCAATGCCCCAGCGCCAGCAGGATCGTATGCAGTTCCACGGCTCGCGGCGTGCGGACGTAGTCGATTGTCCCGCTTCCCTTGTCGGTGATCCTTTCGATCAGGCCCTGCTCCTCCATCTCCTTGAGCCGCTTCGACAGGAGCGAGGGCGATATGCGAGGCATGCCGCGGCGGAGATCATTGAAGCGAGTGGTGCCACACGACATCTCGGCGAGAATTGGCATCGTCCAGCGCGGCTCGAGGAACTCGCACGCCTTCGCTATCGGGCAGAACAGACCGTACGGTTTGTCGGGCATTGCCTGGCCTCCTCGAGCGAGACTACCAACACGCGGCACCGGCACCTAGTCCAACTAGTGTACCGGGAGCGCTACACATCGCTGACTGGAGACGGCGCCATGGGATCGGCGAATGTGCCCCGAGGTTGGAACGCTCGTTTCATCGTTGGAGGCAGGTCATGTCGAACACGCAAGAATCCAGGTCCTTGGACGAGATCAAGCTCAACGCCTTCATTGGCCAGATCCTGTCCGATCTGGGCGGCGCCTCCAGCGTTGCCCTGGTTCGCATGGGCGATGCCCTTGGCCTTTATAAGATCCTGCACAGTAAGGGGGCGATGACGTCGGCCGAGCTCGCCCGGGCGGCAAAGGTCGATGAACGCTACCTGCGCGAGTGGTTGTCGCATCAGGCGGCCTCGGGCTACCTGTCCTACGAGCCGGAGACGGCACGCTTCTCGCTGCCGCCCGAGCAGGCCATGGTGTTCGCCGAAGAGGACAGCCCTGTCTACATGATGGGTGGGTTCGACCTGATGGCGGCGCTGCTCGACAATCAGGACAAGGTCCTGGCGAGCTTCAGGTCCGGGACGGGTGTTGCCTGGGGCGATCAGGCGGGCTGCATGTTCTGCGCCGTGGCGCGCTTCTTCCGGCCCGGCTATCACAACAGCCTGGTATCGGCGTGGCTCCCCGCTCTCGACGGCGTCGCGAAGAAACTCGAGGCCGGAGCCCGGGTCGCCGACGTCGGCTGCGGCCACGGCTGGTCGACGGTCCTGATGGCCAAGGCATTCCCGAACTCGCAGTTCATCGGCTACGATTTTCATGCGGGCTTCATCGACGAGGCTCGGGCACACGCCAAGGCGCACGGCGTCTCGGCCAACGCGCGGTTCGAGGTCGGGTTGGCCAAGGACTACCCCGCCAGGGATCTCGACCTCGTGACGTGCTTCGACTGCCTGCACGACATGGGCGATCCGGTCGGTGCTGCGGCCCATATCCGCCAGTCCCTGAAGCAGGAGGGGACGTGGATGATCGTCGAGCCGATGGCGGGAGATGCCCTGCAGGACAATCTCAACCCGGTTGGCCGCCTCTACTACGCCGGCTCGACCATGATTTGCCTGCCGACCTCGCGATCGCAGGAAGTCGGGGCGGCCCTGGGAGCCCAGGCAGGCGAGGCCAGGCTGCGCGAGGTCGTCCAGGCAAGGGGCTTCTCCAGTGTGCGCCGCGCGACCGAAACACCTTTCAATATGATCCTCGAAGCCCGTCCATAGGCCGTTCGCGGATCACAGCAGCGAATTTGCGTGAGCTAGCGAAGCCAGTCGTATGGCGAAAGGATCAGGAATGTCGAACTTGCGAGCCCGCGAGGCATTGGAACGCGCACGGCGCCTGTTTATCGAGCGTCCAACGGCGGCCCGGAAGACGACCCTCCCGGTAACCGCCGTCCTGCAGGATGGTCTCGAGTGTCTGCTCAGCAGCTCCGAGGGGCATACACTCGTGACCGACATGTCGAAGGCCCTGGGCGGCGGCGACGCTGGCAACAGCCCCGGTTGGCTGTTGCGGGCCTCGCTCGCCGCTTGCACCGCCACGTCCATTGCGATGAAAGCGGCGCTCCAGGGAATTGAGCTGCGGGCGCTCGAAGTGACCGTTCACAGTGACGGTGATCTGCGGGGTGCGGTCGGAATCGACGTGGCGTCGATGGCGATGAGCGGCATGCGCATGTCGATCAGGATCGGGGCGGACAACGCGCCGGAAGCAACGCTTCGCGAGATCGCGACGTGGGCAGCAACGCTATCGACTGTCAGCGCCACGTTGCAGGAGGGACGAGCCTTGCCGTTCGACGTGACCCTGATCCAGGGCTGATCCAGGGAAGTCGACCGCTCACGCCGCTGCACCTCGACGACGCGACGGACCGCGCCGACCACACCAGGCAGGCGATGTCGCCTGTCGTTCGACGATAAGCAACCAGCTGTACAGGGCAGCCCTCCTGGCTCGACGCGCTTCCTGCCCGGTGCGCAGGCGTGCCCGCGTTGACAGATCTCTGCGACTGTGATGACTTCGAGCGGATCACACGCTGCTTGTGCGTGGTCCACGCTGTCATCTCCTGCTCCCGTCGACCACGGCAAGCCTCGAGACAGCGAAGTGCGGCCACTTCCGTGACGCCGGCACCTCCAAGGAACGGAGAGATCGTCGATGAACCGCATACACTCGTGCATGCTGCATCTTGTCGCCGTCGTTGCCGTCCTCGTGTCGCTTCCCGACGGGGTCCGGGCCCAGACTCCGCCAGCCGAGACCAAGCCGCAGGCCGAGTCGCTCGAGAAGCTGGTTACCACTCTCGAGAATGACAAGGCGCGTGCCGAGCTGGTCGAGCAGATCCGCGCCCTCATCGCCGCCCAGCAGCGCGCCGGCAAGGACCAGCCGCCGAGCGTCGGCAGCCGCTATCTCGATGTCGTAGCCACCGGGTTGGAGGAGCTTCGTTCCACCGCGCTGGACGTCCTTGCCGACGTCGCAGACCTGCCCTCGGCCGGCCGTTGGCTGGCGCTTCAGGCCGGCGATCCGCAAAGCCGCCAGCGCTGGGTCGATCTGCTCGTCGCCTTCGTCGCCGTCTCTGCAGGGGGCGTGATCGGCTACTCGGCCCTGTCGCTCCTGGTCGCCAGATGGCAACGCACGATTGCCGCCTGGCAACCGCTCGGCGCCCTCGCCCGAACCACGCGTGCCGCCGGCTTCCTGCTTCTCCTTCTCATGCCGGTAGCGGCCTTCGCCGCCGGCGCTCTCGCCGTCCTGACGTTCATCGAGCTCGACCTGCGACTGCAGCTGGTCGTTGTCGCGGCGATCAATGCCGTTGTCGTGGGCGGCGCCATCCTGCGCGTGGCGCACGCCGTGCTCGCGCCCGCGCCCGATGCGACGCGGCTATGGCGAGGCGGCATCGCCGAGGGAACTGCCCGACAGGCCTTCATCTGGCTGCGCCGCCTGACGATCCTGGTCGCGGCCGGATACTTCGTCGTGCAGATCGCCGACCTGCTCCTGATTCCGGCACCGGCCCGCCGGCTGCTGGTGTCGCTGGTCGGCCTGGCGACGGCGACCCTCGTGGTGGCCTTCGTGCTGCGCAGCCGCGTCGCCGTCGCCGCCCGGTTGCGCGGCGAAGCCGGAGCAGAGGGCATCGGCGCCCTGCGTCATCGCCTTGCCGATGTCTGGCATGTCGGTGGGGTGATCGCGACCCTCGCGATCTTCTCGATCTGGTTGCTGAAGGACTCGATTCCGGTCGAGTTCATCCTCGTGAGCGGGGCCAAATCCGTCCTCGTTCTCGTGCTGGCAGGCGTGGCGATGGCTGGGGTGAAGAACATGGCGCGGCGCGCAGCGGACCGCGACGGCCTGGTCGCACGTGTTTTCCCGCGCCTGCTGGCGCGTGGCCGCCGCTACGTGGCGCCGATCGGGCTGCTCGTGCGCCTGGCAATCGCGGCGATCGCGGCGGTTGCGGTGCTCGAGGTATGGGGTATCGGCGCCGTTGCATGGCTGCGCTCGCCGGCTGGCCGGTCCTTGTCGAGCACGGCATTCGGCCTGGCCGTCATCGCGGCCCTCGCAGTCGTGGCGTGGGAAGCCATGAGTGTCGCGATCGAGCGCACGCTCGCCCCGGCAGACGGCGGCGCGCGGTCGGCCGAGCGCGACCGCCGGCTGCGCACCCTGCTGCCGCTGGTGCGAACGACGGCGAATGTCGCGCTGGCGGCAATCGTCACGATGACCGTGCTGGCCGAGCTGGGCGTGAACATCGGGCCGCTGATCGCCGGCGCCGGGGTGGTCGGGATCGCCGTGGGTTTCGGTGCCCAGAAGCTCGTGCAGGATGTCATTACCGGCGTGTTCATCCTCATGGAGGATACGATCTCGGTCGGCGACGTCGTCGATGTCGGGAGTCACTCCGGCCTGGTCGAGGCGCTCACCATCCGCTCGGTGCGGCTGCGCGACCTGGCCGGGAGCGTGCATACCGTGCCGTTCAGCGCGGTCACCAGCATCGTCAACATGACCAAGGACTTCTCGAACTTCGTGCTCGATGTCGGCGTGTCCTACCGCGAGGATACCGACCAGGTGGTCGAGGTGTTGAGGGAGATCGACGCCGAGATGAGGGCGGAACCGGAGTTCGCCGGACGCATGATCGCACCGATCGAGGTGCTGGGCGTCGACCGCTTCGCCGATTCCGCCGTGATCATCAAGGCGCGCCTGAAGACGCGGCCGATCGAGCAGTGGGCGGTCGGGCGGGAATTCAACCGGCGCATGAAGAAGCGGTTCGATGCCCTGGGAATCGAGATTCCGTTTCCACACCTCACGATGTACTTCGGCGCCGACAAGAACGGTGCAGCCCCGTCGGCTCACCTGCGGCTCGTCGAGCCGGAGGCCGGCGCTCAGCGTGCGATGCCCGGCGGCCCGGCGGGTCGCGCAGCACCGCTACCAGCAGACACGGACCTCGAGGCCGAGCGCGGCGATGGACGCGAAAGTCGAGACGGGAAGAGGGCGAGGCACAGCGCCGATTAGCGCCGATCGCGCGGGGACAGCTCATCGGCACGACAGGTGGAGCTGGTGCGTGAACTCTATCTGCGCACCCTCGGCCGGGATGGGGTTGGCCGGGAGGTCGGGATCAGCCCAGAGGATTCGTTCGAGCCTGGCCGGCGTCCGCAACACCTTCGAAGACCAGCCGCATGGGCCAGCAGCTGAGCCGGGCCGGGAACGGCGAGCAGGAGCAGGTTGCTGGACGGGGGCGCGTCGCGAGGCGAGCATTCCGCCTGGTATCGCGTCTGACAGGAGCCCACCATGAGCGAGCCGGAACCCAAGCCCGTGTCCATCCCTGCGACGCCGCGACGACGGCAGGCCGGGCGGCCCCATTGCGCCATCTGTGGCGAGACGATGCGCGAGCGGATCGTCTTCGGCATGGTCCGGCCGTCCCTGGCCGTTGGTCTCGCTGCCGCCCATCCCAACCTCGCGGCCGAGGACGTGATCTGCCGCAAGCACCTGACCGATCAGCGCACGCGCTATGTCGAGCAGCTCCTCGAGCGGGAGCGCGGCGAGATCTCGCAGCTCGAGCGCCAGGTCGTCGAGAGCCTGGCCAGGGAAGAAACGGTCGCCCGGGACACCGAGAGAGCGTGGCAGGGAAGCCGTACTTTCGGTGAGCGCGTTTCCGATTTCGTCGCGGATTTCGGCGGCAGCTGGAACTTCATCCTGAGCTTCTTCGTCGTTCTTCTCGTCTGGATCGGCTTCAACGTGTGGGCGGCGGGCCGGGCGGGCTTCGATCCCTACCCGTTCATCCTGCTCAACCTGGTGCTTTCCTGCATTGCCGCGCTGCAGGCCCCGGTCATCATGATGAGCCAGAAGCGGCAGGAGGCGAAAGATCGGCTGCGGTCCGAGAACGACTACCGGGTCAATCTCAAGGCCGAGTTCGAGATCCGCCATCTGCACGAGAAGCTCGACCATCTGATCAACCGGCAGTGGGAACGGCTGGCGGAAATCCAGCAGATCCAGCTCGAGATCATGGAGGATCTCGCCGCGCCGAGGCGCTGAAGGCCCCGATTGCCGCTGCACGCCTCGCCCTCGGCCGGCGAGGTCCACGCGACGCCGCTTTGCGTGCGCATGCCGGCGGTTCCGGCGCCGCTCGCCCGGCCGCGTGACGCAGCCGGCGATTCGGCAAGATCGGGAAAGCCGGGCTAGCGAACCGGCGTGATCGCGAATGCCGAGCGTTCGCTGAACACCATGGTGACCATGTCGCCGGGCTTGAACTTTTCCAGCTCGAACAGGCCCTCGGGAGTCTTGATCCACGGCGAGCGGACGATGCCGCCGTTGGCGTCGGCGATCTCGATCTTCCTGGCCGCCCTGTCGATGCGCACCACCATGCCCTCCAGCAACCACAGCCTGGCCCGCATCTCGCTGCCCGGGAGGCCTGGCGCACGGGCGGGGTCGCGCATCATCTCGCGCGCCTTCTCCGTCACCTCGGGCGTGGTCCTGGCGACGAGGTAGTCGGTGACGCGATAGTAACGCACGTCGACCAGCTGGCCCGCTTTCAGGCCGGCGAAATTGGTGACGCGATCGATCGCCTTGAAGGTGAGCGTGTCGCGCTCCGGGCTCTGGACCACGACCGTGCGCCTGGCCGGATCGATGGCCAGGATCGTGCCGCGAATGGCGATCTCGTCGACCTTGGTCAGTTCCGGCACCGGCTCGGAACGGGCGCTGCCGGGCGCGGCACCGACCAGGACGACGGCGGCGAAGGCCATCGCCGAACGCAGGAATGCACTTCTCAACATGATGCCTCACGCGGTGTGGGTCGGCGGTCTGTGTCCAGTTCTAGGCCGGCGCGACGGCTCGACCTTGACCTGCCTCAAGGCGGCGGGCCCGAGGCCGGCTTGCCGCCCCGCTCATGCGCCGATGCTTGCTCTCTCCTTGCGGATGAGCGGGATTGGGAAATCCGGACGATCAGCGTGGCTCCCACTCCCTGCGCGCGCGCAGCAGCCAGCCGTTGGCGAAGACCCGCTGCCCATCGATCACCAGCCCCACGCTGTCCCCGGTCGACGACGCGCCGGCGATCCGCGGGCATCTCAGCATCAGGGTGAAGGCGTCCCGGGCGACCCGCTGCCCGGCGATGGTGTCCGACGGATAGTGCACGCCCAGGACCTCGCGCAGCTTCGCGATCCGTTCGGCCAGGCGCCGGTAGGGACTCTGCCCGTCCGCCGGGGTCGTGCCCAACACCGCCGGCACCACCTGCTCGAGGCATCGCGCGATCAGGAAGGACTGGAGCGAGTGGCCGCTCGGGTAGGCCGAATGCCCGGGCGGGTCGATTGGCGAGAGAAGGCTCGGGTCGAGGCGCATCGGACGCGGCCGGTTGAACACGCCTTTGTAGTGCATGCACAGGAACTGCCCGACCCTGAGCGCCGCTGCCGCGAGATAGTAGGTATGGGGATGGGTCTGCAGGTTGAACTGCAGCAGCGCCCGGAAATAGCCGATGATGCCGTTGCGCTGCGCCAGCGCCTCCGCCATTGCGCCGGCTCGGAACTGGGCGAGCAGGCGCAGCTGCCGCAGCTCTTCCTGCAGGCCGCCGCAACTCTCGATGTCCTTCGCCATGTCGTCCTGCAGCTCGTCGCCGGGGTCGCGCTTCATCAGCGTCGTCCAGTCGAGCACGCCCGCGGACGTCGTCAGCTGCACGAGCTCGGCGAGCACCAGCAGCGAGGCGTTGTCGGGCGTGAAGTCGCCCAGCCGGGGGGCGATGGCATGCGGTGCGATGGGCCAGTCGGCGGCCGGCTCGGGCGGCCAGGTGGCGTCCTTCAGCCGGGGCGGCCAGCGGTGACCGCGATAGTCTGACTCGTCGGGGTTCCGTCGCAGCGCGAACTCCGGCGCGACCCCGATCGGTCGGAACACCGAGCGGCGTCCGCCGCCCAACGAATCGAACGATTCGAAGCCTTCCGCCCCGTCGGCGCCGTCCGCGCCATCTGCTCCGTCCATCGGACCGAATGCCGAGCCCTGTACCATGATCTGTCTCCCCTTCTTGACAATGGTCGAGCCACCCAAGCGGCGGTCATGTCGTCACTCCGGCAAGCCGGCCTCCCGCAGGTGTGCGGCGAAGGCCTCGCGCAAGGCCGGATCGAAGAACGGCAGGCGGGTGCCGGCATAGGCATCCAGCGAGAAGCCGGGCCGCAGGGCGATGAAGCGCGCCGCCACCTCGTTCGCCTCCTTGCGCGATCCGTTGGCCGCCAGCGCGGCGGCGAGCAGCAGCAGCGTCGCGCCGTGCAGCGGGTTCTCGGTCGCCGAGCGGCGCTGCCAGCGCACCGCCTCCTCGAAGCTGCCGCTGGCATAGTGCGCGATGCCGATGAACATGAACTGCGAGTAGCGCATCGGGTCGTGCGGCGACAGGCGCAGCCCCTGCTCGGCGCGGCGCAGCGCCTCCGCGCCCTGCCCGAGATAGGCCAGCGTCGCGCTCGACAGCGTCCAGGCGAGCGGATGGTTCGGGCACGCCGCGAGCGCGTCGCGAAAGCAGTCGAGGGCGGCGGCGCTGTCGCGGCGCAGGATGGTGTTGAGATGGCCGAGGGTGGCGAGCGCCAGCGCGTTCGCGCGGTCGATGCTGACGGCGCGCGTGGCGAGCTCCAGCGCCTTTGCCGCGTCCTCGTCCGGGTTCTCCGACCAGCCGCGCCCGATGCGCACGCTGTGCCAGCGCGCCGCCCAGGCGACGGGCAGGGCGAAGTCGGGCTGTTCGGCGATCGCCTCCGTCAGGAAGCTGCGCGCACGGTCGAACGTGTCGCGGTCGGGGCTGCTCATCGTGTAGAGCGCACGCAGCATGCGGTCGTAGGCGGTCAGGCTCTCCGGCGGCTTGCGCATGGCCCGCTGCAGCTCGGCCGCGCGCACCTGCGGCGCGAGGTTGGCCACCACCTTGCGGACGATCTCGTCCTGCATGTCGAAGATCGCCTCGGCGGCACCGAGCCGCATGCGCTCGCCCCACAGCTCCGCGCCCGAGTGCGTGTCGCACAGCTGCACCGAGATGCCGGGCCCGCCGGCCATCCGGTGCAGGCGGCCGAGCAGCGCGTAGCGTACGCCGAGCGCGCGGCCGACCTCGCGCGGGTCGGGGACGCGCCCGCGGAAGATCGCGCTCGAGGCGCTCGACACCACGAACAGCTCGTGCAGGCCGGCCAGCGACATCGCCACGTCCTCGGCGAAGCCGTCGGCGAAGTAGGCCTGTTCCGGGTCGCCGCTCTGGTCGAGCAGCGGCAGCACCGCGACCGAGGGCATGCCGCCCGAGCCCTGCACCGGTGCCGCGATTCGCACGACCTCGCTCTCGATGCCGAAGATGCGCGCCCGCCGCTCGAAGCCTTTCAGCTCGGCAAACCCGAGGTCGCGGCACTCCGACGCGCCGGCCGTGTCGCCCATGCTCTCCCGGGCGCGCTCGGAGATCACGATGCCGCCGGGCACGGCGTGCGTCTGCAGCCGTGCCGCGAAGTTCACGGCGTCGCCGAAGATCTGGGAACCGCTCTCGAACACCTCGCCGACATGCACGGCGACGCGCAGCGCCATCGGCAGCGGATCGGCGGCGTCGGGACCTTCCAGCCGGGTGCGCACGCGCTGCTGGACGGCGCGCGCCCAGGCGACGGAATCGTCGACCTTCGGGAACTCGAGGAGAATGCCGTCGCCCGCGACGTGCAGGATGCGCCCGGCCTGCCGTTCGGCCTCCGGCTCGATCACGCCGTGCAGCAGCGACATCCAGCGCGCATACGTGCCGCGCTCGTCGGCGGCCATCAGGGTCGAGTAGCCGACGACGTCGGCGAACGCGATGGCGGCAACTCGACGGGTGTCACCAGAGCTTTCCACCGCACCTCCGCGGCCCTCGAGCCGGCGCCGGGCGTCACCTCGATGCCGCCCCCGACCGGGGAGCGGGTCACCGCCGCGCACCGGCTCCACGACATCATGGCGCCCGAAACCGCGAGGCGCTAGTGTTTCGACGATCGCGGGCCAGCGCGCTCCCGTCGTCGGCTCGCATCGCGATGGGGGGGCAGCCCGATGCCGAACTCGAACGAGCCTCGCCTGGTTCTGGCCGTACGCGCCTGGCGGGAAGTTCGCCTGGCCTACGAGATGTCGAACGTCGACGCGGTCGAGACGCAGCTCAAGCTGCGGATCGACAAGGTGACGACCCCGCCCAGCATCGGCCAGCCCAACCCGGCGACCCAGTTCGAGGTGGTGGCGCTTCCCTCGAATGCGCCCATCCCGAATGGGCTCACCATCGAGTCGGACGACTTCCGCAAGATGCTGGTCTTCGGGCTCGTGATGACGGGCGGCCCCAAGGCGGCCAAGGCGCTGGCCGCCGCTGTCGAGCCCGCCTTCGGCGCCGACGCGAGCATCGGCGCGGACCTCGCTGTGAGCCCGTCGCAGAATGCCGGGCACTTCTGGTCCCACTGGTGCCCCGACGAGGCGGGCTACGGGCTGGTCGGTGATCGCGCCATGGCGCTGCGGACGATCCGGGCGGAGCAGCCTCCGCTCGCCGCGGCAGGCCTGCCGGGCCCCGGGCGGGTCAATGTCGTGTTCGTCGATACCGGCCTGCCGCTGGCCCTGCTCCCCCCTGGGGACGACGTGTTCAAGGGCTGGCCCGTCCTGGAGGACCCGCTGGATTCCAAAGGCCCGGTCCGGCTCCCCGGCAAGCCGCTCACCGGCCACGGCGAGATGGTGGCGCTGAACGCGCGCGGCGTCATCGACGCCGTTGCCCCCATCCCGGCCCCGAAGTTGCAGCTGCTGGACTGCCCGGTGATTCCCGACGGCATCACCAGGCTTCCGGTCTTCCTCAATTCGGTCATCGCCGCCCTGTTCTCGGTCTGGTCGACCATCCTGTGGTCGCGCGTGCAGGAGGAGGTGACCGGGCAGCCACGCACCGGCTGGGTGGTGTGCAACGCGTGGGGCGTCTTCGACCCCAGCCTCGAATCGCCCGAGGTGCCCTATGCCGACAACCCTGCGCACCCCGTCGCCATCGCGCTCAAGTTCATCGAGGCGCTCGGCGTGGACATCGTCTTCGCCGCCGGCAACTGCGGCCAGTTCTGCCCCAATGCGCGCTGCCATCCGGACTACACCGGCCCGGGTCGCAGCATCAACGGCGCCAACGCGCTCGCAGAGGTGCTGACCGTCGGCGCCGTGCGCAACGACCGGCTCTGGCTCGGCTACTCGGGCCAGGGTCCGGGCATCGCCGGCATGACCCACGACAAGCCCGACCTGTGTGCGCCGAGCCAGTTCGAGAGCGACGGCCATGCGGCCCCGAACACCGGCACGTCCGCCGCCTGCGGCCTGGCGGCCGGCGCCGTTGCGCTCCTGCGCACGCGGTGGCCGAGCGCCGAGGTGTCGCCGGCCATTCTTCGCGGGATACTGCGGGAGAAGGCGGCGCAGCCGTACGGGCCGACTGGATGGCAGGACCGGACGGGCCACGGGATCCTGGATGTCGCGGCGACGGTGGACCGGCTGAAGGTGGTGGCGCCGCAGGAGTGATGGTCGGTCAGCCTGGCGCCAACCCCATCCCGTAGGCTTCGGCGATCTCCCAGAACCAGTCCTCGTTCAGGCTGGGGTTCCGACCGCTTTCCTCGATCGCACGTCGCGCACGGGCGAAGATTGCGTAGCACGGCTCACGATCGTCGTGGCGATGAAGCTCGGTGCCGGCCGCGCCT
Organism: Reyranella sp.; assembly: GCA_022844015.1. Taxonomy (GTDB): domain Bacteria; phylum Pseudomonadota; class Alphaproteobacteria; order Reyranellales; family Reyranellaceae; genus Reyranella. The sequence goes on along the minus strand of JALHMO010000047.1, from coordinate 25,614 downwards.
TCGAGGACCCTGGGCGTGCGGCGATCGAGGTCGGCGGGTGGCGGCGGGCCGCTCACGCGCCTTGGACACCGACGCGCCGCGCGACCTCCAGCACGGCATCGAGCTTGCCGGCCCTGAGGAGATCGATGGGCTTCCTGTTGTTCAGGCGCGGCTCGGCGTTGACGAGAAAATTGAGCAGCATCCAGGAACTCTTGGTTCCCAGGGCCTGGCGCACTTCCTTCAGCCCCTCGACCGGCCTGCCGTCATCGCGGAACTGCGCGACGGGATAGACATTGCGATTGCTTGGACCGGGAACGGCGAGGAGACGGCCCTCGATCACCTGCTTGTGGATGCCCTGCCGGGTGAGATGCGTGAGGCCGCGGACCGTGTCGAGATCGAACGTGCCGCCCGACGCCTCGAGGTCCGCGGCGATGGCCTGAGCGCCTCGCAGCAGGGCGCGCGCGCGCGCTCCCGGCTGGAACGCCTCTTCCTTGATCCTGGCGATCGGCTCCAGGGTCGCTTCCGAATCGTCGTCCCTGGGGAGTCGGGAATACCTGAGCTTCACCAGCCTGGACTTCCCGAGCTTTCCAAGCCCGGTCCGGAACTTCTCGAGGTTTGAGCCGCCCATGATCATGACCTTCGTGCCGGCGGGAACGCTGCCGGAGGGCATGCTTCTGAGATCCTTCACATCCATCTCGACGCCGTAAAGAGTACGGTCATGCCCCGGCTTGTCGGAGGTGGCTTTCGCGCCCGTCGTCTGGTGACGGCGAGCTTGCTGATTCGAGGATGCGGACATCGGATTGGCCTTGCAGCCATAGGGGGCAGCATAGCCGCGATGTCAACCAGGTAAACTTGGTAAACTGCTGCGTTCCTCGCGGATAGTCGGCAGAATCGCCCCGCCAAGGCCAGCAAGGCTGGTCGGATGCGCGAAAAGGCAGACCATGGACGAACCGCAGCGTCCCGGTGCTCGCATCACGCCTTCCCCGGATGGGCCAGATCCTCGATGAACTCCGACGCCGGCGCGACGCCCGTCAGCAGGAGGTGATCCCGGGCGCGCGTGCAGGCGACGTACAGGAGATGCCGCTCGGTGTCGTAGACCTCCTGCAGGTCGGCATCGTCGCCGACCGTCTCGATGCGCTCCTGCAGCGGGATCACCTCGTCGTCGCAGGCCATGACGGCGACCGCGCGGAACTCGAGGCCCTTGGCGAGATGCATGGTCGCCACCGAGACCTGCCCGCTCGCCGTCTCGACATGCTCGTCGAGCCGGCGCGGCACGAGACCGGCACGCCCGACGGCAGCCATGGCCCGGTCGAGCTGGGCGTCGGAACGGACGAAGACGCCGAGCTCGTGCGGCAGCAGCCCTTCGCTGGTGCGGCGCGTGATCCACGCGGCCACTGCCCTGGCTTCGGCCTCCTCGTCGCGGACGACCTCGATCGCGGGTGGCGGGCCGTTGAACACCGAGACCGTGTGCCGCCGGTCCTCCTCGTTGCCGTCCAGGTCGGCGAGCGCCGGGCCGAGCAGGCGATCGGCCTGGCTGCGAATCTGGTGCGAGGTGCGATAGTTCACCCTGAGCGTTCGCGAGCGCCCGCGGATGTCGACGCCGAGCGCCTTCCACGAGAACGGCTGCTGGAAGATGCGCTGGCCGAGGTCGCCCGAGAAGAACAGCGCATTTGGCCGGCCCGCGCCGAGCGCTGCCAGGAACCGGAGCTGCGCCACGCCCAGATCCTGCGCCTCGTCGACCACGGCATGGTCGAAGGGCTTGTGTGCCGCCTTGGCTATCGCGCCCGCCAGCACGGTGAACATCTCCGCCCTGGTGATCGTGCCCTGCCGCGCCAATGCCGCGCGCACCCGCTCGAAGATCGACCACAGGACCTTGCGCTGCGCCTCGGGCAGGCGCGTCTTGCGGCCGAGCCGGGCGACGTCGCGATAGGCCTCCCAGGTAGCGAGTTGCCAGGCATCGACCACCTGCTCCCACTCCGTCAGCAGGAAGGGCACGCCGAACCTGTGCCCGCCGACCGCCGCACCGGCCTCCCGGATCGCCGTCCGCACGTCGTCGCGGCTCGCGATCCTCGCCTCCCCGAGGTGCGCCTTGTGGAGCCGTGCCGCCACCGCGTCGATCGCCTGGACGTCGATGCGTTCGGCCAGCCGCGGCTCGTTGCCGAGCAGGCGGCGCAGGCGGGTGCGCAGCGCGTGCGCCAGCGTGTCGGAGAAGGTGGTCAGCAGCACGCGGGCGTCGGGATGGCGGCGTGCCAGCCAGGCGGCGCGATGCAGCGCGACGATGGTCTTGCCGGTCCCCGCCGAGCCGGCGACGCGCGCCGGCCCGTTGAGGTCGCTGCGCACGAGCTGCTCCTGCGCCGGATGCAGGAACACCGTCCACCGTTCCCACGGATAGTCGAGGGCGCGCTCCAGCTCCTCCACATTGTGCATGATGCGGAAACGGCGCTGGGCATCGGGATGAGCGAATGGGTCGGTGCCCTCCGGGACCGGAGCCGCCTTCTGCGGCGTTCCGCCGGTCGCCAGCTCCAGCAGGGCTTCCGCGGCCTCGGCCGGCAGATGATCGGCCAGCGCGAGCAGCGTTTCCTCGGTCGCCATGCGCACGTCGCCGAGCCATTCGGCCGGCACGCCGTAGCCGAGCAACTCGTTGTCGCTCAGGCCCGCGAAGAGCGGCGGCCCCGGCGTCGCGGGGGCCGCCGCTGGCGGCGCAGGCGCGACCGGTGCCTCCGGCGCTGGCGTGACGGATGCCTCCGCCTCGACGTACTTCGGGACGACGATCTCCTTCACCGTCTCCCGCACCTCGACGAGCTGCGCCGCGCCGGTCCTGGGATGCGTCTCGATGCGTCGCCGCTCGGCCCACTGGTAGGCCTTGTCGTGATGATCGACGTAGCACAGCAACAGGCTCGTCCCGGTACGATGGACGATGATGCGCACATCCTTGTTGACCCGCACCGACGCGAAGCTCGGGTCCTTCGGCCGGTCGAGCTTGTGGAACTGCAGCCCGGGATGGGCAGGGTTGACCTGCAGGTCGAACGCCGTCGTCTTGACCGCTTTCTGCTCGTCGCCGCCGAGGCGCGCGAGGCTGTCGGTGAAGGTGTCGGCGATGCGGAATTCCACGCCTTTCCCCCTGATTCAGTCCCGCCAGTCGTCGCCTGGCATGATGCGTTTCATGAATGCGTCGAACAGCGGCACGGTAAAGGCCGTGTCGCCGTGGTTGGGGCTCCAGACCATGCCCTTGACGATCAAGGTGCTGCGCGTCGGGCCGAGCGAGCTGACGCTGCGGTCGAGCTCCGCCGCGATGTCGCCCGAACGGTGGGGACCCGGCCCCAGCTCGGCCATGGCGCGCAGGTACTTTCTCTCGCTCGGCGTCAGGCGGTCGAAGCGCACGCGAAAGAAGCTCTCGTCCAGGGCGGCGACCGCGCCGGCCGACGCCGCCGCCACGTCGTTCTCGCCGATGGGCGATGCCGCGGCCGTGTCCCAGGCATGCTTGCCCCATTCCTGCAGGAAATACGGGTAGCCGTGCGTCTCGAGCACGATGCGGTCGAGCGCGGCGGCTGTCACGTCGGCTCCCTGGTCGTGCACGGGCTTGGTGATGGCGAGCTTGGCCGCATCGGCTGGCAGCGCGCCGATCTCCGGGAACTCGAACATGCGCTCGGCATAGGACTTGGCGTGGCCCATGAGGCCGCGCAGCTGCGGCGGGCCGGCGCCGATCAGGATGACGGGAAGCTGGAGCTGCGCGGTGCGGTGGAGGGCCGTGATGAGGGCGGCCAGCTCGGCTTCCTTCACGTACTGCAACTCGTCGACGAAGATCGCCAGCGCCGTGCCGGCCGCCTTGGCGGCTTCGCCCGCGGCCGTCAGCAGGGCCTGCAGGTCCTGCTCGAGGTCGCCGTTGTCGGCGAGCCCGGGCTCGGGGTCGAGGTCGAGGCCGACCTCGATGTCGGCATACTTTACCTTCAGGCTCCGGGCAAAGCCCGCCAGCGCCCGCAGCGCGCGTTGTGAAAGCGCCAGCGCCCGCTCGAGGCGGGAAAGCCGCAGCAGCGCCTGCCTCAGCTGCGGCGCGAGCAGCGCGGGCAGCGAGCGACCTTCCGGCGCCTCCATGCGCAGCGTGTGGATGCCCGCCGCCTCGGCGTCGTTGCGCATGCGGTCGAGCAGCACGGTCTTCCCGACGCCGCGCAGCCCGACCAGCATCAGGCTGCGGGCCGGCAGGCCGCGGCGGACCCGCTCGAGGGCGATGCGGATGGTCTCGCGCAGCTTGTCGCGGCCCGCCAGCTCGGGGGGCGGCGTGCCGGCCCCCGGCGCAAACGGGTTGGTGACGGGGTCCATGCCGGAAATGTAGGGAAATTAGTCAAATTATCAATGAACGATAAATTGCCTAATTTCGCTATACTTCCGGTCGCCGGCGCCGGGGCAGCACCCCATCGAAGGCTGACTGCGGAACGAGTCAGACCCGAAACACCTTCATCACCTCGTCGCCCAGGTGATTGATGACCTTCACGGCGATGCGGCCGCTCTTCGGCTTCTCGAACGGCCGCGAGGTGTCGCTGTGCAGCGTCGCCCAGGCTTCCGGATCGATCTCGGCCCTGAGCGTCGTCTTCAGGGCGCCATAGGGATCGTTAGCGCCCAGGAAGTAGGCGTGACGCACGAAGAAGCTCTCCTCGTTGTAGTCGGTGTCGATGAACCAGCAGGCGATGCCGTCGGCGCCGTCGCTCACCACCTCGCCGGTCTGCGGCTTGAAGACATCGACGCCCTTCACCTTGACCTTCATGCGGCCGTCCTTCTGCGGCAGCAGGTCGATGTCGGGCTCGCCGAACACCACGAACAGGTTGCCCTTGCCGGTGTTCTTGAGGTCCTCCGCCATGTGCAGGTCGGCGTTCATGCGCGCCTTGAGCACCGGCAGCCGACCGAGCTTGCTGAACTCCGTGGTGTGCGCCTCGTAGTTGAAGGCGCAGGCGATCAGGACGTCGAAGCCGCCATCGGCGGCCTCGCGGGCCGCCTGGACGAGGTCGGCACGCTGGACGGTGCCGAACTCGGGGCCGATGAAGATGGCGGCGCGCTTCTCGGCTTCGCCTTCGAGATAGCGGCCCTCGGCGCACACCAGTTCGCCGGGCCAAGGCACTACCGAAGTGAAGGCGATGCGGCCCTCCTTATGCGCCTGCTGCACGCCGGCCGTCTTAAGGTTCTCCAGGATCATTTCCGGGAAGGTCTGCTTACGGCTGAATTCGTCGCCGCCCTCGCGCAACCCGTTGATCAGTTCGTCGTCGTCGTCGACTCCGAGCACCCGATGAGGGCTAAGGCTTTCCACAGTGAAGGGGCCGGCGACGCGGACCTTGCGTTTGTCTTCAAAAGGTCGATCGTAGAGATGTTCGTGTTCAGCCTTGGCAGCAATCGAGGCGTCGATCTCTTTCTGTCTGGCGATGCGTGCTCGCCACCATTCGGCATGAAACTTCTTCGCAGAATCCGGCCACGTCTTGTCCGCGTCACGCGGAATCTCCCACTCTTGCCACGTCTTCTCGATCGACGCGTTTAGATTGTCGCCAATTATTCTAAGAATATTGGACCACTTCTCCGCGATTACGTCAATCTCGGCATTGTTTACTATAGACTTAAGACCGATGTGAGGGATGCGCTCGTACACAAAGCCGGCTCGGAGGCTATGTTGAGCGGCCATCGAACTGGGTGTCTTTTGAGTTATTTCCGCCTCTTTAAACTTTCCATCGCGCGAGTCCGCAAGAAGATAGAATGGATAGCGGGCGCCCATGATGCGGGCGCGAGCTAAAGCCATGGCCACTCGAGACGTATCCATAGTTATCCAGCGCCGCCCCCATTGCTCCGCAGCTGTGGCCGTAGTGCCCGAACCACATGTCGGATCAAGCACAAGGTCTCCGGGATCGGTAGTCATGAGGATACAACGTTGGATGGCTCCGACGGCCGTCTGAACAACGTAGATCTTCGGGTCCAGACGGCTTTGTATTCCACCAATATCTCGCCAGAGGTCGTTAAGGCTATACGCTGGAAAGTCATTCAATTTCCGAATATATCGGACAATGTTTCTACTTGGTTCAATTCGGTTGGCAGCTATCAGTCGCCGAAAGCCCTCCTCGTTCGTCTTCCAGCGTGATTGCAAATTGGGTCGGTATTCTTGACCTTGAAACTTCACTGGAAACCAGGACGCAGCACCCTCTCCCTTATCGCGCCCCATACTCTGGCTCGTGAGATTATCGTCGGTGTACAGTTCACCAACCAAGGCGTCTCCACTCGCTGGCCTAGACGGCAGTTCGTCAACACCGGAGACCGTTCCATCAGCGAATATGAGCTTTCGATACTTGGTGGCGCCTTCTCCGCCGGCTTCTTTAGTCAAGAAAAGAGGCCGGAATTTTGCGTTCTGTTTATTCCGTGCATACCAGAGGATGAAATCCAAGGTCCCGCCCAGAAAATCAGACGTCGCACCAGTCGTCTTCTGATATGTAATCACCGATATGCAGTTGTCATCGCCAAATACTTCGTCCATCAGCGCTCGCACTCGGTGCATGTTCTCGTCACCAATCTGTACAAAGATGGAGCCGCTCTCATGCAGTAGATCTCGAGCGACCGTGAGCCGATCGCGCAAGTAGGCCAAATATGAGTGAATGCCATCGCGCCACGTGTCTCGAAACGCCTTCACCTGCTCCGGTTCACGCGTTATATGACCAGCATTGCCATCCTTTACGTCGCGACTCGTCGTCGACCACTGGAAATTGCTGTTGAACTTGATGCCGTATGGTGGATCAAAATATACGCACTGCACCTTGCCGCGTAGCCCCTCGCGCTCCGCAAGGCTCGCCATCACCTGCAACGAGTCGCCGAGGATCATGCGGTTCGACCAGTTCTGGTCGTGGCGGTAGAACTCGGTCTTGTCCGCGCCCTTGGGCATGCCGTTGAAGTCTGCGAACAGGTCGGGCGTCTCCTCGCCCGCCTCGTGCGCGCGCTCTCTGGTCTGGCGCAACAGGTCGTCGATCAGTGCCTTGGGATGCACCTTCTCCTGGATGTAGAGCGGCGGCGCGTTGACCACGAGATCCTGGCCGTCCTGCTGGTCCTTGCCGCGCCACACGAGTTGCGGGTCGAGATCGGGATTGCGCGGATAGCGGAGCTGCAGCGGCTTCTTCTGGTGCTCCTCGATCACGGCCTGCAGCTCGGCCGAGGGGATGTTCTTCCGCTTGGCTTCGTCGTGCTTCAGGGTCTCGACCGTCTTCCCGGCAGCTCTCTTGGCGGTTGTCTTCCTTGCCATATCACTTCGCTCCGCCCGCCGCAGCGGACTCGATGACCTTGTCGAACTCGGCCTGCACCTTCACCTTCAGCTCGTCGGCGATCACGTAGACGTCGGTGAACTCCGCGAAGGCCCAGCGGCCGTACCCGCCGATGTGGTTCACGCCCGGCACCCAGTAGGTCTCCATGGTCGATTTCTTTTCCTTGGCATCCTCGCGCCGGTAGCCCTTGACCTCGGCGACAAGGTTGAGCGGATTCCCGGGGCCGTGGCCGTCGTCGATGCGGACGATGAAGTCGGGCCGGTAGCGGCGAATCTCGGAGCCGTAGCGATACGGCACCTCGAAGCTCATGCCCTGGTTCTTCACGTAGGCCAGCACCTTCGGATGTGCCTCGGCGACGCGGCAGAACTCGGCCTCCCAGTCGCTGTCGCACACCGTCCAGTTGACGTGGCAGTGTAGTGCGCTGGTCTCCCACAGGGTCGGGCGCGAGGTGTTGAAGCGCACGTGGCGCGTGCTGCCGGTCGGGTTGTAGGGATCGAGCAGGGCCTTGACCGGCTTCTCGCCGATTAATTTCGCGGTGATGGCGGCGGTAATGCGGTTGCAGGCCATGTCGGCCAGGTCCTGGTACAGGAGCTGCGCCGGGTAGGTGCCGCCCTTGCAGATGAGGCAGGTGTCGAGCCATTCGCGCGTGATCCGCTTGAGCTGGCCGAACAGGTGCAGCTTGGGCTCCTCGCCCGGATCGCGCCACTTGGTGTAGAGCAGCCGCTGCGTGAGGTTGAACAGCAGGGTCGACGGCCGGACGTCGCCCAGATGGGCGAGGTTCATGGTCGCGCTCTGGCCGATGATGCCGGCGCTCTGCGTGATCGACGGCCCGACCAGGTCGGGCGAAAGCTCCAGGACGGAGTCGTCGTTGAAGGCGGCGGTCAGCCTCTCCTCGGGCAGCTCGACGCGATAGCCTTCGACCCGCGGGAATCGGATCTCGAGCGGGTCGCGCTCCGGGCTGACGGCGCGTACCAGCACCGTCTCGCGCGGCGGCTGCGGGGGAGCCACGACCGGCTTGGCCGTGAAGTCGAAGGGGATGCCGAAGATGTCGGCATACTCGACGTCGAACAGCTTCTCGTCGTTCAGCTCGTAGGACTGCCGGCGCAGCGCGCGGCCGATCACCTGCTCGCACAGGAGCTGCGTGCCGAAGGCGCGAATGCCGAGGATGTGGGTCACCGTGTTGGCGTCCCAGCCCTCGGTCAGCATCGCCACCGAGACGACGCAGCGGATGTCGGCGCCCAGCCGGTCGCGCTTGCCGACCGTGTTCATCACCTCGCGCAACAGATCCTGGTCGGTGATCGAGTCGGCGGCTTGCCGATCGCCGGTCCGGCTGACGATGTCGCTGCGGAACCGCTCGATCTCGTCGGCCGCCATCGTCCGGAACTGCGGATCGAGCGCGTCGCCCGCCTCTAGCTGCTCGCTGTCGATCAGCAGCGTGTTGGGACGGGGCAGGGGATTGCCGGTCGTCTCGTCGAAATTGCGGAATAGCGCGAGGCGGCCATTCTCCAGCCGCGTCGTGCCGTCGTCCTGCTGGCGGTGGAAGCCCGAGACGAAGTCGTAGACCAGCTTGGAGATGGCCGTGTTCTGGCAAACGATGATGAAGCAGGGCGGGACGCCGATGCCCTTCGCCTTCCACAGCTCGAAGGTCTTCTCGTAGTGGCCGTAGAGCGCCTGCAGCGCGGTCTGCAGGCGGGCCGGCAGCTTCAGCGGGTCCAGCTCGCCGCCCTGGCCGCGGCCCTTCCGCGGCATGTCCTTGCGGATGTGCTCCCACAGGTTCCGGTACATCGGCATCTCGGCGCCGGGAATGTTCTCGGCGACCGGAACGCGCGGCAGCTTGACGATGCCGCATTCGATGGCGTCCATCAGGGCGAAGTCGCTCATGGTCCAGGGGAAGAGCGTGCCCTCGGCATAGCCCGACCCGCGCAGGAAGAACGGCGTCGCCGACAGGTCGATTACGCGGCTCAGGCCCAGCTTGCGGTTGACCGCTTCGAGGCCGGAAATCCAGAGGCGCGCCGCCTCGTTGGCCTTCTCGGCTTCCTTGCGGTCGTCGCCCTTCAGCTCCTCGTCGTCGTCCTCGGCCGGCCTCTCGCGGTAGCAGTGATGCGCCTCGTCGTTCAGCGCCAGGATGCTCTTCAGGCCCATCAGCTCGGGCATGACCCGCTGCAGCATCTGGCCTTCGGTCTCCTTCGTCTCCAGCTCCTCGCCGGTGCGGCCCTGCAGGAGCAGGCGGCCGCCCTTGGAGAGATCGAGGCGCTCGCGGCGCTGGAAGGCGTGGTAGTTGGTGATGACGATGATCGCCTTGTTCAGCTCGGGCAGCATGTCCTGCGGCACGATCTCGCGGCTCGCGTAGTAGCTGTCCGGATCGTTGGGCTGCAGGACGCGCAGGCGATCCTTGATGGTGAGGCCGGGCGTGCAGACCAGGAAGCCGCGCGTGAAGGTCTTGCTGCCGGAATGGCGGACGGCGTTGACGGTCTGCCAGGCGATCAGCATCGCCATGACGGTGGTCTTGCCGGCGCCGGTGGCGAGCTTGAGGGCCAGCCTCATCAGTTGGGGATTGGCTTCCTGGTTCGCCGAGGCGAGGCGGTCGAGCAGCCGCCGGCCGGCGCGCGAGTGCGGGGCGACCTCGGTGAGCCAGATCGCGGTCTCGACCGCTTCGACCTGGCAGAAGAAGGGACGCACGCTGGTGAACGCATGCTTGCGTCAGTGCTGCAGCAGGCGGGCGGTTTCCGGCGTGACCTGCCACTGGTTGGGATTGGGCAGGTCGCGCCAGCTCTCGACATGGCCGCGCACCTCGTTGATGACGGCCGTGACGTCGTATTGCTGCGTCTCGGTCGAGAGCCCCTTGCCCTCGTCGAACACGAAGCCCTGCTGGTTGCCCTTGGCCTTGTGCTTCTTGGGCTTGGGGATGGGCGAGATGAACTGCGCCGGCCGCCGCCGCTCGAGGATCGCCTGCGTCGGCTGGCCCGCGTCGTCGAGCTCCCAGTGCCGCGTGGGTGGCGCGTACGGCGAGTTCAGGATCGGGTGGTCGAAGAAGGGGTTCGAGGTCGTCACGTGAGTCGGAGATCGCTGTGCATGCTCTTGGGGCGAAGGCTAGCACAAGCCATGAGCAACGCGCGGTAGAAATACCCTGACGTTGGAATGCCGTTGAATGCGGACAGAGAAATGCGGGGCCTGACGTTACTCGGTAGCGCACCACCCCAAGGGCCATATCCTTCCAGTTTCCGTAGACGCGCCGCAGGTGCTTTGAGACTTGGGAGCGATCGTCTCGAGGTCCGCCTCTACGCCGCCTGCAACGCCTTCTGCACAGCCTTGGGCGCTCGGTCGATGACCAGGAGGTAGGCTCGGGTCGGACCTTCCGGCTGGCGCAAGCCCTGCTCCCAATGGCGCAGCGTGTTGACGCTGAAGCCGAAGCGGGCTGCGAACTCCTCCTGCGTCATGCCGAGCCTGGCGCGGATCGCCTTCACGTCGATCGTAGTAGGGACGTGGACGCGATACGCCTTGGGATCGGCTTGGCCCTTGGAATAGGCCACCGCTTCCTCGAGACCCTGCCGAATGCCCCTCGCTACCTTGCCCATCTCCTTCTCCTAGTCCATTGGACCAGAGGCTGCGACCAAAATCGGCGTAACTCGACGTTCCGCAGTGCGCTTGCCATGAAGGGGCATTTGCCGTTAGGTCGCCAAGCGTCGCCTGTGCCGTCGGCGGCAATAGTAGAGTTTATCCATAGTGGGCCGGGAATCCATGGCGACGAGGAAACGTGAAGGAAATCGACCTGATCGCAGGATTGCGCCGCTGGATTTCCTGTCTTGCAAAGCGCGGACGGAGCTGATGGACCGTTTGCAGTACGTCGGGAGCGCCAACCACAAGCTCAGGCCCGGAGACTATGGATTCGTGCCCAGCCATAACCCGCGGCCCTCGAAGTCGCCTTGCGACGACCTGCGGCCGGTTCAGTTGTCGGAGGCCGGCTCGCTCTTCAGGCAAGGCATCGCGCTCGGCATGGTCAGCAGGTTCGAGGAAGGCGGCGCTCCCAAGTACGTCTGGGCGGTCGACGAGTTCGGCGAGGTATATGAAGCCAAGACCAAGTCTGACCACGAACACGCCTATCACGGCTATCGCCTCAGCGACGACGACCGGGCGATGCGCCGTCATGTGATCGAAGAGTGGAGGCGACGGTGTCGATCGCCCTCGACCTGAGTCTCGCGCCCGAGCGGCTCGATGATGGCGCGCCAGAGGAGCGAGCGGCATTCGGCCTCCTGACGCTCAGGACCGCGCACGCCTCGCTGACGGAAGGATTCGACTATTTCTTGAACGGCTATCGGCCCGGTCCCCTCGCTTCGGGCTATCACCTCGCCGAGTGGCTGGCCTGGAACTGGTGGCGGCTGCGCTGGGAACCCCGGTCCTCGGCGCCCGATTGGTCGATCGCGCATGCCATGTCGTCTATCGGGGAGGGGTATGTCTGGCCCAACATCGATATATGGTCGGACGGCGTCAGGACGGCGATCATGTCGAAGCCGTCGCACCGGCCTGATGCCAGGCCCTTCCGTTATGTCGGCGGTCCGCCGACGATTGTCCCGTCGACGCTCTTCGAGGGGACGCTGGACACTTTCATCCCTCGCATCATCGGCCGACTGCGCGCCGAAGGCGTGGGCGACACCAATCTCGATCGGGTTTGGCGCGATGTCCTCGTCGAGCGCCGAGATCCCGAGCTTGCGAGGAGGCGACGGCTCGAGGCCCTGATGGGACGCGACGCGGATTCCGGGGACGACGACACCGTGGAGTCCCTGATCGGAGATGCGGTCCGCCTGGGCGAAACGGCGATCGAAGAGGTGGCGGCCGAGCGCGCCCAGGCACAGGAGACGGAGCGTGATTTGCTGACGGCGCAGGCTTTCGATCAGATGGCGGGGGCAAAGGGGTTCGATGCGTCGGTACGGGATGCCGTGAAGCTGGAAGGCGAAGTGGCGCTGAGGCGAACAGCCGACGTCGCAGCCTGGAAGCTTGGGGCCGCGGCGGCACAGGCTTTGCGGCGGCAGGAACGATTGGACGCGACACCGATCGACGATAGGCAACTCGCGCGCATGGCCGGCGTCGAACAGGCAGCGCTGACCGGGGGGCCGGACAGAAGCGCAAGCCTGTCCTTTGCGCTCGACGCTCGGCCCGGCGCAGCCAGGTCCAAGATCGTTCTTCGATCCAAGTGGGTCGCCGGCCGTCGCTTCGATCTCGCCAGGCTTGTCGGTGATCGCTTGCTGCATCCGTCTGGAGCGCTTCATCCAGCCACGCGGGCCTATACCTATCGCCAGAAGGCGCAGCGTTCGTTTGCGGCCGAGCTGCTGAGTCCGTTCGAGGCAGTCGACGAAATGTTGAACGGTGACTATTCGCCGGAAAATCAACAGGACGTTGCGGATCGTTTCATGGTGTCGCCAATGACCATTGACACGCTACTCAAGAACCACGGGAGAATTGAACGAGTCGATTCTGATGAGGAACTCGACGCATCGGCAGCTTGAATGACGATGGCGAGCGAATCTCCTTGCGGGCGCCCGACGCCGTCCGGGCCCAGGCTGTGGCTGACGCGCGTCGTCTGCAGGGTCGCCGCGACCTTTGCCGCGATGTGCCCGGGTACGATGTCCATAGTTCTACATCACGCGGAAAATCTGCTATTGGGGCAAAGGAAAAAAGCCTATTAGCGACCGGGAAATTCTTCTATTTCACCGCGAACGGCCTGTCGACGACAGACGTTGAAGCGGGCGCTCCGAACCCTCACCGCGTGATCCAGAACGTATCCGGCTGGTAGAGCCCGATATAACCCCCCGGATCCCAGGCGTAGTAGCCGTCCTTGGGCACGTTGCGAACCTTGGCGCCGACGACGATGGGCTGGAGGATGCCGTTGACCGTGCCGATGGAGAACACCTGGTCGGCGTTGAGCTCGAGGATGCTATCCCAGGCCGTGCGCCGCCCTGCCTCGCTGGTCGCAGTTTCCCACTCCCGGACGTGGTCGAGCAGCCTGCAGGCCGCCGCGAGGTCGCACGTCTCGCCGCGCTGGCCGCCGGACTCGACGTAGAGGCCCCATTGCGGCCACTGCAGGCCGCCTTGCGTCGTCGGCGCGAACTCCCTGGGGCTGGTGTCGGCGGTCGGCACGGCCGTCACCACGCCGGCATAGGCCGTCATCAGCGACTGGCCGGCGAACGTGCGCAGGCGGAAGTTCTCGCGCGTCTGCGGCTTGGACAGCAGCTTGATGCCGACCCGGCTCCAGTGCTCGGCAATGAGCTGCAAGGCGTCGGCGTCCTCGCTCTCCTCGCTGGCATGCTCGACGATGATGGTGGCGGGCCTGCCGTCGGCGAGCAGGCGCAGGCCGCGCCGGTCGCGCCGGTCGAGCCCGGCCTCGTCGAGCAGCCTGTCGGCGAGCGCGCGATCGAATTGCGCCCAGCGGGTTGCGTACTCGCGCTTGAACAGCGGGGACTGCTCCATGATGGTGTTGTTGGAAGGCTTGGCCAGGCCGATATAGACGACTTGGTTCAGCTCCTCGCGATCGATGGCGAGCGACAGCGCCCGGCGGAACCGGACGTCGCGGAACAGCTTTCGCCACGTCGCGTCCCTGGTGTTGAGGTTGGGATAGAGGGCAAGCTGCGAGCCCGAGCCGGAGACCCACAGCCGCACGGCGGCGCCCGACGTCTTCGCGCTCAGCCGCAGGAAGGTGTAGTCGCGCAGGTTGAGGTAGCGCGGCTGCAGGTCGGCTTCGCCGAGGCCCGCCTTGGCGGGTATCAGGTTGGTCGCCGCCAGCGTGAAGATCACGCGATCGACGTAGGGAAGCTGCTGCCCCTTCTCGTCGATCCGATGGAAGTAGGGATTGCGCACGAACACGAAGCGGTCGGCCGGCGGGGACGTGGCGAGAACCCACGGGTTGAGCGACGGCAGGTCGACATTGTCGTTGGCGAACATCGCATCGAGCCGGCGGAAGACCGCGACCCAGCGTCCGCCCTGCTCTGAGCCCCGGGCCGCCTTCACGATCTCCTCTTCCGGCCTGTACCGGGCGTGGAACTTCTTGAGATAGTGCGCCGGCCGGAACAGGAAGAGCGGGGCGGCCCGTGCCTGGCTCGCGATGAAGTAGGGGTTGGGCTCGTCCCAGACGTACCTGATGGTGCGCTCGTCGACGATCTCGACGCGGGGCGGCTTGCCGCCGACCAGCAGCTCGGTCGGCGGACCCGACGGCGAGAGCTCCCGGTTGTTGGCGACGTCCTCCCAGTAGAAGCGGAAATCCTCGGTGGTGAAGGGATGCCCGTCGGACCATCTGTGGCCGGCGCGCAGCTCGAAGGTGAACTCGCGGCCGTCTTTGACCTGGTAGCTCTCGAGGATGTCGGGATGCAGCTTGAACTCGGCGTCGTGGACGATCAGCCGCGTGTAGCTGTAGACCGTCATCAGGCGCGTATCGCGCGTACCGGCGACCAGCATGTTGAGCTGACCGCCCGGATGACCCGGCCCGTCGTCGCCGGCAAAGGCCCTGATCACCCGCGGCTTGGCGGGAAGGCGCTTGCCGACCGGCGGCAAGGCGCCCGATCTCACCTGCTCGGCGAACAGGGGGACTTCCTGCGGCGCCGGCGGCTCGCTCGCCGAGGCCGGCCTGCACAGCAGGGAGAAGAAGAGGGCTCTGGTGAGGTCGCGTCGCTTCATCGTGGCCTGTCCCTGCGTGCTCTTCGTCCTGCGCCGGGCGACGATCTACCGGCCGGCGTCGATGCCGGACTTCGGCAGTCCGCTCGCCGGGTCTCCCTCGCGTCTCAGCATAGCAAACGCCGGGTGGCGGTGACACCGCGTGCCGCAAGGGTGTGCAACTCGACGCTCGCGGACCCTGCTCAGGATGTGCTGCGCTCCACGGGAAAGGACCACAGGGTCGAGAGCGGCAGGGCCAGGCGCCCGGGGCCAAAGGAGAGCACTCGATCGCGTCGGCTCTTCGACAGGCAGCGGGCGCGGGCAGGTGCCTGGGGTCGACGACAGGCTCGCGGCCCACGATGTCGAGGAGCCGGCAGGGTCCCGCGCGCATGATCTCGGCGGCGCTGAACGGCCGGAGCGTGAGCGTCGAAGCGCGCCCCGCCAAGATGTCGAGCGCCCTGGGCATCGTGAAGATGTCGGAAGATCCTGTCAGGACGGATTGTCCCGGGCGACGGTCGCGGTCGACGATGCGCTCGAGAGCAAGGGTGATCCGCGGAAAGCGGCTACTGGTGCAAAGGAAAATTGGCTATTGGCGATATGGAAATTCGACTACTTGTGGACGCCGATTGGCGCGGCGGCGAGTTCGAGCGCGAGCGCTTCCGTGGCCGCGGGCGATGGCGGCGATCTGGCAGTCGAGCTCTCACCCACTCTTCCGCGCGCCAGGGTGCCGACATGCGTTGCACGATATAGATCGCCATGAGGCTCCCTTCATGACGATCGTCGACGGGCCGGTCTCTATTGCTGCGCCGACTCGCCCGCGCGTTGGCTGGTCTCGAGATTGTTGCTGCTGAAGTCGATCGGCTCGCCGCTCGGCCCGACGCGCGGCCTGACGGGGTGGGCGCGACAGCGACCCTGACGGGTCGTCATGAAGGGACAGCCTTTGACGAGGCCGGCGCCGCTTGTGCCGGGTTGCGGGTACGGTCAAGGCCGGCAGATTTTACGGTTGTAAGTCTTTTGTCGTATGCACTATCATGAGGTCCTCGAAAAAGATGGACCATGACCACGAGGGCACCATTCCCGAACGACGGCAGCGTTCGTCTGGTATTCTCGACGATCCACACCCGGCTCTCGCGATACGACGGCACCGCGTCTGGGTGGTCCGGGGCGAAGGGTCGCGACCCGACCTCACACTGGCGGTCGAGGGTCGTGCCGCCGCCGTGCGGCACATCGAGCTGCCGCGCTCGTCGTCGACCTGCGAAGGGCGCGACGAAGACCATTGACTGGTAACCTATAAGTGACCATATGAACGGTCTGACCGTCGTCGAGTACGTTCGCGAGGATGGCTCGAATCCCTATCGTGCCTGGTTCGATCGGCTCCATTCCCAGGCGGCGGCGAAGGTGGCGACGGCTGTGATCCGGCTGGAATTGGGCAACATCTCGGGCGTGAAGTGGATCGGCACGATCGGCGAGTATCGGATCGACTGGGGGCCAGGCTATCGGATCTATCTCGGCAAGGATGGCGAGGCGTTGATCGTCCTGCTCGCCGGCGGAACCAAGCATCGACAGCAAGCCGACATCGATCGAGCGAAGGCCTTGTGGGCCGAGTACAGGGCCCGGAAAGCGGCAATGGCGGGGCGGGCGGAGAGGAGGTGAGCGAAATGGCTCTGACGAGAGACTTCAAGCGCACGATCGTCGAGCGCGTGCAGCGCGATCCTGCGTTCGCCAGGGCACTGCTCGACGAAGCCGCAACCCTGTTCCTGAACGGCGAGGCCGACACCGCCAGGCTCGTGCTGCGCGACCTGGTGAATGCAACCGTCGGGTTCGAGGCGCTTGCGAAGGAGACGGGCAAGCCGGTCAAGAGCCTGCATCGCATGTTGTCGAGGGATGGCAATCCGACAATGGACAATCTCGCCGCCATTGTCGGCGTCGTACGCAGGAAGCTCGGCGTGGAGATTCAGGCGCGGGCGGTGAAGGCGGCCTGAGGGGCGCGGATCAGTTCGTGGGTGTGCGAGCGAGCGGCATCTGCCCCGCCTCCTTGCAGGGGCAAGGAAATGGCGGATCGCGAGGGCATCGGGAGGCGATGAGTCGACGACATCGTCGCCGTCGCCAAACGGGCTCGTCACGAGGGCCTTGCGGCCGGGATCCCGCTCGATGGGCCGAGCCGGCTTCTATTGCTGCGTCGACTCGCCCGCGCGTTGGCTGGTCTCGAGATTGTTGCTGCTGAAGTACTGCATCGCAAAGAACAGCAGCGCGGCGGCAAGCACGCCCCACGCCACCACTGCCACAAACCCCCGCGTCATCGGTATGCCTCCGGTCGTCTCGGTCCTCTCGAACTTCTCGATCGCCTTGCCGTCGCTGCGACCGGCCTCGACCGCAGGAACGGTTGGCGCGCCGCCCGGCGCTGGCAGCCAGCTCACCAGGCGCGTGGCGATCGCCTCCGACTCCGAGGCCTTCCAGTCGCCTTCGGGCAGCATCGCGATCGACACGGCGAGCGCGCCCGCCGCGGTGTCCCGGGGCAGGCCCGACAGGCGGGCAGCCTCGCGCCACGGGTCGAAGCCGAGCCGCGTCAGGGCGCTCTGGACCGTGAGCGTGGCGCCGTTCTGCTCCTCGCCGACGGCAGCGAAGAGGAATGGGTTATAGGGGGAATGCCCGAGGGCGTATTCTGGTCGCAAGGTCATGGTGCCTCCTGTCGGAGCTGTCGCTGCGGGCGGGGAGGGGTCTCCGCCCCTCAGGGATGAAGCTCGTTGCTGGGAGCGCGCAACTGGTGGCGGAGTAAACTCCGCCAAAGCGGCGCTCTTGTTGCCGATCACACATCCCATGAGCGCCACTGGAGTGGCGCGTTCATGGACGTCAACTTTACCAATGACCTCACCCTGAAGGAGCGGCCCGTCCTTCGACGCGCTCCCCTCCTCACCCTGAGGAGCCGCGCGGAGCGCGGCGTCTCGATTCGGGCGAAGTCACCTTCGCCCTTTGGGCGGCAGCAAATCGGATGCTTCGACACCGGTTTTCCAACGACCTCGTGTGTCGCCCATCCTTCGAGACGGTCGCTACGCGACCTCCTCAGGATGAGGACTGCGCCGGACCTGCCAACGTTAACGCCTATGAGCGGCGCGCTCCCGGCGGGAGCGCGCCCCGGCGCGGGCGCGTCCTAGTAGCCCATGCCGCCCATGCCACCCATGCCGCCGCCGCCGCCCGGCATCGCCGGGGGCTCGGCCCTGGGGGATTCCGCCACCATCGCCTCGGTGGTGATCAGCAGGCCCGCGACCGACACGGCACCCTGCAGCGCGGCGCGCACGACCTTGGTCGGGTCGATGACGCCGGCCTTGATCATGTCGACATACTCGGCCTTCTGGGCGTCGAAGCCGAAATTGACGTCCTTCTGGTCGAGTATGCGGCCGGCGACGACGGCACCGTCGAAGCCGGCATTCTCGGCGATCTGGCGGACCGGCGCCTGGAGGGCGCGGCGCACGATCTCGATGCCGACCTGCTGGTCGTGGTTGCCGCCGCGCTTGTTCTCGAGCACGCGGGTGGCATAGAGCAGGGCGGCACCGCCGCCGGCGACGACACCTTCCTCGACCGCGGCCTTGGTCGCGTGCATGGCGTCCTCGACCCGGTCCTTCTTCTCCTTGACCTCGATCTCGGTGGCGCCGCCGACCTTGATGATGGCCACGCCGCCGGCCAGCTTGGCCAGCCGCTCCTGCAGCTTCTCGCGGTCGTAATCGGACGTGGTCTCCTCGACCTGCGCCTTGAGCTGGGTGACGCGGGCGTCGATGTCCTTCTTCTTGCCGGCGCCGTCGATCACGGTGGTGTTCTCGCGATCGATCCGCACCTTCTTCGCCGTGCCCAGCATGGCGAGGGTGACGTTCTCGAGCTTGGTGCCGAGATCCTCGCTGATCGCCTGCCCGGCGGTCAGGATGGCGAGGTCCTCGAGCATCGCCTTGCGGCGATCGCCGAAGCCCGGCGCCTTGACGGCCGCGACCTTGAGGCCGCCGCGCAGCTTGTTGACCACCAGGGTGGCCAGCGCCTCGCCCTCGATGTCCTCGGCCACGATCAGCAGCGGGCGGGTCGATTGCGCGACCGCCTCGAGCAGCGGCAGCAGAGTCTGCAGGGCCGACAGCTTCTTCTCGTGGATCAGGATGTAGGGGTTGTCGAGCTCGCAGATCATCTTCTCGGCATTGGTGATGAAGTAGGGCGAGAGATAGCCGCGGTCGAACTGCATGCCTTCGACGACGTCGAGCTCGCTCTCCATGCTCTTGGCTTCCTCGATGGTGATCACGCCTTCCTTGCCGACCTTGTCCATCGCCTCGGCGATCATCTTGCCGATCGCCTTGTCGCCGTTGGCCGAGACGGTGCCGACCTGGGCGATCTCGGCACTGGTCGAGACCTTCTTCGACCGGCTCTTGAGCTCGTCCATCACCCACTCGGCGGCGAGGTCGATGCCGCGCTTGAGGTCCATCGGGTTCATGCCGGCGGCGACCGACTTGGCGCCTTCGCGCACGATCGCCTGGGCGAGCACGGTCGCCGTCGTGGTGCCGTCGCCGGCGCTGTCGGACGTGCGGGTCGCGACCTCGCGCAGCAGCTGGGCGCCCATGTTCTCGAACTTGTCGGAAAGCTCGATCTCCTTGGCGACGGTGACGCCATCCTTGGTGATGCGCGGCGCGCCATACGACTTATCGAGCACGACGTTGCGGCCCTTGGGGCCGAGCGTGACCTTGACCGAGTCGGCCAGGATATCGACGCCGCGGATCATGCGGCTGCGGGCATCGCCGCCGAAGCGGACTTCTTTTGCTGACATTTTCTTGTTCCTTGTTCGAGTCTCGAGTTTCGATCTGGCCTCAGGCCGCCTTCTTTTTGGCGGCAGCGGGGGCGAGCGCCGGGCCGTCGATGATGCCCATGATGTCCGATTCGTTCATGATCAGCAGGTCGACGCCGTCGATCTTGATCTCGGAGCCCGACCACTTGCCGAACAGGATGCGGTCGCCCGGCTCGACGTCGAGCGGCACCACCGTGCCCTTGTCGTCGCGCGCGCCCGGACCGACGGCGACGATCTCGCCCTCCATCGGCTTCTCCTGGGCGGTGTCGGGAATGATGATTCCGCCGGCCGTCTTGCCTTCGGGGTCGACGCGGCGAACGAGCACGCGATCGTGCAGCGGCCTGAACTTCATGGCGTTTCTCACTCGGGATATTCGATTGTTTCGGGGAGAGGATGCTCGGCGCCCGCGGCGCAGGAGCTGACGTTAAGATGGTGATCTTTCGGCAGCGGACAAGCGATATCTGCACTTTTCTGTCGTCCTGAGCGCAGCGAAGGACCTCATCGCCGTTGGTTACGAGCGTACTTTTGACCTTCTGGCGTGAGATCCTTCGCTGCGCTCAGGATGACAAGATGAAGTTCGCCTTCAAGATAAAGTCACATGCGCTCAAGGTGCCACGACCTCGTCGGTCCACACCCTGAAGCCGACCAGCGTGTTGGGGCCGAAGGTATGGGCGATCGGGACGTCCGAGGCGTCGCGTCCCTGGCCGATCAGGATGCGCCCGATGCGCGGGATGTTGTTGCGAGGGTCGAAGGTGTACCAGCGTCCGCCGAGATAGGCCTCGAACCAGGCCGCGAAATCCATCGGGCCATAGGGCGGCGGGATGCCGATGTCGCCGAGATAGCCCGTGCAGTAGCGCGCCGGGATGTTCATGCAGCGGCACAGGGCGATGGCGAGGTGGGCGTAGTCGCGACAGACGCCGGTGCCCTCGATGTAGGCCTCCCACGCCGTCTTGGTCGGGCGCGCATGCTGGTAGCCGAAGCCGATGCGCTGGTGGACGTAGTCGCAGATCGCCTGGACGCGCGGCCATCCCGGCGGCGTGCCTGCGAACAGCGACCAGGCGACGTCGGACAGCCGGTCGGTCTCGCAATAGCGGCTGCCGAGCAGATAGGCGATCGTCTCGGCCGGCAGATCCTCGACCGCGTGCTGCGGCGCGCTCGGCGCGACCACGTCGGGCAGGCCCGAATCGCGCACCAGGCCGTCGCCCGACAGCCGCATGCGGCCGGCCGGCGCCACCAGGCGGCTGCACCAGTTGCCGTAGACGTCGCGGTAAGGCGCGATCGTCACGGCGGGATCGGTGGTCAGCCAATCGGGCACCACGACGTCGGGCGCGCGCGTGAAATGGACGCCGAGCACCATGATCATGGGCGTGGGCTGCGGGAAGTCGTAGATCAGCTCGTAGCCGACGCGAATCTTCATCCCGTCATCCCGCGTGCCTGGCCCCTGTTGTCGGCATCGAGAGGTCGAGTCGTGCCGGCCGGCCCCTGCATGACACGTCCCCGGCGATTCTCGAGCACGAAGTGCGCCAGAGCGGGGATGGCGCCGCCGCTACTCCAGCTTGACGTTGGCCGCCTTGGCGATGCGGCTCCAGCGCTCGGAGTCGGCGGCCACGAAGCGGGCGAAGTCGGCGCGGCTTTCCGGCTCGACGCGCGCGGCCTGCTCGGTCCACATCGCCTTGATCTTGTCCTCGACGAGGGCGGCCTGCACGGCGCGGTGCAGGAGATCGAGGACGGCGTCGGGCGTGCGCCTGGGCGCGAACAGGCCGAACCAGATGGTGGCGCGGAAGTCGGGCAGGCCGGCCTCTTCCATGGTCGGCACGTCGGCCAGCAGCGGCTCGCGCCGGCGATTGGCGATGGCGAGCGCGCGCAGCTTGCCGGACTTGATCTGCGGGGCCGCCGCGCCGGCGACCAGGAACGCCGCCGCGACCTGGCCGGCCAGCAGGTCCTGCAGCATCGGTGCGCCGCCGCGGTAGGGCACGTGGTTCAGCTTCACGCCGGCGCGCTCCTCGAACAGGTCGATGGCGAGGTGGGTCACCGAGCCGGGGCCGGTCGAGCCCATGTCGATGCCGCCTGGCTTGGCCTTGGCCGCCGCGATGAAGGCGGCCAGGGTCGCGACGTCGAGCTTGGCCGGGTTGACCACCAGCACATAGGGCGCGCGCGCCACGGCGCTGATCGGCGCGAAGTCGCGGGCGAAGTCGAAATCCGCCTTGGGATAGATCTGCGGGGCGTAGGTGAGACCGGTGTCGCCCAGCAGGAGCGTGTAGCCGTCGGCCGGCGCGCGGGCGACGACGGCCGTGCCGACCGTGCCGCCGGCGCCGCTCTTGTTGTCGACCACGACGGATTGCTTGAAGCGGTCGGCCATCGATGCGGCGATCGGCCGGGCGAAGGTGTCCGAGCCGCCGCCCGCGGGATAGGGGACCACGATGGTGACGGTCTTGGTGGGCCAGTCGGCCGCCCGCGCCCCCGGAGCAGTTCCGATGGCGGCTGCCGTGCCGGTTCCGGCGGCCAGCAGCCCCGCGAGTGCGGCGCGCCGTGAAAGATCGCTCATGCCTCGCATCCCCCTTGCTCCCGATCGGCCATGTTAGCGGGGGCGCAGCCCTGCCGGTAGTGTTTCCGGCGGTCACCAGGTCAGCCGGAAGCCGACCCTGAGCTGATGGCTGTCGGTGCCGCCGCCCAGCTCGCCGTCGTAGCTCGCGAACAATGAGAGGCGTTCGCTTAGTGCCGCCGCGGCGGAGAAGCCGACCAGCGCGCTGTCGCGCTGCGGCGTGGCGCCCAGCACGGTGAATTGCGCGCCGGGCGCGGCGGCGAAGGCCGCCGTCATCGGTCGCGCCGTGTCGGCGAGCTCGTGCATCCAGCCCAGCCGCAGGCCGATGTCGACTGGCGTGCCGCGGCCGAGATCGAAGCGCGTGGCGAGATCGGCGCCGACGGTCGTGCGCACCGATGTAGTGGTCTGCTGCGCGACCGAAAGGTTGAACAGGCTGGAGCCGCTCTCGCCGAAGGCGGCCTGCGTGCTCGAGCCGATTTGCAGGCGGGCGAACGGGCTGATCGAGGTGTTGCCCAGGGTGCTCCCCGTGGCGCCGAGCGCGAAGCGGTAGCCGGTCTCGACCTGGCCGAGGAACTGGCTGGCGGTGGTGCTGCCGCTCGTGATGCCGGTCGGCAGGCCGGGCAGGGAGACGATGCGCTGCATCCGGTTGCTGGCGTTGGCGTAGCCCGCCAGCGCATCGGCGTAGAAGCCGCCGCGCGCGCCGTTCGGGGCGAACGAGCCGTAGAGCGCGATGCTCAGCGAATCGGTGTAGCCGTTGCCGGCGAAGCCGTTGACCCATTGCTGGCCGCCCAGGTAGCCGCCGGCGATGCCGACCATGAAACGCGGGTCCGGGCGATAGCCGATGCCGAAGGCGGCGCCGCCCAGGGTGTAGCCGAGGCCGCCGGCATTGCCGTCGCCCAGCACGCTGCCGGTGCCGCCGATGCCGCTCAGCCAGGCGGAGAGGCGCGGCGGCGCGCCTCCAGTGTCGACGTCGCAGGCGGCGACGCAGGCCTCGGCGAGCGCCACGCTCCGCGCCGCACCCGGGCCGGCGCCGCGATCGATCGCGACCTGGCGCCCGATCGCGTTCATGAACAGCTGGCCGGCGCGGATGTTCACCGTGCCGAAATCGGCCCAGGGCTGCCCGCCGAGCGCCTGCAGCGCGGGCGCGCCCTGGGCGGTCGGCAGGTTGGCCATGGCGGTGACCAGGCCGCCGACGGTGCCGCCGGCGGCGGCAGTATCGAGCGCGCCGCCGACCGCCTGCTGGTTCGGCGTCTGGCCGGCCGAGCGGAAGGCGTTGGGCGCCAGCACCAGCGCGAGATGGACGTTGTCGCGCTCGAACCAGACCTTGGGCGTCAGGAAGCCGACGCCGCCCGCGATGGTGTCGAACTCGACGGTGCCGCCGCCGGCCGACGTGACGATGGTGTAGGTCGTGTTGGGCACGTAGGTGCCGGCCTCGGGCAGGACCTGGAGGGTGCCCGCCCTGATGGTCACCGTGTGGCCGGCGCCGATGACGGCGATGCGGTCGCTGTCGCCCCTGGCATTGAGCTCGACGCCATAGGTCCCGGCGTTGAAGGTGAAGTTGCCGTCGATCGTCAGGTGGCCGATCGAGTTGCCCGGCTCGATGGTGCCGCCGTTGACGACGATGTTGCCGGTGACGTTGCCGCTGCCGGCCAGGGTGCCGTTCTGGTTGATGACGACGTTGCTGGTCAGGTGGCCGTTCACCGCCAGGGCGCCGGCATTGATGGTCGTGCCGCCGCCGACGCTGCTGGTGCCGGTGAGGTTCACCCGGCCGGTGCCGTTCTTGGCGAGCGTGCCGCTGCCGCTCAGGCTGCCGGCATAGGCGCCGTCGAAGGCCTGGTCGAAGATCAGCGCGGCGGTGCTGGCGATGGCGCCCTGCAGGCTGCGGGTGGTGCCCCGCAGGGTGCCGGCCGAGACAGTGGTGCCGCGGCTGTAGGTGTTGTCGCCGGCGAGCGTCAGCGTGCCGCTGCCGATCTTGGCGACGCTGCCGAGGCCGGTGATGGTGCCGGAGAACGTGCCGTCGCTCGCCTGGTCGAAGGTGACCGAGCGCGCGTTCGGGTTGTCGGCATTGGTGTCGAAGGCGATGGTGCCGCGCAGGGTCGCGGCGGTGCCCTGCACCGTGCCGCCGTTGTTGTTGATGCCGGCATAGTTGCTGGTGCCGGCGAGGACGAGCGTGCCGGTGCCGACCATGCCGAGTATCCCGCCGTCGATCGTGCCGGTCAGGGTGAGGGTGCGGCCGGCGTCGAGCTGGAAGACGCCGCCGGGCTCGGCCAGCGTGAAGGGCCGCGCCGTGGTGAAGCTCTCCGTGGCCCACAGGCCGCCATTGTTGGCCAGGGTGACGCGCGTGCCGGCGGCGCCGAGCTTGTCGTCGGCGGCGACCTGCAGGGTGCCGAGCTCGACGCGCGTGCCGCCGGAGTAGGTGTTGCTTCCGGTGAGCTGGAGCACGCCGGGGCCGGTCTTCACGAGCTGGCCCTCGCCGCCGATGTTGCCGCTCCAGACCAGCGGATGAAGGGCCACCAGGATGCCGCCGCCGCCGGACAGGGTGATGGGCCGGCCGATCGAGAGCGCCGCCACCGAGCCCTCCAGGGTGCCGATCAGGCCGCCACCGGACAGCGTGATGCCCGTGCCGGCGGCGCCCAGGTTGGCGTCCGTGGTGAAGCGGAGCTGGCCGCCCTCGACCGCCGTGCCGCCGGCGTAGGTGTTGGCCGCGCCGAGGCTCAGCGGACGCGCGCCGGACTTGACCAGGGTGCCGGTGCCGCCGATCACGCCCGTCCAGGAAAGCTCGCCGTGGTCGGTGACGAAGCCGCCCGGCCGGTTAGGGTGACGGCACGGCTGTTCGCCTGGAAACCGGAGGCCGGGCCGATCGAGCCGCCGTTCAGGTCGATGTGCGTGCCCGGCGCGCCCAGGCTGGCGTCCGAGCCGAACAGCAGCGCGCCCCCGGTGACCGATGTGCCGCCCGAGTGGGTGTTGGCTCCCGTCACCGTCAGCACGCCCGTGCCGGTCTTGGTCAGCGAGCCGGTGCCCGAGATGCTGCCCGAGTAGGTGCCGGCGCCGGTCGCGTCGACGATGGCGTCGCCGATCCGCTGCGTCTGCGACGGACCGGTGGAGAGCGTGAGCGTCCCGTTGCCGTGAAGGAACAAGCCGGTGCCGGCCGACTTGCCGGGGTCGCCCGGCTTGTCCTTTCCATTGGGGACCCCGGCGCCGCCCTGCACGGCGCTGCCGGAGACGTTGAGCTCGCCGGTCACGGTGATGGTCCCGCCCTGCTGGACGAAGATCGCCCCGCCGAGCCCCGCGCCGCCGCCGCCGACGAACAGGCCGCCGGCGCCGCCCAGGAAGCCTCCGCTTCCCTGCACGGTGCCGCCGGGGCT
>JALHMO010000046.1 GCA_022844015.1 Reyranella sp. | reverse complement strand
GGACCGAAATTGTAGCGATCGAGCAGCGGCAGCCTGGGCCGCGGCAAGGCCTGCTGCGCAGGCGCCACGGCTTCCTGGAGACGTGCGAGCGGCAGCGCCTGCAGCTCGCCGAGCTGGTCGGGGCGCAGCCCGAGATGCTTCAGCACCGCGCGGGCGAGCGCCGCCGTGCGCTCCGTTTCGGCGAAGCGCACGCTGGCGCCGCTCTGCACGATGGCCTTGTGAAACAGGCCCCTGGCCTCCGGCATGGCGAGCAGGGCACAGCTCTTTCCGCCGCCGCCCGACTGGCCGAAGATCGTGACGTTGCCGGGATCGCCGCCGAAGCGCGTCGCGTGCTCTCGCACCCAGCGCAGCGCTGCCACGAGATCGAGCACGCCGGCATTTCCCGATTGGGCGAAGCGCTCGTCGCCGAGGCTCGACAGGTCGAGATGGCCGAAGATGTTGAGTCGGTGGTTGACCGCGACGACCACCACGTCGTTGCGCCGCGCCAGGTTGGTGCTGTCGTAGCGCGGCGAGTTGGCCGAACCGTAGGAGAACGCGCCACCGTGCAGCCATACCATGACCGGACGCTTGCCGTTGTCGAGCCCGGGCGTCCAGACATGCAGCGTCAGGCAATCCTCGCCGACCGGCAGCGTGTCGACCGGGCCCCATACCGTGGCGAGCTCGGGCCGCTGCGGCGCGGCCGCTGCTTGTGGCGAGCGCCCGGCATAGGTGAAGGCTTCGCGGACGCCCATCCATGGTTCCGGCTTGCGGGGCGGCATGAAGCGGTTGTCGCCCGCTGTCGAGGCGCCATAGGGGATGCCCTTGAAGACATGCACGCCCCTGTCGGTGACGCCGGCCACCTTGCCGGACGCCGTCTCGACGACGGGCGAGGGCGTGGCCGCAGCGGGCCGCGGCGAGGAAGTAGCGACATCTCCGGCCATGAGCTTGTCCTTTCGTTCAGATTCCTCCCCAGCGAAGCTGGGGAGGTGTCGCGTCATACGCGACGGAGGGGTCATGGGGCCATGAGTCATGGCTTCACGATTATACTCATGGCTCATGACCCCTCCGTCGGCGAAGACGCCGACACCTCCCCAGCGAAGCTGGGGAGGAAAGATAGTCACTGTTTCGCCAGCAGCTCGGCGGTGATGGCGCTCCACTCGTCCTGCAGCGAGACGTCCGTCGGCATCGGGTGGTGGGCGCGCTGGTACCAGCCGCCGGCGTTGCGCATATCGCCCTCCTGGCGATGCAGATGGGCATGGACCCAGTTGCAGTCGTCATCGTCTTCGTGCTGCTGCACGCACTGGTGCGCGCGCTCCCAGTCGCCGCGCAGCAGCCACCAAAGGGCCTGGAGAGCCGGGCCAACATCGGCCGGCGGCGCGTCCGCCGAGATGCTGCTGCGGAAGGAAGCTATGGTCGTCATGATCGTGACTCCCTCTGTGGAGTGATGGCCCCGCCTCAAGCCGGCCCATCGACGATAGTCAGGTTGCCCGTCGTGCTGCCGAGCCGGAGCGGGATGACCTTCTGGTAGGCGTCGGACTTGTACCCGCATGGGCCTTCATGTCGGCGCGCCCCTAGAGATACTTCGCCGGCCGGATCATCGCCCGCCACATGTGCGCCACGGGGCTGTTGTCGAAGCCGAGGCCTTGCTCCGGTTGCCGGAAATGACGCCCGATGATGTCTGTGAACTCTTCCAGCTCGACATGCAGGTTGGGATCGAACGAGTAGATGTCGTGCAGGGTGATCTGGCGGCCCGTCATGTACCATTTGTGATCGCGCATGCGCTTGTAGTCCTCCTCGACATAGGGGTCGGGGCGATAGTCGGCGCCGAAGGCGGTCACATAGGATTGCGGATACTCGTAGCCGACCGAGTCGTCGGGATAGAAGCGCAGCACCTGGTGGGCGCGGATCGCCCACGTGATCTCCTCGTCGACATAGGGCTCGACCAGCTGTGCGCCCCAGTAGCCGTGGTCGCCGCGGATGAAGCCGATCGTCGAGATATCGTGCAGCAGGCAGGCCAGCACCATCCTCTCGGGCAGGCCGGCCGTCACGGCGTGCCGGGCGCTCTGCAGCAGGTGCATGCTGGGGCCGAAGCGGTACTTGAAGAAATCGATCAGGGTCGGCCTCTCCGGCATCGCCGGCAGGCGCGGGTCGTCGCCCATCAGCACGCGCGCCTTGGGATGCTCCTTCATCAGCGCGGCGGCGTTGGGCGGCGGGCCCATGTCGCCGTCGGCCATGGTGTAGAGCCGCGACTTGATGACGATGTAGTCGAGCTCCTGGGACATCTTCGCTTCGAGCGCGTCGGCGCGCTGCGACAGGCTCATGCTGGCGTTCATGGCTGGCCTTTCCTCCGCTTGCCTCCCGGTCGGGGGCGTTGGCGCGAGCCTAGCACGAGCCGAGAGGTGTGGACGACTCCGGTCCTGGCGAGCCGAGTGGCGCCATCGAGCCGGGCGCGGCTTCGCTCAGTCCGGGATGTATGCGGAGCGCTGACGAGACGGCCCTCGTCGTCGAGCCATTCCATCCGAGACGGGTTCTTCGCGTCCTGTGCCGGTCGGCGCCGCGTGTCGTTCCGCATCGCGCGCCGGCCAACCGATCGACCGTGGCGTCGCGGATGGCCCGCATCCTGCACGCGTCGCCGTCCCCCGATTGGCGGCTTGCCTGCCCGGGGCCGCGCGGCCACAGTCCGGGGAAAGGAGCTTTGAAGACCATGAGTGGAGTCACGCGTCGGGCCGCACTGATCGGTGCATCGGTGGCGCCGTTGGCACCAGCATCGGCGACGCGCGCGCAGGCGCGCTTTCCCGAGCGGCCGATCCGGCTGATCGTGCCGTGGGCGGCCGGCGGGCCGGCCGACGGCGGTTTCCGCATCCTCGCCGAAGCGTCGGCCAAGAAGCTCGGCCAGCCGGTGGTGGTCGAGAACAAGGCGGGCGCGTCGGGCGTGCTGGGTGCCATCGCCCTGCAGGAGGCCAAGCCCGATGGCTATGTCGTCTCGCAGATGCACATGAGCGTGTTGCGGCAGCCGCTGCTCAATCCCAAGCTGCCCTACCACCCGATCAACGACCTGACCTACATCCTGCAGATCACCGGCTTCGTCATGGGCGTCGTCGTGCGCACCGAGGCGCCGTGGCACACGCTGCCGGAACTGCTCGAGTACGCCAAGGCGAATCCGGGCAAGCTCAACTACGGCACGCTCGGCATCGGCTCGACCCAGCACCTCGCGATGGAGCGGGTCGGCCTCGCCAAGGGTCTGACCTGGACGCACGCGCCGTATCGCGGCACGGCCGATACCTTGCGCGCTCTGCTGGGCGGCGAGATCGATTTCGCCTCGGAAGCGTCGGGTTGGGCGCCGATGGTGGCGGCCGGCAAGCTGCGCCTGCTCGCTGTCTTTACGGCGGAGCGCGCCAAGCGCTTCCCCGATGCGCCCACCGTGCGCGAGCTCGGCATGGACATCGTCGTCGACAGTCCCGGCGGGCTGATCGGCCCACGCAACATGGACCCCGCCGTGGTGGCTGTCCTGGCCGATGCCTTCCGCGCGGCCGCGCAGACGCCCGAGCACCTGAAGTTTCTCGACAATATGGATCAGCCGCTTCTGCTGCTCGATGGCCCGGCCTACCGCGAGGCGATGGCGCGCACGCTCGAGGACGAGCGCGCCCTGCTGCGCCGGCTCAATCTGCTGCCAGCGTGATCGTCTTCTTGCTTTGAAGCACGAAAGAAATCCTCACCCTGAGGAGCGGCCGCAGGCCGCGTCGCGAAGGGCGGGCTACGTACGGCTGTTGCCAACCCTTCGAGACGCCACGCTCGGCGGGGCTCCTCAGGGTGAGGTATTCGTTGGTACTTCGACCAAGAATCGTGATCGTCTTCTTGCTTTGAAGCACGAAAGAAATCCTCACCCTGTGGAGCGGCCGCAGGCCGCGTCGCGAAGGGCGGGCTACGTACGGCTGTTGCCAACCCTTCGAGACGCCACGCTCGGCGTGGCTCCTCAGGGTGAGGTATTCGTTGGTACTTCGACCAAGAATATCGCGCGTCAGCGCGTGTAGACCGTGGTCGTGGTCTCGGGGGTCGTGTAGGTCGTCGCGGTGACGGCCGGCGCCGGGGTGACGACAGCTGTCGTCGCCGGCACCGGCTGAACCGAGCGAGTCTCGGTATAGCTGCACGCTGACAGGGCTGCGGCCAAGGCCATGGCCGCCGCGATGATCGGTTTCATGAATCCTCCTCGTCATCGATCGTACAGTGGAGAACGGCATCATCCGCCGGCGGTTGCGACACCGCGGCGCCGGTGCGGGGCACGAGCCGGTCTTGTTGCCGATCGAGCACAGCATCGTTAGTGGTCACGGAATGGTCGCGCTCCAAGGGAGTGCTGTGCAAACGAGGCTGCAGGCAAGCGGCCCGAGGGAGGATCGAGAGCAATGGGCAAGCCGCTTCGCCTGGGCGTCGCCTACGATTTCCGCAACCCTGTCGAGTCCGGCCTGAGCCACCAGGCGCTCTACGCCGCGATCATGGACCAGGTGGCCTGGCTCGATGGGCTGGGCCTCGATCTCGTGTGGTTCACCGAGCATCACTTCGTCGAGGACGGTTACCTGCCGTCATGGATCCCGGTCGCCGCGGCGATGGCGGCGCGAACCCGGCACGTGCGCTTCTCCTGCGACGTCTGCCTGCTGCCGTTCAACCATCCGATCCGCCTCGCCGAGGACCTGGCGGTGCTCGACAACATCAGCGGTGGGCGGGTCGAGATCGGCGTCGGCATGGGTTATGCGCCGCACGAGTTCCGCGGCTTCGGCCTGCCGGTGTCGCGCCGGGTGTCGCTGACCGACGAAGGCATCGCCGTGCTGAAGCTGGCCTTCACCGGCGAGAAGTTCAGCTTCGAGGGCAAGCGCTACACCTTCGCCGACGTCACCATCACGCCGGGCTACGTGCAGCCCGGCGGGCCGCCGCTGTGGGTGGCGGCGATGTCGGAGCCCGGTGCCCTCAGGGCGGCGCGCTTCGGCGCCAACCTGTTGCCGCAGGGACCGCGGGCGCAGTCGCTCGATGCCTGGACGAAGCAGGTGCGAGCCGACGGACGCGATCCGGCGTCGTTCCGCATCGGCATCATCCGCTCGTGCCTGGTCACCGACGACCGCGAGCGCGA
Organism: Reyranella sp.; assembly: GCA_022844015.1. Lineage (GTDB taxonomy): Bacteria > Pseudomonadota > Alphaproteobacteria > Reyranellales > Reyranellaceae > Reyranella. The sequence continues at coordinate 36,411 of JALHMO010000046.1, read as the reverse complement.
CTGGGCCGCCGTCCGTATCGCCGAGCGGCGGCGCATGGAGATCTACAATCGGTTCCGCGAGGAGGCGGGCGGGCACGGCGGCGTCGCCGGCATCGTCGAGACCGAGCGCATCCCGCAGACCTGGGTGGTCGGCAACGTCGATCACTGCGTGGCCGAGCTGTCGGCCTTCATCGAGGCGCACGGGTTGACCGATATCGTGTCGTGGGCGGTGCCGCCCGGCATGCGGCCCGACGACATGAGCGCGAGCCTCGAGCGCTATGCCCGCGATGTCGCGCCCCGGCTGAGGGCACGCTTCGGCGGCGCTTGAGACGGCCCGCCTGCCATAGGATAACAGGTCTCGGTGTGCGAACGGCCTGAGCCGGGACGCGACCCCATGGGGGCTGCGGTGCCGGCGGCCGGGACATGAACGCGTGAAGGGGTTCTCGTGCGAGCCTGGATTTGGCGTATCGCAGCGACCTGTGGCTTCGTGGCGGTGGTCGCGGCGGGAGTGTTGTGGTGGAAGCAGCCGCCCGCGAAGCAGGCTGCGCCACAGGCGCCGCCGCCGCCCGAGGTCGGCGTGGTCGAGCTGAAGACGGCCAACGTCCCGCTGCCGCTCGAGTTCTCCGGCCGCGTCTCCAGCTTCCGCGCCGTCGAGATTCGCGCCCAGGTGAGCGGCGTGCTGCGGAAGCGCGAGTTCCAGGAAGGCGCCATCGTCAAGGCAGGCGAGGTGCTGTTCCGCATCGATCCACGCACCTACGAGGCGGCCCTGTCGCGCGCCACCGCCCAGGCCGCCCAGGCGAAGGCGTCCCTGGTCCAGGCGGAGGAAAACTACAAGCGCGTCGAAGGCCTGGCGTCGCAGAAGGTCGCGACCCAGAAGAACCTCGAGGACGCCATCGCAGCCCGTGACCAGGCGCGCGCTGCCGTCCAGTCGACCGCGGCCGACGTGCTGACGGCCCGGCTCAATCTCGAGTTCACCACCATCAAGGCGCCGGTCACCGGCCCGACCAGTCTTGTCGCGCCGGCCGAGGGCACCCTGATCCAGGCCCAGCAGACGGTGCTGACGACAATCACCCAGCTCGACCCGGCCTACGTGTATTTCACCTTCACGGAGGGGGAGATGCGCCAGCTCCAGGAGGTCGAGCGGCCGGACGGTGAGCTGTTCGACCCCGAGACCGTCAAGGTCGAGCTGCAGTTCGGCGACGGCGCGGTGTATCCGCAGCTCGGCACGATCGACATGCGCTCGCGCACCATCGATCCGCGCACGGGCACGATCCTGATCCGCGCCATGTTCCCCAACGGCGACGGCGCCCTGCTGCCGGGGCAGTTCGTGCGCGTGAAGCTGACCGGCATCGTGCTGCGCAATGCCATCGTGGTGCCCAAGGCCGCGATCTCGCAGGGCCCGCTCGGCGCCTTCGTCTACGCGATCGAGCCGGACCTGGTGGCGCGCGCCCGCCAGGTGCGCATCTTCCGCGAGCTCGACAACGGCTTCATCGTGCGCAAGGGCCTCAAGGAAGGCGACCGCATCGTCGTCGACGGCGTGATCCGCGTGCGGCCGGGCAACGTCGTGAAGCCGGTCCCCGCGGCGGCCCCGAAAGAGGCCGGGCAATCGGCCGCCGGCGGCAAGCCGTGATCTCGAAATTCTTCATCGACCGGCCGGTCTTCGCCTCGGTCCTGTCGATCGTGATCGTGCTGGCCGGCCTGGTCTCCATACGCGCGCTGCCGATCTCGCAATATCCGCAGATCGTGCCGCCGGACATCGTCGTCTCGGCGACCTATCCCGGCGCCACCGCCGAGACGGTCGCCCAGAGCGTGGCGGCGCCGCTCGAGCAGCAGATCAACGGCGTCGAGCGCATGCTCTACATGCAGTCGACCTCGACCGGCTCGGGCACGATGAACCTCACGGTGACCTTCGAGATCGGCACCAATCCCGACCAGAACGCCATCAACGTGAGCAACCGCGTGCAGCGCGCCCAGCCTCTCCTGCCGGCCGAGGTCGCGCGCCAGGGCGTCGTCGTGCAGAAGCGCTCGACGTCGATCCTGCAGGTGATGACGATGTCGTCGCCGGACAACCGCTACGACACGATCTACATCAGCAACTATGCGCTGGTGAACGTGCTGGACGAGATCCGCCGCCTGCCGGGCGTCGGCGATGCGGCGCTGTTCGGCGCCTCGGACTACTCGATGCGCATCTGGCTGAGGCCCGACAAGCTCGCGCAGTTCAACCTGACCCCGGCCGACGTCGCCGCCGTGATCCGCGAGCAGAACCAGCAGTTCGCCGCCGGCCGCTTCGGCGAGGAGCCGATGACCAACCCGCAGGTCTTCACCTACTCGGTGACGACGCCGCCGCGGCTGGTCGACCGCACGCAGTTCGAGGACATCATCATCCGCTCCGAGGAGAATGGCGGGGCGCTCCGGCTGAAGGACGTGGCGCGGGTCGAGCTGGGCGCGCTGCTCTACGGCTTCTCCGGCACCTTCAACGGCGCGCCGGCGGTGCCGATCGCGGTCTACCTGCAGCCCGGCGCCAATGCGCTCGCGGTCGCCGCCACGGTGCGCGAGACGATGGAGCGGATCTCGAAGCGTTTCCCCGTCGGCCTGCGCTACGACATCCCGTTCGACACCACGCGATTCGTCGAGGTCTCGATCCAGGAGGTCGCCATCACCTTCGTCGAGGCGATCCTGCTGGTCGTGCTGGTGGTATTCCTGTTCCTGCAGAGCGTGCGGGCGATGATCATCCCGGTGATCGCCATCCCGGTGTCGATCATCGGCACCTTCGCCGGCATGTACCTGCTGGGCTTCTCGATCAACCTCCTGACCCTGTTCGGGCTGGTGCTGGCGATCGGCATCGTGGTCGACGACGCGATCGTCGTGCTGGAGAACGTCGAACGCATCATGGCGACCACCGGCAAGTCGCCACGCGAGGCCGCCATCCAGGCGATGCAGGAGGTGACAGGGCCGGTTGTCGCCATCGTGCTGGTGCTGTGCGCGGTCTTCATCCCGGTGTCGTTCCTGGGCGGCCTGGCGGGAGAGCTCTATCGCCAGTTCGCGGTCACCATCTCGGTGTCGGTGGTGATCTCCGGGATCGTGGCGCTGACGCTGACGCCGGCGCTGGCAGCGCTAATCCTCAAGCCGACGCACGCCAAGCCGTGGGCGCCATTCGCCCTCTTCAATCGCTTCTTCGCCTGGGTGACCGAGCGGTACACCGGCGGCGTCGGCTTCCTGCTGCGGCACACCGTGCTGGGGGTCGCCGGCTTCGTCCTCGTGCTCGGGGCGACCTGGGCCCTGTTCCAGCGCATCCCGGGCAGCCTCGTGCCAGCGGAGGACCAGGGCTACGTCTTCATGGTGACGATCCTGCCGCCCGCTGCCGCGATCGCGCGCACGCGCGAGGTGACGAAGGAGGCGACCAACGCGCTGCTCGAGAACCCGGCGGTCGCCAACGTCGTCACCTTCTCGGGCTTCGACCTCCTGTCGCGCGCGCTCAAGACCAACTCCGGCATCTCGTTCGTGACCCTGAAGGACTGGTCGCAGCGCAAGGATGCGGCGCAGGATGCCCGCAACGTCGCGCCGGCACTTGCCCGCATCAACGCCAGGTTCAAGGACGGCATCGTCATCGGCTTCAACCCGCCGCCGATTATCGGCATCAGCGTCACCGGCGGCTTCGAGTTCTTCCTGCAGGACCGCTCGGGCGGCCCGCTCACCGGGCTGGGCGAGGCGGTCAACAAGGTGGTCGCGGCGGCCAACCAGCGGCCCGAGCTGCGCGGCGTGCAGACCACCTTCACGACCAGCGTGCCGCAGTACCGCATCGACGTCGATCGCGACAAGGCGCGCGCGCTGGGCATCCCGATCAACGCCATCTTCGACACCATGCAGAGCTCGTTCGGCAGCCTCTACGTCAACGACTTCTCGCTGTTCGGCAGGACCTATCGCGTGAGCCTGTCGTCGGAGGCCGACTACCGCGAGAAGCCGGACGACATGCGCCACGTCTTCGTGCGCTCCGACAACAACGTCATGGTGCCGTTGAGCGAGCTGGTGACCTTCACGCGCACCCTCGGGCCTGACGCCGTCGAGCGCTTCAACATCTTCCCCGCGGCCAAGGTGATCGGTGGCCCGGCGCCCGGTTACTCCTCGGGCCAGGCGATCGCCGCCATGCGCGAGGTTGTCGCCAGCACGGTGTCGCGGGACTTCACGATCGGCTGGATCGGCTCGGCTTTTCAGGAACTCGCCACCGCGGGCTCCGGCCAGCTCGGCTTCGTGTTCGGCCTGGTCATGGTGTTCCTGATCCTGGCGGCACAGTACGAGCGCTGGTCGCTGCCGCTCGCCGTGCTGACCGCCGTGCCGTTCGCGGTGCTGGGCGCGCTGCTCGCGATCTGGTGGCGCGGCCTCGACAACGACGTCTACTTCCAGATCGGGCTCGTCACGCTGATCGGCCTCGCTGCCAAGAACGCCATCCTGATCATCGAGTTCGCCGCCCAGCGCCATCGCCAGGGGGCCACGGTGTACGACGCCGCGATCAAGGCTGCCCGCCTGCGCTTCCGGCCGATCGTCATGACCTCGCTCGCCTTCGTGCTGGGAGTGCTGCCGCTCGCCATCAGCACCGGCGCCGGCTCGGCCAGCCGACACTCGATCGGCACCGGCGTGATCGGCGGCATGCTCGCGGCCACCTTCGTCGCCATCCTGTTCGTGCCCGTCTTCTTCCGCTTGCTGACGCCGGCCAGGAAGACACCGGCGAAGGAGGCGGGCGCGCCCGCCGGGACCTTCGATCGGCCTTCGCCCGCGCCGGGGGAGGGCGGGTGATCGCCGCGGCGGCGATGCGAAAGCCCGCGCCTTTCCAGTTTCGTCCCACCCCGACCTCGCACGAGCGGCCGCCTCGACCTTAGGGTCAAAGCTCGACGACGAACGAGACCTGCTTCGTCGACATGAGCGCTGTGAACAGAAGCTCCCACGCGTCGACCGCTACGATGCAGCGCGGGTCGCCGCATGGCGGCAGACCATGAATGGCAAATGCGTGGCGACTTGCCGGATTGACCTGCACGACACGCGCGTGGTGCCGATGCCTGGCCTGCGCGCCTGCGGGGTCAACGCCGTCGAAGCGTTGGGCGTATTCTCCCGGATAGTCGAAAATCTCGAATGGGGCGCTATCGGCAATCGTCAGTCTCGTTCCGGCCGGCCCCGCCGACCCCCCGCCTGGCCGGAACTCATGCAAATGATCCCACTGCGTGACGTGAGGAGCGCTGGTTCCGCGGGACCGGTCAGCTGCACGCCAAGCTTCCAAGGTCATGGCAACTGGAGTTCGGAAGGTGGTCAGCCGGATCGGCCTGCCGGCAACGACGCCGGAGACGGTTCCCTCGCGCGGACGATAGATGAGGTAAGAGCTCGCCACTGCTCCGCAACTCCCCGTTCGCTGGGAGAATCTACGCCCTATGGACGGGGATGAACAGTCCCGAAAGACAGCGATGATCGCAGTACTTGAGACGTCAGCCGGCTGCTTCGGCGTCCTCGGTGGACCGAATGCGTCGCACGAAGGCGCGGGCAATTGCATCGCCAGCCCGATCCGCCGCAGCCGCATGCCGGGCAACAAATTCCGGATAGCGCTCGAGCCAGCCCGGCGCGACCCGCTCGGCGACATGGCGATACTCGATCAGCCAGGCGTCGACGACCTCCACACTGGCCTCGAAGTGGAACTGGGCGCCATAGGCGGCCCGGCCGATGCGGAAACACTGGTTGGGAACGACGGAGCCGGAAACGAGCGGTACGGCGTTGTCGGGCAGGGAGAACGTATCGACGTGCCAATGGAAGCTGTCGAAGCGCGTGCCGAGCTCGGCGAACAGCGGATCGGACGCGCCCTCCGGGGTGACATCGAGCGTCGTCCAGGCGAACTCGCGGGCACCGCCGATAAGGTTTTCTCCGCCATAGGCGCGTGCGAGCAATTGTGCCCCGAGACAGATCCCGAGGACCGGCTTTTCGGCATCGCCGAACTGGCGCATCAATCCGGCGAGGAGGGGAAGATAAGGGTAGGCGTCGTCGTCGACCGCGCTCTGCTTTCCACCGAGCACGATCAGGGCGTCATGCTCGTGGATGCCTGACGGCAAGGCGCCGTTCTGCCAGGGGCGAAACCAGTCGAGCCGGGCGCCGGCATCGTCCAGGGCCCGGCCCAGGGTGCCGAGATACGTGTTCTCCATGTTCTCGACGACCGCGACGCGCATCACGCCTTCTCCTCGATCCGCCGGTGTGCCAGCCTGCCATGTCTGACAGATTCGAGGCAACTTGACTTAATTTGCCACCGCGAGAGGGTGGTATGCTCGCTATCGATCCTTCCTCGTATTGATCAGGCGCGATGGGTCGTGGAAGGTAGCGGCAAGCCTGACCAGCAAAGGAAGGAAAAATTTCATGCTCAACCGTTCGTCGCTGCTTTGCCTTGTCGCGCTCGTCACCGGGACGGGCGCAGCAAGCGCTCAATCGTTCGACATGAAAGGCACCTGGGTTGGAACGAGCAAGAGCATTGTCAGCGGCTTGGCTACGCACCATCCGGCGACTATGGCTGCCAAGCCAGCGGGCGACAACCGTCTCACCGAGGTACCGTTCACGACCAAGATCGAGGGACAGGACGGCAATCGCGTGTGGGGCACCAATTCGTCGCCCGCCGCAACCATTCCCGTCGTCGGCGTCATCTCGCCGGACGGAAAGCAGCTTCGCCTGATCGTGAAGGGCCGGGGCGTCGTCGAAGGCACGATCGTCGATCCCGATACGATCGAGATTCTCTATACCGAAGACCACAACGGCGTAGCCGTCGCGGCGACCAATACCTGGAAGCGGCAAAAATAGCTCCGTAGAACGTGGCCGCGATCGGCCTCTACGATGCGGCAAGCGGTCCTGGTCGGTGTCGATCCTTCGATGATATTGGTGGCTCGAGGAGGGCAGGCCGATGGCACGGTTGCTGGATGGTGAACTTCCTGTCATCGATGTTGGCAGCCTTTGGCGCGAAGCCGCCGACAGCGAGCTGTCGCGAGTTGGAGAGCAGCTCTCGAGCGCCTGCCGGTCGACGGGATTCTTCTACATCGCCAACCATGGCGTGCCGTCCGACCTGATCGATGCGGCGTTCGAGGCCAACCGCCGATTCCACGCCCTGCCGCTCGTGGACAAGCTCGGGATCAAGCTCAACCGCTGGCATCGTGGCTACCAGGCGCTCGCCGGATCGACGCTTGTATCCTCGGCCCGGTTCGCGCCGGCGCGACACCCCAATCAGCTCGAATCCTTCTTCCTCCGGCACGAGGTCGATCCGGCCGACCCGAGCTACAGGGTCCAGCCGCTGCAGGGGCCCAACCAGTGGCCCGAGGATGCCGCGTTCCAGGAGACGGTGCGTCGCTACGATGCCGCGATGCGCGATACGGGCATGCGGTTGCTGAAAGTCTTCTCGATGGCGATCGGCGAGGCGCCCGATTTCTTCGCCAGACGGTTCTCGCCACCGGCGACGTGCCTGCGCCTGATCCACTACCCGCCGGCGCCGGCCGATCGGCCCGATGATCTCTACGGCGCCCATCCGCATACCGACTACGGGTTCCTGACGATCCTGGCGCAGGACAGCGTGGGCGGACTCGAGGTGCGACTGCCGGATGGCGCCTGGCGGCCGGTGCCGTTCGTGCCGGATACCTTCGTCGTCAATATCGGGGACATCCTGGCGCGATGGACCAACGACAGGTTCAACTCGACGCCTCATCGCGTGATCAATGCCTCGCCCGACAGGGATCGTTACTCGATCGGGTACTTTTTCGATCCCAACCTCGATACCGAGATCAGCACGCTCGAGCATTTCCGGGAAGCTACGGGGGCGTCGCGATACGCCGCCATCCGATATGGCGACTACTTCAACGGCCGGCTCGACGCCAACTACACCGACCGGACAGGCGTCTGACGAGGTCGGCCCGACCTGTCCCACCGCATGGACCATTGCCGCTCAGCCATGCGTTGACATTCCTTGCCGCGGAAGCCAATTCTTCCTCGATGCGTGCAGCCTTTCTCACACGGTTAGCCGTTGCCCTGCTGCTTTTGGCGGCGGGGCTTGGCGCGCCGTTTGGAAGCGCTTCCGCGCATCAGGGCCACAAATCATCTCCGTCAGTCTACTCGCCTGCAGCCCAGAAGACTGCAACCGCCCACTCGAGCACCCAGGCTGCTCTTGCTGAACGGGTCGTCCCTCGAGCCGTCGTGACGGCCGTCGAGCATGCCCATCGTGGCGCCATGCCTTGCCCGGAAGACGGCGCATCGGGGCATATGGGCGGTTGCTGCACCGTGGCCTGCCATGCCGCGATTGCGGCCCCGATGGTGGCCGTCGGACCATGTCGTGAGCCGGTGGCTCTTGCCGATGCCTGGCCGACGGAAGTGCTTGCCGGGTTGCCGGGTCCCCGAACCGAGAGACCGCCCAAGCTGGCCTGATCCGATTCGCGCCGTTGGCGCGTGTCTGGTCATGGCTTAGTTCGTCGTAACGCGACCAAGATAAGTGTTCTCCATGTTCTCGGCGACGGCAGCGCGCATCCTGCATTCCCCAATCGTTGGTCCTCACTTTCGGGGAACGGGTGCGCCTGATCAACATGGACGTCCTGTGCCGGCATCATCTACCCGACAGGCGGGGCTGCGATCGGCCGCCGTCAGAACTTCGCCTGCGCCGTCGTGCCGTCGGGTGCCGTGAGCTGGACTGCGCCCTTCACGCCCTTCGGCACGGCGACCGGTGCGGTGCCCGTCATCATCGAGCCGTCGGCTGGCTGCAGGGGGAAGCGATGGCTCTTGCCGTCGATCACCAGGATGGCGTTGGCGCGAAAACCGGCCGACGGGATCGGCTTGTCGTTGGCATCGTAGAGGAACAGCACGACGTCGGGCGTGCCGGCTGCCACCAGCTCGGCGTGATAGCGGCTGCCGGCATCGACCTTGAGGCCGCCGTTGGGCCCGGGGCGAGGCTCGTGAGCGAGCGCTGCCGGGGCTGTCGCGAGGAGCACCAGCAGTGCCAGGATCGGGGTGCGCATGATTGGCTTCTCCTTGGGTTGGGATCAGAACGCTTCGAGGGGCGTGGCCGGCGCTGCCGGACCGCTCGGCCCACGGCGCGTGGCCGACTCCGCGACCAGCCGCGCCAGCGACCGTGCGCCATATCGCAGAAACAGGGTCGGCGTCAGCAGGGTGTCGAGAACGGTGGCGGTGACGAGGCCGCCGAAGATGGTGATGGCGACCGGATGCAGGATCTCCTTGCCCGGCGCGTGCGGGTCGATCATCAGCGGCAGAAGCGCGACGCCCGCCGCCAGCGCGGTCATGAGGACCGGCGTCAGCCGCTCCAGGCTGCCGCGCACCACGAGCTCGCGGCCGAACGGCAGACCCTCGTGGACCGCGAGGTTGATGTAGTGGCTGATCTTCAGGATGCCGTTGCGGGTGGAGATGCCGGTCAGCGTGATGAAGCCCACCATCGAGGCGACCGACAAGGGCTGGCCGGCCAGCCACAGCGCGGTCACGCTGCCGATCAGGGCGAGCGGCACGCTGGTCATGATGATCGCCACGAAGAGCGGCGAGCGGTAGCGGCTGTAGAGAACGGCGAAGATCAGTGCGAGCGAGACGATCGACAGCAAGCCGATCGTGCGCATCGACTCCTCCTGCGCCTGAAAGGTGCCTTCGAGGCTGGTGAAGACGCCCGGCGGCAGCGGCGTCGCGGCCAAGATGCGGCGGATGTCGGAGACGACGGCCGCCATGTCGGCGGCGCCGTCGGTGTTGGCCTGGACGACGACGCGGCGCCGGCCGTGCTCGCGCAGGATCTGGTTGGGGCCGTCGGTCTCGACCACGTCGGCGACGCGGCGCAGCGGCACCCAGCCGACCGGCGTCTGGATCAGGAGGTCGCCCAGCCCCTGGGTGGTGCGCCGCTCCTGCTGCAGGCGAAGCACGACATCGTAGCGGCGGTTGCCGTCGGCCAGGCGTGACACGACGCGGCCGTTCGACAGGCGCTCGAGCTGCTCGGTCACGGCGGCGGGCTGCAGGCCGTAAAGCGCGGCGCGGCGATAGTCGACAATCACGTCGAGCTGCGGGATACGCACCTGTCGCTCGACCTGGAGGTCGACGATGCCGGGCACGGTCGCGAGCTTCTCGCGCAGCTCCTCAGCGATCGACCGAATGGCGTCGAGATCCTCGCCGAACACCTTCAGCGCGATCTGGGCGCGCACGCCCGACAGCATGTGGTCGAGCCGGTGCGAGATCGGCTGTCCGATGTTGGTCGAGACCGGCAGCACAGACAGCCGCGAGCGGATGTCGGCAACGATCTCGTCCTTGGGCCGGCCGCCCGGCTTCAGGGCGACCTCGACCTCGGACGAGTGCACGCCCTCGGCATGCTCGTCGAGCTCGGCCCGGCCGGTGCGCCGGCCGACGCGCTCGACCTCGGGAACCGCCATGATCATCTCCTCGGCGATCAGGCCGACGCGATGGCTCTCTGCCAGCGAGATCCCGGGATTGAACAGCGTGTTGATGGTCAGCGTGCCTTCGTTGAACGGCGGCAAAAAGGCGCGCGGAAGCTGCACGGCGAGCCCCCCGGCCGTGACGACGGCAACGGCGATGACCGACATCAGGGTTCGCGGATGGGCGAACGACCAGGCGAGCGCCCGCGCGTTGCCGCGTTTCAGCAGTCGAACCAGGCCGGCCTCGCGCGCCTCGAGCCGCTTCAGGCCTGGCAGCAGCCAGTAGGCCAGCACCGGTGTCAGCGTGATCGACACCACGAGGCTCGCCAGGATCGAGACGATATAGGCTTGGCCCAGCGGCGCGAACAGGCGGCCCTCGATGCCCGACAGCGCGAACAGCGGCACGAACACCAGGACGATGATGGTCGTGGCGTAGACGATTCCGGAGCGGACCTCCTGGCTCGCCGACACCACGACGTCGAAAGTGCTGCGCGGGTTCCCGGCGGCGCGATTCTCGCGCAGCCGGCGGAAGATGTTCTCGACGTCGACCACCGCGTCGTCGACCAGCTCGCCGATGGCGATGGCGAGGCCGCCCAGGGTCATGGTGTTGATCGACAGGCCCATCCACTGGAAGACGATGGCCGTGATGAAGATCGACATCGGAATGGCGGCGAGCGAGATTGCCGTGGTCCGGACGTTGAGCAGGAAGGCGAACAGCACGATCGCCACCACGACCGCCGCCTCGACAAGCACGCCGCGGACGTTTTCGATCGACGTCTGGATGAAGTCGGCCTGGCGGAACAGGATCTGGTCGACCCGGACGCCGGCCGGCAGGCCGGCACCGAGGTCGCGCAAGGCCCGCTCGATCTCCGCCGTCAGGCGGATCGTATCCGCGCCGGGCTGCTTCTCGACGGACACGATGACCGCCGGCCGGCCCTGGAAGCCGGCGTCGCCGCGCTTGACCCGGGGCGCGAACGACACCTCCGCGATGTGGCGCAGCGCGACGGGCTGGCCGGCGACAGTGGCGACGACGATGCTGCCGAGATCGTCCAGGCTGCGCGTGCGGCCGACGTTTCGGATCAGGAACTCGCGGCTGTACTGGTCGGTGAAGCCGCCGCCGGTGTTGGCGCCGAACTGCGACAGCGCCCGCTCGACCTGCTCGAACGACACGGCATAGGCGCGCATCGCCGCCGGGTTGGGCGAGACCCGGTACTGCCGCACCTCGCCGCCGATCGGAATGACCTGTGACACGCCCGGGATGGCGAGCAGGCGTGGCCGGATGGTGAAGTCGGCCATCTCGCGCAGATCCATGGCCGAGACCGAATCCGGTCCGGTTACCGCGATCAGCACGATCTGGCCCATGATCGAGTTGATCGGCCCCATCTGCGGCAGCACGTTGGCGGGAAGCTGCGACTGCACGAGTGCCAGCCGCTCCGCTACCTGCTGGCGGTTGCGGTAGATGTCGGTGCCCCAGTCGAACTCGACATAGACGATCGAGAGGCCGACGCCGGACGTCGAGCGCACGCGTATGACGCCGGGCAGGCCGTTCATTTGCGTCTCGATGACGTAGGTGACGAGCTGCTCGACCTCGGGCGGCGCGAGGCCCTCCGCCTCGGTCATGATGGTGACGGTGGGCCGGTTGAGATCGGGAAAGACGTCGACCGGCAGGCGCGTCGCCGTGAAGGCGCCGTAGAGGGCGAGCACGGCGGCGAACGCCAGCACGAAGAGCCGGTTGCGCAGCGACTGGGTGACCAGGAAGGCGAACATCGTCGGGGGCTCCGTGCCGTCAGCGGATCTGGTTCAGGAGCTCGGCGCCCTGGGTGACGATGCGCTTGCCGGGCTCGATACCCGACACGATCAGCACGCGCTGGCCGTCGAGCGGCTCGACCCGGACCTCGCGCGGCACGAAGCGCTCGGCGTTGGTGTGCTCGTAGACGATCGACTGGCCGTTGGCGCCGCGCAGCACGCTGCTGCGCGGCACGGCGATGCCGCGACGCTCGTCGCTGGTCGAGGCCAGCACGGTCAGGAGCTGGCCGGCGCGCAGGCCGGTCGTGTCGCCCTCGATGCCGAAGTGAATCGGTATCGCCTGGTTGCGATCGGCGAGACCCGCGCCACGATAGTGCAGCGGCACGGTGCGATTGTCGCCGAGCTGCCCGGTCGCCTCGTCCTTCAAGGCATAGGCTTCGTAGCTCAGCGCCTCGACCCAGAAGCGCGCCGGATCGACGATCTGGAAGATGACGGCGTTGGGCTCGGCGATCTGGCCAGCCACTGCCTGGACAGCGGCGACGACCCCGGAGACCGGCGCCACCAGCCGCTCCTGCTCGCGGCCCGAACGGTCGAGATTGGCGCGACGGATCCTGAGGCCGGTCAGCTCGAGCTCGGCGTCCTCGATCTGCGCCCGTGCGATGACACCCTGGATCTGGCGGAAGCGTTCGAGCCTTCGTTCGATCAGGGCAATCTGCTGGTCGAGCTCGCGGGCCTGCTGCTGCTGGGTGGTGACATCGGCCGCACCGATGGCGGGTTTCACGTAGGCGAGCAGGTCGCCTGCCGCGACCTTCGTGCCGAGGCGCGGGAAGCCGCCGGGGGGCGGCGTCAGACGGCCGGACACCGCCGCCTGCACGAATCCTGCGCTGTTCGGATCGGGGATTACTCGGCCGGGCAGCTCGACCGTGCCCGACCAGGTCTGCACGTCGGTGAAGAGGGTGCGCAGGCCGAGGATGCGTTGCGTCGGCTTGGGCACGAACAGGGCGCCGTCGGGAAAGCGCTGCGCGACGTCGCGCGCCGCTACGGCGGTCTCGGGCGCGTCATTCCCGGGTTGCGGCTCGGCGGCGTCCGCGCGATCGGCCATGAGGCCTGCCGCCGCGACGATGGCCAGCAGCGCCACGCCGCCCGGGCGCCGCCGGCGGAACAGGCTGGCCGCGCCGATCCCGGCCACGAAGGCGAGGCCGGCAACCGCCCACAGGGCGAGATCGCGGCCGTAGACGGTCGCCATTACCGGCAATCGGCTCAGCAGGCTGCCCGTGGCGGCCGGGACGGTCGCGGGCTCGGGGATGACCAGGGTCGTGGCCAGGATGTCGACGATGCCGGAGGCCTGCACCGTGATCGCGAGGTCGTAGCGGCCGGGCCGGGCGAGCCAGGGGGCCACGATCTCATAAGCGCCCTCGGTGTCGGCCGCCGCCTTCTGCGTGCCGGCCGGCGTGTCGATCTCGATGACCGCGTCCCTCACGGGCACGTTGGTCCTGAAGGTGTCGAGGTAGAGCCGCAGGCGGCTGCCGCGGGCGATGGCCACGATCTCGAAGTCGTCTGACGATGCGTCGGCGCGCGGCGCGATGGTGGCGGACACTGGCGGCGGCGGCGCCCCGTGGTCGTGCCCCTCGTGCGCGATGGCGAGACCGGGCGACACGACGAGGGACACGACCGCGACGGTGTGGAGAGCGAGACGGCGCATGGCGATCACTCGACCACGATGATTCCGACCATGCCGGCCTGATAGTGGCCGGGGATCAGGCAGGCGAACTCGAACGTGCCCGCCTTGGTGAACTGCCAGACGATCTCGCCCGTCGCGCCTGGCTTCAGCCGCTTGGCATTGGGATCGTCGTGCTCCATGTCGGGGTGCGCCTCCATTGCCTTCATGTGGCGACGATTCTCCTCGGCGGTGCCGATGACGAACTCGTGGTCGATGACGCCGTTGTTACGCAGCAGGAAGCGAACCTGCTCGCCGCGGCGGACGACGACGCGGTTCGGCAGGTAGAGCATCCTGCCGTCCGCGTCGCGCATCACAACCTGGACGATGCGCGCCGGCTTGCCGGGGTCGCCGGGCTTGCCGAACTCGGCTTCCTCGTGGCCGACGTGCGCCCAAGCACTACCGGAAAGGGCACCACCCGAAAGGCCGGCGCCGGGCAGGCAGGCTGCCGCGACGGCGCCCACCAGGAACGATCTGCGATTCATGTCGATTCCTCCGCGAACACAAGACGAGCTTTCTCGATCCCGCGGCGCCTTGTCGGGGCGAGCGGGACCGCGGCGCGTCAGCGTCGGGGCGGAGGCGGATCGCGAGTCGCGGCGAGCCCGCCGAGACGTGGCGTGCCGGCCGGCTCCAGGGTCGATGGTGCCGGCGGCGCCGGCGTCGAGACGGCTGACGGCAGCACCCCGACGACACCGGCCATCAGGGGACAGCAGGTGCCCGCTGCATGCTTTGCGGTGCCTTTCGCCGGGCAATCGGGCGGCGGTGGCGCATGGTCGTCGCAGTCGGTGACGGTCATCCCGTCCGTCGCCGATCCGTGCGGCATCGACGCGTGGGTCGGCGTTGCCGGGCTCGCCAACGAGCCGCCAAGCGGCGGCAACGCGAAGGCCGCGAGCGCGATCAGCCAGAGCAGGGCGCGAAGGCGAGGCATGTCAGTGCCGACGATTATCCAGCAGTTCCAGCAGCTCGTCGATCTTGACGTGACGTTCCTTCTCCGAGCCGGCATGGAAGGCATGCGCGACGCAATGGCGGAGATGATCGCCCAGGGTCTCCTGCTCGACCTTGTCGAGCGCAGCGCGGACCGCGCGGATCTGGTTGAGCACCTCGATGCAGTAGCGGCCGTCCTCGATCATGCGGGCGACGCCGCGCACCTGGCCCTCGATCCGCCCCAGGCGGGCGAGCTGGGACTTCTTGAGCTTGTCATCCATTCTTGAACTATACCCCGGTAGGGTATAAATGACAAGACATGAAAAATGCCTGCCTCCACACGAGCCACGCCCACAGCCATGACGGTCACGCCCGCTCTCCCACGTCCGAGACGGCGCCCGATACGGCGATCGACCCGGTCTGCGGCATGAAGGTCGGGATCGAGGGCGCCCGGCACACCGCGCAGCACGGCGGCCGGACCCATTACTTCTGCAGCCCCAAATGCCTGGCCAAGTTCACGGCGGAGCCCGAGCGCTATCTCGCCCCGGCAAAGGCACCCGAGCCGGAGATGCCGGCCGGCACGATCTACACATGCCCCATGCACCCGCAGATCCGACAGGCCGGTCCGGGCAGCTGCCCGATCTGCGGCATGGCACTGGAACCGGAGGTCGCCTCGGCCGACAGCGGTCCCAACCACGAGCTCGCCGACATGACGCGGCGATTCTGGATCGGCCTGGTGCTGGCGGTGCCGGTGATGGTCCTGGAGATGGGCGGGCACCTCGCCAACCTGCACATGCTCGTGGGCCAGAAGCTCTCGAACTGGCTGCAATTCGCGCTCGCCACGCCCGTTGTGCTGTGGGCGGGCTGGCCGTTCTTCGTGCGTGGCTGGCAGTCTCTTCGGACGCGCAACCTCAACATGTTCACCCTGATCGCCATGGGGACCGGCGTCGCCTGGCTGTACAGCGTGGTGGCCGTCGCCGTACCCGGGCTCTTCCCGCCGGCCTTCCGCGGCACGGAGGGAACCGTCGCGGTCTATTTCGAGGCCGCCGCGGTGATCACCGTCCTGGTGCTGCTCGGGCAGGTCCTCGAGCTGCGGGCCCGCGACCAGACCTCGGGCGCGATCCGCGCCCTGCTCGACCTCGCGCCCAAGACCGCGCGTCGCCTCAGGGCCGACGGGTCAGACGAGGAGGTGTCGCTCGACGCCATTGCCGTCGACGACCGGCTGCGCGTCCGGCCGGGCGAGAAGGTGCCGGTCGACGGGCAGGTGATCGAGGGCCGCTCGTCGCTCGACGAATCGATGGTGACCGGCGAGTCCATGCCCGTCACCAAGGAGCCCGGTGCCAAGGTGATCGCCGGCACGATGAACGCGACCGGCAGCTTCGTGATGCGCGCCGAGAAGGTCGGTCGCGACACAATGCTGGCGCGCATCGTGCAAATGGTGGCCGAGGCGCAGCGCTCGCGCGCGCCGATCCAGCGTCTGGCCGACTCTGTCGCGGGCTATTTCGTGCCGACGGTCATGGCGATCGCGCTGGTCGCCTTCGCCGCCTGGGCGGTGTGGGGTCCCGAGCCGAGGCTGGCGTTCGGGCTGGTGGCGGCGGTGACCGTGCTGATCATCGCCTGCCCCTGCGCGCTCGGCCTGGCGACGCCGATGTCGATCATGGTCGGCGTCGGGCGCGGCGCCCAGGCCGGCGTCCTGATCAAGAACGCGGAGGCGCTGGAGCGCATGGAGCGGGTCGACACGCTGGTGGTCGACAAGACCGGCACGCTGACCGAGGGCAAGCCCAAGGTGGTGGCCATCGTCGCGGCGGCGGGCTTTGTCGAGGCGGAGGTGCTGCGGCTCGCCGCCAGCGCGGAGAAGGCGAGCGAGCATCCGCTGGCGATGGCCGTCGTCGCGGCAGCGGCGGAGCGCAAGCTCGCCCTCGCCGATGTCACCGACTTCGACTCGCCCACGGGCAAGGGCGTCGTGGGCACGGTCGAGGGGCGCCGGCTGGCGCTCGGCAATGCGCGCTTCCTGCGCGAGCTCGGCATCGAGACGCCAACCCTCGAGGCCGAGGCCGAGCGGCAGCGCCAGGAGGGGGCGACCGCCATCTTCCTTGCGATCGACGGCAAGGAGGCGGCCATATTCGCCATTGCCGACCCGGTGAAGGAGACGACGCCGGCAGCGCTCGAGGCCTTGGCACGAGAGAAGGTTCGCGTTGTCATGCTGACCGGCGACAACCGCACCACCGCGCTGGCCATCGGACGGCGGCTCGGCATCACCGAGGTCGAGGCCGAGGTGCTGCCCGATCAGAAGAGCGCCGTGGTCGAGAAGCTGCGCCGCGAAGGCCGTGTGGTGGCCATGGCCGGCGACGGCGTCAACGATGCGCCGGCGCTGGCCGCGGCCGATGTCGGCATCGCCATGGGCACCGGCACCGACGTGGCGATCGAGAGCGCCGGCGTCACCCTGCTCAAGGGCGATCTCATGGGCATCGCGAAGGCTCGCCATCTTTCGCAGGCAACCATGCGCAACATCCGTCAGAACCTGCTCTTCGCCTTCGTCTACAACGCCGCGGGTGTGCCGATCGCGGCCGGCGTCCTCTACCCGGATTTCGGCATCCTGCTCTCACCCGTGCTGGCAGCGGCGGCGATGGCGCTGAGCTCGGTCAGCGTCGTCGGCAACTCGTTGCGCCTGCGAGGGTTGCGGCTCTAGGGATCGCTTGTCAAAGCCGATCCCGCGGCGGCAATCTCGGCGCACGGGCATGAAACGGGAGGCCTGTCGTGACGGAACCATCGCCAGGCCCCTTCACCGTCGCGGCCTTGCGCCAGGCCCTCCTCGAGGGCCGTGAGCCGCCGCCGGCGGCAGCCATCGCGCGGCTCAAGTCTTATCGCTGGTTCGTCGTAGGCACGGTCTGCATCGGCGCCTTCATCGGGCAGGTCGACGCCAGCCTGACGCAGATGCTGCTGCCCCGGCTCGAGCGCGACTTCGACGCCCGGCTGAGCACCGTGAGCTGGGTCGCCGTGGCCTATCTGCTGGCGATGGCCTCGTGCATGCCGATCTTCGGACGCCTGGCCGACATGATCGGCCGCAAGCTGCTCTACACCTGCGGCTTCCTGATCTTCATCTTCGGCTCGGCGCTGTGCGGCTTCGCGACGGACCTGACCTGGCTGGTGGTCTTCCGGGTGATCCAGGGCGCCGGGGCAGCGCTGATAACGGCCAACAGCATCGCCATCGTGGTGCTGGCGACCCATCCG
Organism: Reyranella sp.; assembly: GCA_022844015.1. Classification (GTDB taxonomy): domain Bacteria; phylum Pseudomonadota; class Alphaproteobacteria; order Reyranellales; family Reyranellaceae; genus Reyranella. Next base: position 18,402 of record JALHMO010000046.1, on the reverse strand, counting down.
GAAGAGCGCGGGCGGGCGCTCGGCCTGCAATCGGCGGCGCAGGCGATCGGCCTGGGGGCGGGGCCGGCGGTCGGCGGCCTGGTTCTCGACACGCTGGGCTGGCACTGGGCGTTCTGGATCAACGTCCCGTTCGGGCTGATCGGGGCCGTGATGGGCTGGATGGTCATCCCACAGTCGAAGAAGATGGCGGAAGGCGAGCGGTTCGACTGGCGCGGCGCGCTGCTGATCGCGCCTGCGCTCACCGCCGTCATCGCGGTGCTGAACGAGGGCCATGCCTGGGGGCCGACGTCGCCTGCGTTCATCGTCTGCGTGCTGCTGGCCGTCCTGTTCATCTGGTTGTTCATCCGGGCGGAGCGGCGCGCCGCCTCGCCGCTGCTCGACCTGAAGCTTCTGGCGCAGAAGCCCTTCCTGATCGGCAACCTCGCGAACTTCCTGTCCTACGCCTGCCTGTTCGGCGTGTTCTTCCTCATTCCGTTCGTGCTGGTCCGCGTCTACCAGGAGTCCGAGCTGGCGGCGGGCCTGCGGCTCTCCATCCTGCCGGTGATGCTGGGCCTGCTGGCGCCCGTTGGCGGCGCCCTGTCGGATCGCTTCGGCGCGCGCGCGCCGACCACCGCCGGCATGGTGGTGTGCATGGCGGCGCTGGGGCTCCTCCATGTTTCCCTCGACGGCTCGGCCGCCGACATGACGATGGTGATGGTGGCGCTCGGCTTGTTCGGCGCCGGCCAGGGCCTGTTCGTCTCGCCCAACAGCAGCGCCGTCATGGGGCTGGCGCCGCCCCAGTTGACCGGCGAGGCCGGCAGCGTGCTGAACGTCATGCGCTTCCTCGGCATCAGCGCCGGCATCGCCAGCGCCTCGACGGTGCTGGCACTGAGCCTCGGCATGATGCGCAAGACCACGGGCAGCACCGTCGACGCGCCGCCGGAGATGCTGATCGCGGCCAGCCGCGATGTCATCGTGCTGCTGATCTGCCTGGCCGCCGGGGCGGCCCTGCTGTCTCTCGTGCGTCCGGGCAATCCCGTCCGCACCGACCACGCCTTCGTGCCCGAATAGCCCCGCGCGGCCCTTGCCTTGACGGCGTGCCGCCCGCCAGACTGCGCGCCTTCACCTCTCCAACGGGAACAACCGACATGCAGCTCGGACTCTTCATGGCGACGCAGTGGCGGCAGGGCGTGGATCTCGGACCGGAGCTCGCCAACCTGATCGAGCAGGTGCGCGTGGCGCGGGCGAGCGGGCTGGTCTCGCTCATGGTCGGCCAGCACTTCCTCTCGAGCCCCCTGCAGATGTTCCAGACCATGCCGCTCCTGGCGCGGCTCGCCGCCGAGGCCGAGGGCATGCGCATCGGGCCCGGCCTGCTGCTGCTGCCGCTGCTCAATCCGGTCATCGTCGCCGAGGAGTGCGCCACGCTCGACTGGCTGACCGACGGCAATGCCATCATCGGCCTGGGGCTCGGCTATCGCCACGAGGAGTTCGCCTCGATCGGCGTGCCGTTCAAGGAGCGCGTGCCGCGCTTCGTCGAGGGCGTGGCCGTGATCCGCAAGATGTGGCGCGACGACGTCGTCGAGCACGCCGGCCGCTTCCACACGCTCGACAAGGTGCAGGCCAGCCTCAAGCCCAGGCGGCCGGGCGGGCCGCCGATCTGGATGGCGGGCGACGTCGAGGTCGCGGTCAAGCGCGCGGCCAGGCTCGCCGATGCCTGGATGCCGTCGCCCATGGTGACGCTGAGCTCGGTCGGACGGCTCAACGCCCTGTTCCGCGACACGCGCGCCGAGCTCGGCCTGCCGGCGGTCGCGGAGTACCCGATCATCCGCGAGTGCCATGTCGGCAGCGGCGTCGGCAAGGCGATCGACGAGGTGCGCGAGCCGCTCGCCTACAAGTACGAATCCTATGCCAGCTGGGGCGAGGCCAGCGGCTTCGTGCCGGCCGACCGCATCCGCGGCGACTTCGACAAGTTCGCCGCCAGCCGCTTCATCATCGGCTCGGAGAACGAGGTCGCCGACCAGATCGCCGCTTATGGCGAGCAGACCGGCACCAACCACATCCTGGTCCGCGTGCAATGGCCCGGCCTCGACCAGAAGACCGCCCTGCGCACGCTGGAGCGCCTGGGCCGGGTGGTCGAGAAGGTAAGCTGACCCCTCCAATGAAAATGCGCTGGGGGCGCGCCACTCCAGTGGCGCGATCATCGTCGATCACACAGAAGACGCGCCACTGGAGTGGCGCACCCCCAGCCATGAGCGTCTGCAAGCGGCATCACCATTTTCTCGGCATCCTGGTGCGTGCCGGGCATGCCGGGGGACTCCCCCGAGCCTCACTTGGGGAGGTGTCGCCGTCGTCGGCGACAGAGGACGTATGAGTCTCATCGCCGGGAGCGCGCCACTCCGTGGCGCTCAAGTCTCTTGCGATTGCGACAAAGCATGAGCGCCACGGAGTGGCGCGCTCCCGGCGATGACCCCGCCGTCGCGCATGACGCGACACCTCCCCAAGCGCAGCTTGGGGAGGGGAATGACCTACGGCCTGAACTGCAGCGCTCTTGGCCCCAGGCGCGACGGCTGCGACACGATGCGGTAGGCATCGCCGATCCATTCGCAGACCAGCCGGCGGGTGTCGCGCGGGTCGATCATCTCCTCCATCTCGAAGCGGTTGAGCGGGCCGATGGGGCCACGCGCGCTCTCGATGCGGGCATTGATCTCGGCGCGCAGCGCCGCCGGATCGGCGGCCTCGGCGAGCTGGCGCTTGTAGGCCGCCTCGATGCCGCCTTCGGGTGGGATGCCGCCGACGTCGGCGGCCGGCCACACCACGCGCGCCGACACTGCCGCACGCGGCGTCGCGTAGTTGTTGCCGGCGACGCCGAAGCTTCGGCGCATCAGCACGGTGAAGATCGGCACCGTTACCTGGGCGAAGGCGACCATCCATTCGCCGCCCTTGCGGATGGTGCCGGCGACCTCGTGCTCGATGCCGACGGCGAAGCCCGGGTTGTCGACCAGGTTCAGCACCGGCAGGTGGAAGAGGTCGCAGACATCGAGATGGCGTTTGAGCTTGTCGCAGCCGTCGGCGGTCAGCGCGCCGCCGTTGATGTGCCGGCTGTCCGAGGCGATGACGCCCATCGGATGGCCGGCGAAGCGCACGAAGCCCGTCACCTGGTCGGTACCCCACAGCGGGCCGATCTCGAAGAACGAGTCCTTGTCGGCCATCAGCCGGATGGCGCGGCGCACGTCGAAGGTCGCGGTGCGCTTGCGCGGCACCAGGCTCAGCAGCTCCTCCTCGCGGCGATCGGCGGGATCGGCCGCGGCTGCGACAGGCGGCACCTCGTAGACGCTGGGCGGCAGGTAGGACAGGAAGCGCCGGGTCTGAGCCATCGCCTCCTCCTCGGACTCGGCCAAATTGTCGACCGAGCCGTTGCGGCAATGGATCTGCCAGCCGCCGAGATCCTCCTTGGTGACGTCGTAGCCCATGGCGTGGCTGACCACCGGCGGGCCGGCGACGAAGAGCTGCGAGATGTCGCGCACCATCACCGAGAAATGGCCGAGCACAGCCTTGGCAGCACCAATGCCGACGACGCTGCCCAGCAGCATGTTGACCACCGGCACCTTGCTGAGCTGGTCGACATAGAGCGTGCTGCCGAGATGGCCGGGCAGGAACGAGCCGCCGGTGCCGGTGACGCGTGGCCGCCCGGCCTTGATGGCGCCGGTGCTCTCCTTGACCGAGGCCGCGCTGTCGCTCGCCTGCTTGGGCACCATGGTGGCGACGCTGCCGCCGCCCGACGAGCCGTCGAGCAGGCGAATCGACGGCGCGCGCAGCTCGGTCGACAGCCGGTCGAAATGGCGCGACTTCTGGCCGACCGCGCCGTCGGCATGGCCGCCGCGCGAGGTGAAGTCGTCGGCGCAGACGATGCACGAGCGGCCATCGATTCGGCCCGTGCCGCCAACATGGCTGGCCGGCGTGAATTCGGCGATGTTGCCGTCCTCGTCGTAGCTCGCGAAGCCCGCTGCGCTGCCGATCTCGCGAAAGCTGCCCTTGTCGAGCAACGCATCGATGCGCTCGCGACAGGTGAGCTTGTGACGGTTGCGCTGCCGCACCACGCCGGGATCCTTCGAGCCCGGCGCCAGCCGCGCGTGGGCGATCGCCTGCAGGGCGCTCACCTGGGCGAGCACCGGCGACCAGCCGTCCTCCATCGACTCGCGTGGGGCAATGTCTGTAGCGCCGATGGCCGGCTTCAGGACGGCGAGCACCTGGCCGCCGTCGACGGCGTTGCCGACCGCGATCGGTGCCAGATTCGTCACGGTGCCGTCACACGGCGCCGTGACCGACGATTCCATCTTCATCGCCGTGACGACGAACAGCGTGTCGCCGCCCGAGACCTTCTGGCCTTCGCTGACGTTGATCGCCACCACCGAGCCGGCGTGCGGGCATTCGATGCCGCGGTGGCCGGCCGGCACCGGCAGCGTCGGCTTGGGCGGCGGCAGCGAGCCCGGCGCGCGGCCGCGTCCCAGGGCAGCGGCCTGCTGGTCGAGGAACTGCAGCGCGCCGGCCTGCCTGGGCTTGGCCGTGCCGAGCTCGGGCGCTTCGGCCAGAAGGGTCGTGCGCGCATCGCCGGCGCGGAACGCGGCGTGACCCAGGATGGCGTCGAGCTGCGCGAGGTTGGTCGGCACGCCGGCGATGTGGAACTCGGCGAGCGCCCGGCGCGTGCGGTCGACCGCCGATTCGAACGACCCCGACGAGCTCGACTGGCAGATCAGCTTGGCGAGCAGCGGATCGAACTGGGGCGGCGGCGCGAGGCCGACATAGCCGCAGGCATCGACGCGCACGCCGGGGCCTGACGGCTCGCGGTAGGCGCTGAGTGTCCCGGCGCCCTGGGCGACGATGCGGGCCTGGATGGCGAAACCGCGCGGCTTGCCGACGTCCGCCTGGTCGGCGAGCCCGAGGGCTGCGAGGGATTGGCCGGCGGCGATACGGAACTGCGCCTCGACCAGATCGACGCCCGTCACCTGCTCGGTGATGGTGTGCTCGACCTGGATGCGCGGATTGCACTCGATGAAGAAGTGCTCGCCAGACTCCGGGTCGACCAGGAACTCGACCGTGCCGGCGTTCTCGTAGCGCGCGGCGCGGGCGAGCTTCAGTGCATCGTCGAGGATGCGCTGGCGCAGCCCGCCCTCGAGGTTCGGCGCCGGCGCCACCTCGACGACCTTCTGGTTGCGCAGCTGCACCGAGCAGTCGCGCTCGTGCAGGTGCACGACGTTGCCTTGCCCGTCGCCCAGCACCTGGACCTCGATGTGACGCGGCCGCGGCACGATCTTTTCCAGGAACACCGCACCGTCGCCGAAGGCGGCCTCGGCTTCGCCCCGGCAGCGCGCGAAGGCCTCGTCCATGTCCTCGGGGCGGGTCACGGCGCGCATGCCGCGCCCGCCGCCGCCGGCCGAGGCTTTCAGCATCACCGGATAGCCGACCGACTTCGCGAGCGCCTTGGCCTCGGCGCTCGAAGCGAGCGCCGCCGGCGCGCCGGGCACGACGGGAATGCCCTGCGACTGGGCGAAGGCGCGCGCCTCGACCTTGTCGCCGAACAGCGCCAGGGTCGCCGGCGCCGGCCCGATGAAGCGCAGGCCTTCGGCGCGGCAGCGCTCGGCGAAGTTGGCGTTCTCGGACAGGAAGCCGTAGCCCGGATGCACGCAGTCGCTGCCGGTTTCCTTTGCGGCCGCGACGATCGCCTCGACATCGAGATAGGCGCGCACCGGATCGGCGGCGAGCGCGGCTCCCTTGCCGATCTCCCGTGCGCTCGTGGCGAGCCTGGCATGGAGCGACAGCGCATCGGCCGGCGCATGCACCGCGACCGATTCGACGCCGAGCGCCGACGCCGCCCGCGCAATGCGAATCGCGATCTCGCCGCGATTGGCGATCAGGACACGCTTGAACATTGCTTTCCTCACCTGTTCTCAGCTCTTGCCGGAGCAACCCCACCACCTCATCCTGAGGAGCCGCGCGCAGCGCGGCGTCTCGAAGGATAGCCTCAGGCGGGGTGCCTGTTACCCATCCTTCGAGACGCGCCCTTCGGGCGCTCCTCAGGATGAGGTGGTGCTGGTCGCAACCTCACGCAATCACGCCAACCTGTAGACACGCTTCGCCGTGCCGCTGAACAGCGCCGTCTTCTCGTCGGCCGAGGCGCCGGCGGCCATCAGCTTGAAGGCGTTCCATAGCGTGGCATACCCCGTCGAGATCTTGTCGACCGGGAAGTTGCTCTCGAACATGCAGCGCCCGGCGCCGAAGGCTTCGATGCAGGCCGCGATCCACGGCTTCCACGCGTCGGCGATCTCGCGCGAGGTCGGCGGCGCGGGACGGCGCATGTGATCGAACGGTCCGATATCCATGCCGAGCCCGCCCAGCTTGACCACCACGTTGGGGCAGCGCGCCAGCTCGACCATGTCGGCCTTCCACGCGGCGAACACGGCGTCTGTCTTGCCGGCATAGGGACCGATGCCGAGCGGGCCGCCGCAGTGATTGAGGATCATGGTCGTCTGCGGCACCGCGCGGGCGAGCGCGATCACGTCGCCGAGCTGCGGATGGTACTGCCACGCCTCGTAGGTGAGACCGAGCGCGCCGAGCTGGGCCACGCCCTCGCGATAGTCCGCCTGGCCGTAGAGCCCCTGCGGCGGGTTGGTATGGCTGTTGCGCACGTCGGGGCTGGCGTCCCAGCCGCCGGCGTGGCGGATGCCGCGGAAGCGGCCGTTGCCCGCCGCGATGTGCGCTTCCAGCACCGCGCGGGCGCGCGCGCCCAGGGTCATGTCGACATAGGAGACGATGCCGGCGCAGGCGCGGGTCGGGCCGTACAGGCCGCTGTCGCTCATCGCCGCCACGCCGTTGGCGAACTCGGTCTCGCCCACGGGACGCATCTCGGCCGGGCCGCCCGAGCGATACATCGACCGGCAGTCGATGTAGACCGTGTGCGTCACGTTGTGCCCGGTGCCGGTATCGGCCACCAGCTCGTCGAGCAGGTAGCGATGATTGGCGTGATCCCACAGATGATGGTGCGGATCGACGATCGGCAGATCCGGCTCGAGGATCGGCTCCCTGGCCTGCTTGGCGAGCCATGCCTCGTCCGGCACGAAGGCGCGGCGCTGCCGTTCGACTGTCTGCTCTTTGGCCATCGTTTCCCCCTCGGCTTTGTCCCTGGAGCCTACAGGGCAACGAGGGCTCGATGCATCAGTGCCGCTTCGGCTGATGGAATTCGTAGGGCGGATAGTCCTTGGTGATGTCGGAGACGACCTCGATCACTGCCGGGGCGTTGCTGGCGATCGCCTCGCGCAAGGCGCCGCGCAGCGCGTCGGCCGTCTCGACCTTCCACGACGCGACGCCGAACGATCTGGCATAGGCCTGGAAGTCCGGGTTGGTGAGGACGGCGCCGGAGTGCCGGCCTTCGTAGAGCCGCTGCTGGTCGCGCAGCACGTTGCCGTAGGAGGCGTTGTTCACCACCACCGTCACCAGGTTGATGCCGAACTGCACCGCGGTGGCGAGGTCCGAGCCGCCGAACAGGAAACCGCCGTCGCCGGTGACCGACACGACCGGACGGTCGGGGTTGGCCACCTTGACGCCGAGCGCGGTTGGGAAGCCGTAGCCCAGGGTGCCGGAGAAGCCCGACGAGATCAGGCGGCGCGGCTGGTGGACCGGATAGCCGTACCAGAGGATGTAGCCGACCTGCGTCACCTCGTCGACGACGATGCCGTCGTCGGGCAGCACGTCGCGGATTGCCTCGACCATGGACCATTGCGGCTGCGCCTTCTGGATGGCGGCCAGCGCCGCCGCCTTGGCCTTGGCCACCTCGCCGAGCCACGCCGCGGTGTCGCTCTTCTTCGCGACGGCGGCGGCGAGTGCGCGTGCACCCTGCGCGGCGTCGGCCACGATCGGCACGTCGACCGTGAGCCGGCGATGCTCGGCCGGATCGATGTCGATACGCGCTGTCCTGAGGCCGGCGGGCGCCGCGCCCCAGCGCGCCATCGGCACGTCGAGGCGGGTGCCGATACCGATCAGGAGATCGACCTTGTCCCACAGCTCGAAGCCACCGACCGTGTTCAGCGACAGCGGATGGCGCGAATCGACCACGCCCTTGCCGGTGCGGAACGAGACGACCGGCGCGCCGATCTTCTCCGCCAGCGCCAGCACCTCAGGCCCGGCCTCGGCCGCACCGCCGCCGACCCAGATCATCGGTGCCTTGGCGCCATCCACCAGCTTCGCCAGGGCGCCGATCCTGTCCGGATCCGGCGTGGGGTCCTGGTACTTGCCCAGCGGGTCGATCGGCGTGATGTCGGCAGTGGCGGGAAACATGTCCCACGGCATCTCGACCGCGACCGGGCCGGGGCGGCCCGACACCATCGCCTGGTAGGCGCGCGCCATCACCTGCGGCGCGTCGGTCGGATGCTCGATGCGCTCGGCGAACTTCAGCAGGGTCTTCAGCGTGGCCAGCTGGTCCGGCATCTCGTGCAGCTGGCCGCGGCCGCGCCCGATCATGGCGCTCGGCACCTGGCCGGTGATGCACATGATCGGCGCATTGACGCCCCAGGCCGTGGTCAGGGCGCCCATCGTGTTCATGACGCCTGGACCCGGCACCACCGAGAAGGCCGACGGCCTGCCGGTCGACTGCGCATAGCCCAGTGCCATGTAGGCCGTGGTCTGCTCGTGCCGCGCATTGACCACACGCAGCCGGTTGGCATTGCGTGCGAAGGCGTCGAACAGCCCGTACATCTGCACGCCCGGCAGGCCGAAGATCGTATCGATTCCGTGACGCAACAATGAATCGACGATGGCGTCGCCGCCGGTCATGCGTGGCATGGTGTCTCCCGTCTCGCGATGGTGTCGCCGATCCTGGCACAGTCGGCGCGCGGTTCTATCACGATTCGCCGACCGTGCCGCGAGGCGAGGGCGAGCGCCGCGTGTCGCGCCGGCCCTGCGATCGGCGCCCTGCCAGGCGGCGAGCAGCCGCTAGCCGATCCCGACCATCCTGGCGATGCGCTGGATGCCCTGCCACATCGGGTCGAGGGCCGCGAAGGTCCGGATCATCTCGTTGCAATCGGCGAGAATCGCCTTGAGCTTCACGTCGTTCGGCTCGTCCTTCTCGGCTTCCTGCCGTGCCTCCTCCAGCAGGGCGCGAATTTCACGCAGCTCTTCCCGGTAGTCGCCGTCGATCGCCTTGAGCGAGTCGGTCAGGGCCGCGGCCAGGGTCTGCATCGGGTCGGTGGGCGATTGGGTTCCAGTCATGAAGGGCTTTGCCTTTGGGTCGCGGGTAATCTTGCTGCCTGCAGGCGCACAGTAGCGCAGTCCTCGCTCAGAACTCGACCGGGTAGGGCGGCAATTCGCCGCTTTCGTAGCGCTGCGGCAGGCCGGGCGTGACGTTCTCCCAGACGTAGAGCATGGAGCGCTTGGTCGAGTAGCCCTGGTGGCGGATGTCGGCCGGCATGGCGGCGACGTCGCCGGCCTTCATGGTGACGCGGGCGCGCGGCGCGCCGGTGTTCTTGTCGGCGACCTCCCACACGATCTCGTCCGAAAGCTGGATGAACCATTCGACGCGATCGTTACCGTGGAACACCGGCAGGATGTACTCCTCGGTGGTCGGGCAGGCGAGCGAGGCCTTGCAGACGGCCGTCACCGACGGGTTCCAGGTGACGTCCGAGCGGCTGAGATACTTGAACAGGCTGAAGGCGTGCAGCTCGCCCTCGAAGCCCGGCTCGGCGTGGATCTCGGGCTCGTCCTGCGCCACGTCGGCGAAGGCGCGATTGACCGGCATGTCGTCGCGCAGGGGCGAATCGCCCGGCAGGCCGGGCATGCGGGTGGTGCCGATGCGTGTCCGCTCGATGGCGGCGATGTTGTCGCCGTTCTTGTGGCCGAAGGCGCTGCCGGTCTCGACCGGGGCGGCGAACGGGTCGAAGCCCTCGTTCACCCAGTCGCGCAGGATGGCCTTGAAGGTCGCCATGACGAGCTCGGAGTCGAACTGCTCGAGATAGTCGACGCCCGCTTCCTTCAGGGTGCCGTTGAAGGTGCCGGCGTAGAAATCGACCTTGCCGTAGCGATTGCGCGTGCCGATGACGTGGTCGAAGTTGACCCAGCCGTAGAAGAAGTTCCATGCCACGTCGCGCATGCAGGCGCGCAGGAAGGCATCCGCCGGCATCTGGTGCGATCGCCGCGCGCCCTTGGCCGGCCAATGCACGGTGACGAAGTATTCGTCGCGCGACAGCTCGAACCGGCCGAGCTTGAAGCTGCGGTAGCCGTTGCGATTGCTCGGCTCGGAAGCGACGACCTGGGTGAGCGTATCGGGCATGTGTCGATCCCCGCGTCAGGAGTAACAGATTTCGCGCCATTTCTGGACGCTGAGATCGCCCAGCATGGTCTGCTGCAGCAGCACGCCGAGCCGCGTTGCGGTGAAGCGATAGGCATTGCCGGCGCCGAGCATCACCTGGTGGCCGCGCCTCAGCTTCACGTAACCCATGCGCGCGCCCACGGGCTGCTCGCCCGCCAGGACGGCGCCATTCTTGTCGGCGCTCGGGGGAGTCTCGAGCTTGATGAAATCGACCGCGATCTCGCCGTCCATGCACAGCGCGAACTCGTCGTGGCCGCAGGCGAACCACGGCGAGACGCCGTCGGCCCGCATCACTTCCTGCACGTACTCGAGATTCTTCCCGACAACCACGCGCTCGTAGGGTTTCGACCTCGCGGCGACCTCGAAGATGTTGGAGAACACGTAGTGTCGCGCCTCGCCGGACACCAGCTCGATGGTCCCTTTGGCGTAGTCGGTGATCGACCCGAACACGGTGTGTACCTGGCTCACGGGCGTCCCCTCCCTGTTTCCCGCAGGGCATTCGCACATGGCACAAAACCTCCGTCATCCCGACCGGAGCCGAGCGTGGCGAGGCGTAGTGGAGGGATCTTTCTTGCTGCAAGACCAGCAAGAAAGGTCCCTCGACTGCGCCGCAGGCGGCTCCGCTCGGGATGACGGGAGAAAACGGCCATATGCGAACGCCCTGCTGTTTGCCGGAGGGTGGAGTAGTCTTGCGCGCGAGACAAGGGACGCCCTGCGTCGCGCCACCCTGTCGGGTTACCGGCTGACGATTCCGGCCTTGCCATCCGCGCCTGCGGTCACACGACGACAGTCGGCCAGCCTTCATCCTGATTGAGAGGCAACAGCCCGCCCATCGTCCCAACCGTGCGGCAGGTCGGCTGCCATGGCCTCCAGCAAAGCGGGATCATCTAGCGGGACATCGTGGTCGTAATGTTCACGGCCTGTGCCGATGGGATCGCGCACCCAGTCCTGGGGGAAGAGAGCAACCCGCCGAGGTGGCTTCGGTATCGCCGGTGGAACAGGCTTGCCGGACAGCGCTGCATTCAGCGCCACGCAAAGATCAAAGCCGACCAGGCCGCCGAGATGGGAGACAGGCGTCGGTCGCGCATTCAACTCGAGGAGAGTGAGCTTGCCTGAGCGATCCCTGATGAAGTCGAAGCCGCAGAACCCACTGTACCCGAGCGCGTCAATCAGCCTGCGTGCGATGTCGTCCATCGCGCTGTCACCATGCAGAAGCACGCGCGTGCTTGGTCCGGTTGGCCGCGGATGAAATTCCTCCACCTCGGCGGAGACTCCGGCCAGCCATCGCCCGTCGAGCGCCACGGCGGAATGGAATGCCGGTTCGCCAGGCATCACCGATTGGATGCTGATGCCGGGGCCGGCGCCCAGTCCCATGGCATGCATCGTCCGTCGCCCCCGCCTCAGGACGCCTGCCACTGACCAGATGGGTCCGGCAGTGTTGGTGAGCGCGGCAAAGGCGGCCGTCAGCTCGGGAGGAGACGTGCATAGTCGCACCCCGCTGCCGCCGGCCGTATTGTCGCGCTTGAGATAGACGGGCCAGCCACTGCGGTGGGCGAAACGCAGGGCGTCGCGAAGGGTACGAACCTCGGCATGGGCAGGACAGGTGACTCCCGCGCGCTCTGCGATCTCGAGAAAGCTTGTGCGTTTCGAGGATACATCGACTCTCGAAAGTGAACGGTCGAGCACGCGGCGCACATCGGAAGAGGTCTCGGCTGCGAGAGCGCGCCTCACGGCATGCAGCATGCGCAGGCTCGCATCGTCGAGAGGTACCACCATGTCTGGAGAGAAGCCCGCAATGGTGCGACAAACGACGGAACTGTTGGATCGCGACCCTTTGTCCGGATGCAGCGCGAAGCGATGCTCCACCCCCCGGGACAGGCTGGCGACGACACCCGGGCGGCAAAGCAAGGCGACCTCGAAGCCTGCGCCTTGGAATGCAGTCGGCAGTCGGGCGGACCCATGCCAACTGTCCATCGCCACCAACAACACTCGCCGTCTACCTGGGCTTCCTTGCGGTGGCGTACTGGCTCCCGTTGCCAAGCGTTCTCCGGCTTGCGCTGCCATTGAAGCTTGCATTGACGACTCGAATTGGCAAGAAGAGAGAACGCAGCTCGAGTGAAGAAAGTGGGCTTTCGGGAAGGCAATGCGCGTGGGTCTCAAGCGGTTCTTGCGGCTGTTGCTTCCCGGCTTCGTTCCAGAACTGGTCGAGCGAATGCGCCCGGTCGAGCGTCTCTACCACGGGCCTGGATGGCCTTCGCAAGTGCAGTCGAGCTGGAATGACGACTCCTCTGAAGAGGTGATGCGAAGGAACTGGCCGACCGTCCTGGCGCGAATCGAAGGCGTGGAGCCCCTTTCGGTGCTGCCGTATCGTTCGGACCAGCCCGATCTGCCTGCTCACAACATGTTGATGACCTTCCTCTACGTGCTCGCCCGGGCGGCTCACCGGAAGGACAACCTCTCGGTCCTCGATTGGGGCGGGGCACTCGGTCATTTTGCGCTGGTGGCCCGCCGCATGCTGCCGGACATCGAGCTCGAGTATGTCGTCAAGGAGCAGGCGGTCAATTGCCGGCTCGCTGCGGAGCTCAACCCGAGCGTCACCTTCGTCGATTCGGACGACGAATGCTTTTCGCGTACCTACGACGTGGTGGTGTCCAATGGAGCACTGCACTATGTCGAGCACTGGAAGCCGCTCGTCGGACGGCTGGCGGCGGCTTCACGGTCGTGGTTGCTTCTCAATGCCGTCCCGATCGTCCATCGGGTACCGAGCTTCGTTGTCGTTCAACGGTTGAGGAGCGCGGGCTTCCAAGGCGAGTTCTACTCGAACGCCATCAACAGGGACGAGTTCCTCGACGCGCCGACACGCCATGGCATGGTGTTGGTCCGCGAGCTGATGGCTTGGGGTCCTGTCTCCTACAAGGGTGCACCCGAGGATCCGGTCGGTGCCGGTTTCCTGTTCAAGCGTGGCTGAAGGCGATGCAGTCGCTGCAGCTGGAGACGATAAGCTCGCCTGAAGGGATGACGGCGCTCGCCGACGCGTGGGACAAGCTGGCCGAGCGCTGCATCGGCTATCGGCTTTCCCAGACCCATCAGTGGGCGGCCTCGGCGTGGAGCACCGTGGCCCGACCGAGGGGTCGTCAGCTCGCCATCGTTGCCGGTCGCGTCGACGGTAGGCTGGTTGCATTGTGGCCGTTGGTTGCCCGTCGCACCTACGGCATCCGGCTCGTCCACCCCCTTGGCAGCGAAACGACAGAGTACTGCGACCCCCTGGTCGAGACGACACGAGAGCGCGGACGATGGACAGCGGAGCTGTGGCGGGCGGCGGCAGCGCTCGGTGATGTCGCGCGGCTTCCTCATCTCGACCGGGCCTCGGACCTGGCGTCGACCGTCAGCATGGGCAGCGGTCCCCGCCACCTCGGTCATCCCGTTCGCGCACCCATCGTGTATCGCCGCGACTACGAGAGCTGGTCCAGCTACCTGGCCACGATCAGCGCTTCGCATCGCAGTGGCCTGCGGCGCAAGCGAAGGCGGCTCGGTCGGCTGGGCAAGGTCACGTTCTCGCGCGCGAGCCCGGCGGTAGCCTCGGCCATGATCGGTTGGCTGCTCGACAACAAGCGCACCTGGATGGCCCGTCGCGGGTTGAGCAACGAGTGGCTGGGCCTGGACGACTATCGCACCTTCCTGCATGGGCTGGCGTCGAACGAGGGGCCGATGGGTTCCTTTTCGTTGTTCGTTCTCCGGGTCGGGGACACTCCCGTGGCGGCGCAGCTCAACAGCATCGATCAGACACGCGTCGAGTTCTTCATCGGCGCCCACGACGCACAATTCTCTGCCTGTTCACCGGGCGAGATCGTCACGGAAGAATGCCTTCAATGGGCCTTCGAGCGCGACCTCGATTACGATTTCCGGATTGGCGACGAGGCCTACAAGTTCGCCTGGGCGAGGCGCTGGCGCGAAACGGCATCTTGGCACATTGCAACGTCTCGCAGAGGCATACCGTTCATTGCGGCATTGCATGCCCGGGAACGGGCGAGACGTTTGCGATTCAAGCTGGGGTTGGGCCGCTTCCTGCCTTCGCGCTTGCGTGCCCCGCCAGACTGAGATGACCTGATTGACGTCAGAGACAAAACTCACTCGGTTACGAACAGCACCCGCAGATCTTGCTTCGGCACGTAGTCCTGCGCGCTCGCCTCGAAGCGCAGCGGGCCGGTCTGGCGAACAGCGAGGTCCGAGCAGAAGGTCACCAGCTCCGGCTTCTTGAGATCGGTCGCGCCGTCGAGGCCGACCGGTCCGCCCTCGACGACGAGGTGGAAGCTGCCGATGGGGCCGCGCCAGTTGCGCGCCGTCAGCAGGACGTAGCCCAGCGTGAAGCCCTGGAGATAGGAGTCCTCGACGCCGCTCTGCCGGCGTCGCTCGACGGCGACGCGTTGCGACATCGCGCGCAGCGACTGTTCCGTGGCGCCCGAGATGCAGTAGTCGCGCTGGGGGTCGCCATTGCCCGACCCCGTCACCTTGCCGTTGGCTTCCGGGACGATGAAGCGGAAGCCCAGGATCGGCCGGTAGCTGTGCTCGATCACCGTCACGCCGGGCGCGAAGGTCTGCATCCAGTGGAAGGTGACGCGGGTCGTCCACGGCAGGCGATAACCCTTGGCATCGAGCGGCTCGACGGCGCCCAGCGTCTCGAGCGCGGCGCGCGTGGCAGGCTCGAGCTCGGGATCGTCGGGCGGGAAGAACAGGCCGGTACGGAGAACCAGCGTCATGCCGCCGATCTTCAGCAGCTCGGCCGTGATGTTGCGGCCGTCCGCCAGCTCGGCGCGAACCTCCGTTTCAGGAGTCACGTCGCGCCCATCGACGCGCAAGCGGAATCGCAGGAAGTTGGGATCGGTCGGCTGATCCATGACGATGTTGTGGCCGCCGGTGCTGGTGATCCTTCCGCCAGGCGTCTGGCTCGGCAGCTCGGGCAGCGGAAAGGCGACGCGCAGGGTCACCGGCCGGCCGGTGTCGTTCAGCATCTCGTAGCGCACGCGGACCTCGGCGGGCGAGAGGTGCAGGTCCTCGCGCTGCATGGCGATGGCTTCGGTCTTCACCAGCACGATGCCGCCGGCCGCCAGCTCCGACGCGGAATCATTGGCAGAGGCAGTGGTGGCGCCGCACAGCAGCACCAATCCGAGCAGCGAGGAAAGCCAGCGGACGGCGATCGTCACCGCAGCGTCTCCAGCATGCGCACCAGGAGCTGGGCGCGCGGCACCAGCGAGGCGAAGCTGATCTGCTCGTCGAGCGCATGGGCGCCGCGGCCGTCGGCGCCCAGCCCGTCGAGCGTCGGGATGCCGAGGGCGGCCGGGAAGTTGCCGTCGCTGACGCCGCCGGTCAGCGGCGTATCCTCGAGCACGAAGCCGATCTCGGCGGCGCAGGCCTTGGCATGCTCGAACAGGGCCGTGATGCCCTCGTTCTTGCCATAGGCCGGCCGGTTGATGCCGCCTTCGACCTCGACCCGGCAGTCCGGGTCGAACGCGGGGCGCTGCAGGACCCGCTGCACCACGGCATCGGCGTCGATGCCGGGCGGCACGCGCAGGTCGATGGTCGCCGTCGCCAGCGCCGGCACGACGTTGGGCGCGCTGCCGCCCTGCGCCATGCCGACGACGACCGAGACTCCGATGGCAGGATCGGAGATCGACTCGAGGTCGAGGATCTGGCGGGCCAGCTCGCGCAGCGCGCTGCGGCCGTCCTGCGGCCGCGACCCGGCATGCGAGGCGCGCCCGGTGATGGTCATGTCGAAGCGGCCCCAGCCCTTGCGCGCCGTCACGCACTTGCCGCCGTCGCGCGCCGGCTCCATCACCAGCACGTACTTGGATTTGCGCGCTGCCGCCTCGATGGCGGCCCGGCTGGTCGGGCTGCCGACCTCCTCCTCGGGAACATAGAGGACACGCACGGGCAGGGTGGTGCGGCGCCCCTCGCGCACGAAATGCTGCAGCGCATAGCAGGCGAGATACGAGCCTGCCTTCATGTCGTAGATCCCCGGCCCGTAGACCGTGTCGCCTTCGCGCCGGAAGACATGGGTGGTCGCCAGCGCGCCGATCGGATGCACCGTGTCCAGATGGCCCAAAATCAGGATGCCGGGCTCGCTCTCGTCGCCCCACGGCGCGCGCGCCTCGAGGACGTCGCCGAAGCCGTCGCGTCCCGGCGTGCGCTGCGTGTGGGCGCCGATGCGCGTCAGGTCGCTCTGCACGACGTCGACCAGCCTGTTGACGGCGACGCCGTCGTGGCTCGGCGTCTCGATCTCGACCCAGCGCCGGATGCCGGCGAGTATCTCCTCGCCGTCGAAGGTCGGGATGTTGGAGCGGGTGGAGTCGGTCACGGGCGGTCACCTTGGACAAAGTCGATCAGGGCTGCTGGGGGCGCGCGACTGGCGGCGGAGTAAACTCCGCCAAAGTGGCGCTCATGTGCTCCCCCCAGCGAAGCTGCTACGGAGTGGACAGATCTCGGATGGTCACAGAATCATCTCGGTCATCGCGCACCCTCTGGGAACAGGCGTGGAGATTCGGCCCGGAATTTTGCGTCATTTGCGTCACAGCGTCATTAGCCTCTGAAATCAACGACTTGGCCGTGACGCAACAGAGAGCGCTGCGTCATCGGGAATGGATTTGTGCCGGCGCTGACAGTCACGGGGGTGTCCTTCACGTCGTACGGAGCCTTACCCCCACGCACTATCACAGCACCGCAGGAATTGGTCGGCTGGGTAACCGGGTTGGTTCGCTCCTGCGGCCACGACCACGTGCCATCAACGGCACTTGTCCCCGATCGGCGCAGAAGTGCCTCGACCCGAGAAGTGTCCCCTCCATGGCAGCATTCTAGTCCTCCCGCACGATCAGGCTGCCGGTCGGATGGACCTCGGCGGTCTGGCGCGGCAGCAGCAGGGTGGTGGCGTCGAGCTGCGTCAGGATCGCCGGGCCGGCGATGCGCGCACCGGCGCCGAGGCGCGAGCGCGCATAGACCGGCGCCTCGACGATGCCGCTCTCGAGATTGATCGACTGGCGCGCGACGATCGCCTCGCGCGGATCGCCGCCCGGCGCCAGCTCGCTGAGCTGCGGCTGCGGCAGGGCGCCGCTCGCCGAGACGCGCAAGGTCACGATCTCGACCGGCGTGTCCTCCTGGGCGAAGGTGTAAAGCGTGCGGTGCAGGTCGTGGAAGCGGCGCAGCACCTCGGCCACCGCCGCCTCGCTGACCTCGGTGCCCGGCCAGTCGACCGTCAGCTCGAAGCCCTGGTGCTCGTAGCGCAGGCTGGCGCTCCACGCCGTCCTGCGTGCCGCCGCCGGCACGCTCTCGGTCTCGAACCAGCGCTCGGCCTCGGCCTGCAGGCCGGTGAAGGTCGCCGCCATCTGGGCGACGTCGAAATGGCCGTGCTGCTGCAGGCAGGTGCGGGCGAAATCGGCCTTGAGGTCCGATACCAGAAGGCCGAGCGCCGACAGCACGCCGGGCGACGGCGCGATCAGCTGGGTGCGGATGTCGAGCAGGCGCGCCAGCGCACCGCCATGCAGCGGCCCGGCGCCGCCGAACGGCACCAGCACGAAGTCGCGCGGATCGCGGCCGCGCTCGATCGAGACGACACGGATCGCGCCCACCATGTGGCTGTCGGCAATCGCCAGGATCCCGCGGGCGGCGGCCATCAGGTCGAGCCCCAGCGGTTCCGCGACCTTGGTGGCAACGGCCCGCTCTGCCGCCTCGAGATCGAGCCGGAAGCTGCCGTCGAGCAGCCAGGGCGGCAGATGACCGAGCACCAGATGGGCATCGGTGACGGTGGGCTCGCTGCCGCCGCGGCCGTAGCAGCACGGGCCGGGATTGGCGCCGGCGCTCTGCGGGCCGACTGTGAGCGCGCCGGACCGGCCGACCCGTGCGATCGAGCCGCCGCCGGCGCCGATCGTGACGATGTCGACCATGGGCAGCGGCAGGGGCCACTCGCCGACCCGGCCGTTGACGGTGACGCTGGGCTTGCCGTCCTTGATCAGGCTGATGTCGGCCGAGGTGCCGCCGATGTCGACGCCGATCAGGTCGCCGATGCCGGCCGCGGCGCCGAC
>JALHMO010000045.1 GCA_022844015.1 Reyranella sp. | reverse complement strand
GTGGTCGTCTCGACCCAGCATCGCGAGGCCAACGCCAAGGGCAGGAAGTACAACTCCGGATTGATCAAGGAGATGATCGCCGGCCATGTGACGAAGTCCCTGCCCAAGGGCTGGATGCCTAGGAAGGCGTCGGACTTCTTCGTCAACCCGACGGGCAATTTCGTGGTCGGCGGGCCGGATGGCGATTGCGGCCTGACCGGGCGCAAGATCATCGTAGACACCTACGGCGGCTTCGCGCCGCACGGCGGCGGCGCGTTCTCGGGCAAGGATCCGACCAAGGTCGACCGCTCGGCGGCCTATGCCGCCCGCTACCTCGCCAAGAACGTGGTGGCGGCGGGCCTCGCCGACCGCTGCCTTATCCAGGTCGCCTACGCCATCGGCGTCGCCGACCCGATGTCGCTTTATGTCGACACCCAGGGCACCGGCAAGGTCGACGAGCGCAAGCTCGAGAAGGTCCTGTCGGACATCTTCCCGCTGCGCCCGACTCACATTCGCCGCACGCTGCAGCTCAACAAGCCGATCTACAAGCGTACCGCCGCCTACGGCCATTTCGGCCGCAAGCCGGAAAAGGACGGCGGCTTCTCGTGGGAGCGGACCGACCTCGTGCCGGAGCTCAAGCGGGCCTTCGGCGCCCGCTAGCCGTTCCGGCGACGATCGACGCCTCGAGAAGGCTCGCGGCCGAAGGGAGCCGCGGAGAACCTGTTTCGATAGCCTGGGCAAGGCGGGGAGCTTCGGGCTCTCCCAGCAGCACGGCGATCAGGGATGATGTGTCGATGACCATCAGGAGGGCGGGCCGTGTTGATCGTAGCCGAGAATTTCGTCCGGCGGCCGCGTGTCGAGATTGGGAAGGGCCGCACAGCGCTGGCCGATCTCGAGAATCTCCGTGGCCAAACTGCGTCCAGCTCTTTCGCGACGGACATGCTGCAGGCGTTCCTCGGCAGCACGTCGGATGGCCGTCGTGACGGTCTCGCCAGTCAGCGCCGCCAGCTCACGCACCGACTTTTCCGTCGCCGGGTCCTTTATGTTCAGAGGCATGAGATGAACCTTGGAATACTGTAAATATGGGAATGTCGCGCAGCATGCACAATCTCGACCGGCCATTCAGCGCGGGCGCGGAGATCGAGCGAGGTGGATAATCTGCTTGCACTGGCATCGAGGAATCAGAATCTTCCTATAAACTATTGATTTTACCTGATTTTTTATCTAGATTTCGCACCTCTGGAACGCGCGCGGAGCTGAGGGCGAATGGCCCGTCTCGAGGACGGCGGACTGCGGTCCGGGAATCGGGCCGGCGACGTTGCGCAGCAACCCGGGGGACTGCCGCCCGGGGGCCAGCCGGTCGAGAGCCCGCCGGTCGACGCCTTGTTGCGGGCCTTGCTTTTTCTCGCTCAACAGGCCGGACGACCGCTGGGTGAGCCCGAGCTGCGCCGGCTGGCAGTCGTGCCACCCGACGGCGTCGACGAACCGACCTTCCTGACCGTCGGCGAGCGCCTGGGGCTTGCCGCTCACGCGACCGACCTCGACGCCGATTGCCTGGACGAGATCGCGATCCCGTTTGCTGTCGTGGCGAGCGATCGCATGACTCATGTCGTCGTCGGCGGGCGGGGCGACAGCTGGGTGGCGCTCGACGTCGTCGAGGGGCGTGCCCGTCGCCTGTCTCGGCGAGAGGTGATGGCGCTGGGCCGGCGCGTCCTGGCGCTGCGCCAGGGGCCACCGGCTCGCGCGCCCGGCGCCTGGCACAGGCCGCTGTGGCGTCGCCTGCGCCCGGCGATGCTGCGACTCGCCATCGCGTCGATGGCGATCAACCTGCTCGGTCTCGCGACGCCGCTGGTCATGATGCTGGTGCTCGATCGGCTGGCTGGCCCGGATGCGCCTGCCGAGATCGCGCGCACCGTGGCGCTGCTCTGCCTCGGCCTGCTGGCGGCCTATGCGCTCGATCTCGGGTTGCGCGTGCTGCGCAGCCGCCTGACGGCGCGGTCCGGCAGCCGTCTCGACATCGGCCTGAACGGCGAGGTGCTGCATCACGTGATGCAACTGCCGTATCGTCACTTCGAGCGCACGTCCGCCGGCGTCGTGGCCGAGCAGCTGCGCCAGCTCGACGTCGTGCGAGGCTTCCTGACCAGCCAGCTTCCGGCGCTCGCCATCGACATCGTCTTCGCGCTCCTGTTCCTGGCGGCGATCTTCGTGATCGACCCGATCCTGGGGCTGGTTGCGACCTTCGCGGTCGCGCTGTTGCTCGCCGTCTCGCTCGCCATCCGCGGCGGCCAGCGCCGTCTGGCCGAGGCGACCTTCAGGGCGCAGGCCGCCAAGAGCTCGACCTTCGCCGAGGCCATCGCCAACGTGGTGACCGTCAAGGCCCTGGGCCTCGAGCCGGAGATCGAGCGGCGCTGGCAGGCGCGGGTCGAGCAGTCGGCCCACGCGAGCGAGCGCGCCGGCGCCAGCGCGGGCGTGGTGGCGGCAGCGTCGGGAACGGTTCAACTCGTGGCGTCACTCGCCATTCTGGCCATCGGCGCCGAAGCCGTCCTCGATCATCGCCTGTCGCCGGGGGCGCTGGTCGGGGCGAGCATGCTGGCAATGCGTGCGCTGCAACCGATGCGCCAGCTCGCCGCGGCCTGGCATCAGCTGCAGTCGGTGGCCGCCGCCCTTGCCCGCATCGATGCCTTGATGCGTGAAGCGCCCGAGCCGGCGAATGGCGGGTTCGCGCCGCCCTCCGTGCTGTCCGGCGAGATCGCGCTCGAGCGCGTCGGCTATCGCCTCGACGACGCGTCGCCGCCGATCCTGCACGGCCTCGAGCTGACCATCGCCGCGGGCGAGATCATCGGGCTGATCGGCCCGTCCGGCTCGGGCAAGACGACGATCGCCAATCTCCTGCAGGGCCTGGTCTCGCCGACCAGCGGCCGGGTGACGATCGACGGCGACGACATCGCGCACATGCCGCCGGCGCGGCTGCGCGCCTGCTTCGGCTGCGTGCCGCAGGACGTCCAGCTGTTTGCCGGCACCATCGGCGAGAACATCGCGCTCGGCCTGGTCGACAAGGACCCCGGCCGCATCGTCGCGGCGGCGCGGTTCGTCGGCGCCCACGAATTCATCCAGCGCCTGCCGCAGGGTTACCACACGCCACTGGGCGAGCACGGCCGCGGCCTGTCGATGGGTCAGCGCCAGCTCCTCTGCATCGCGCGCGCCGTGGTGCGCGATCCGGCCGTCCTCGTCCTCGACGAGGCGACGAGTGCGCTCGATCCCGCGACCGAGGAACGGCTGCTGCGCCAGCTCAAGGCCAACGCGCGCGGCCGCACCGTCGTCATGATCACGCATCGGCTTGCGCCGCTCGCCATCGCCGATCGCGTCGCCCTGATCATGGAAGGCCGGATCGAGCGCATCGGCCCGCCCAGCGAGATCATGGCCTATGCCCGCCTGCGCATGGCCGAAGCCAGCGCCGGATGGACGGCGCGACCTGCCTCGACGGCGTCGCGTGCCCCGGGTTCGCTGCTGCGGTTGTAGGGCAACGGTCGAAGCCGACGGTCACTGTCGTGCTGAGCGCAGCGAAGGACCTCGTTGCCGCTGGCCACGAGCGCAGTTTGCGGCGCAAGTCGGTGAGATCCTTCGCTGCGCTCAGGACGATAAAAAAGGGGGCGTGATCGCTCGACAACCCGGACCTGGAGCTCGCCGCTCAACCGATCCCGGCGAACTCCGGATCGGCCAGGCGGGCCAGCCGCTCGGATGCCAGCCGGGCGCAATCGACCAGCAAGGCCTTGCGCCGCGCCGCGGCAACGGGCCGGCGCGGCGGCTGGCGCAGGATCTCGCCGCCATAGGCATCGGCGACGATCAGGCCGATCTCGACGGGGATCAGCGCCTGCGGGAAATCGATCGGCACGGCGACGAACAGCTGATCGCACCAGCCGAGATAGTCGGGCCACTTGGCGTCGACCCGCCAATCCTCGATCGAGGACTTCACCTCGACGATCGCCAACTCGCCGGCGCGGCCAACGGCGAAGATGTCGGCCCGCCGTCCGTCGGGCAGCGGCACCTCGAGCAACACCGCATGACCGGACTGCCGCATCAGGCGGCTGGCGCCGCGGCAGACTGCCAGGGTCACCTCCGGTCTCGCCTGCCGCTCGATCGTCGTCATGGCCTGTCGCCGCGAGGCCCGGTCAGCGGCCCGGCAAGGCGCGCGGCGGAACCAGACGGGGCGGTGCGACGTCGATCGGCCGTTCGAGGACGGGCTTGAAGCCCTGCGCCTGCGCCTCGGCGCGCTTGCGGTCGCGCTCGCCGACCTGCTCGCCCGCCTTCTCGCGGGCCGGGCGCGAGTCGGGATGGCCGCCGCGCTCGGCGAGCACCAGCCACCGGTAGCCTTCGACCGGATCGCTCTGGCCGGCCACGCCGCCGATCAGCATGAGGCCGAGCGCATGCTGGGCCTGCGGCAATCCCTGCTGGGCCGCGCGGCCATACCACATCTGCGCCTGGGCCGGATCGCGCGCCACGCCGACGCCGGCGAAATAGGCGTTGGCGAGCTTGAACTGGGCCGAGGGCACGCCGCCGTGGGCGGCGACCTGGTACCAGCTCAAGGCAGACTGCACGATTTTCTCGTTGGCCGCCTTGTCGCGCGATGCCGGCGTGCGGGCCGCCATGTCGCCCAGCGCCAGCGCCGCTTCCGGCACGCCGTTCTCCTGGGCGAGGATCAGCCAGCGTTGCGCCGTCACGGGATCGCGCTTGAGGCCGGTGCCTTCGCTGAGCGCCAGCCCGTAGCGCAGCGCCGCCAGCATGTGGCCCTTCTCCGCGGCCCGGCGGAACAGGTCGGCGGCGCGCACTGGGTCGGCAGGCACCCGGTCGCTGCTCTCGTCCATGGCCCGGCCCAGCGCATAGAGCGCCAGCGGGTCGCCGCCCGCCGCCGCCTTCTCGAGCCAGGCGCGCGCCTGGACGAGGTCGCGCGCCACGCCCTGGCCGCGCAGGAACAGGATGCCGAGGTTCAGCTGGGCGCGCGCGTGCCCGGCCGACGCGGCCCTGAGGAACAGCTCGTACGCCCGACCGTCATTGCGCGTCGTGCCCGCGAGGCCCTGGGCAAGGATCAGCGCGAGCCGATGGGCGCCCTCGGACGAGCCGGCATCGGCGGCGCGCTGGATGAGACGCAGGGCTTCGCGATCGGCGCCGCGCTCGAGCAGAACGGCCCCGAGCCAGGCCTCGGCATCGGCGTTGCCCGGCGCCAACGGGCGCAAGGCGGCCTCCGCCGTCGCGAGGTCGCCGTCGCGATAGGCCGCGACGGCGCCGCGCAATGGCGGCGAGACGTCGAGACTGTCCTGCGCCTGCGCGGCGCCCGAGGCGGCGAGCAGTGCTGCAAACAGCGCCGCCCGTCCCATCCTGGTCACTTGGTCTTGAACGTGTAGGCGGCTGCGTCCGCCTTTGCCTTGTCGATCTCTTGCGGCTTCAACTCGCGGGCCAGCTGCTCGAAGGATTGCGGCGCGACCGGCGCATTCCAGCGCTCGGCAATGACGAGCCACTTGTAGGCCTCGGCAGGGCTCCGGGGGACGCCCTTGCCTTCGGCATAGGCGCCGGCGAGCGGCAGCATGGCCGGGACGTACCCGCGCTCGGCAGCGTCGAGCAGCATCGGTGTCGCCTTGTTGACGTCGTAGAACTTGGTGTCGGGGTTGCCGTAGATGTAGAGACCGGCGATGAACTGGGCTCGCGGATCGCGTTCCTTGACCAGGAGCTGAAGCTCTTTTTCCGCAGTGGCAACGTCGCCCCCTTGCAGGGCCTTGATGCCTTCCTCGAAGCCGGCAGCGGCCGGGCTGGCGAACAGGGCCGCTGTCGCGGAGAAGGCGAGGAGCGCGGGCAATGCCCGGCAGGAATGGACGAATCGCACGAATCGGACTCCCGGAAGCGATGGTCGGATGGGCGCGTGGCGAACTGACAACCGCGCCCCTCTAGCATGGAATGCGGACCAAATCAGACAGCGGAGGATGAATTAGCCCGCTGCAGCAAGGCAACAGGAAGGCCTTTCGGTAATTTTAGTGCTACATGAAAGAAAAAATAGTAATAAAATGTATAATTTGCAGTCGGATATCGGCGCGAATGGTGATGGCATGTCCTGCAATACATTGATAACAAGGGATAAAATCCCTCTGGAGGGCTGAATCTGCATGCCGCCTGCCTGCTGATTTTTGTCTATCTACTGAAAGAAACCAGCAGCAATTTCCAGCGAATCGAGGATGCTGGCAGAAGCAGATATGCAATATTGCAGGTGCCGAAGGTCGAATGCATTTGTTAGGGTCGCTTCATCAGAGACGAACTGCCCACGAGAGAAAGGTCCTCACAAAGGTTCCAGCGGCGAGATCGGCAACCAGCCTTCGCTGCAAGAGTTTACCAGATAGCCCGCCGGCGGCCTCCCAAGCCGCTCATCGAAGCCCCCTTCCCACACACCCCAAGGCTTCGATAACCCCACACCCAGGCGGGCTCCTAAGGAAGGCCGGTCGTTCCCCAAGCGGCCGGCCTTTCGTATTTCAGGCATCGGCGGCGCCACTCGGCGCGCCTTGTGGGTTCCAGCGCATTGAAAATTATCGGGCTTTTTGACCTTGTCCCAGGCCCCGGCGACGAGCGGGCTGACCTGAACGACAATCAACCGAGAATTACCATAAATGCCTATCTCAAGTGGTAAGACCCCTTTAAAATGGCATTTCGTTACCCTCTAGATATGCATTTTTGCAAGTTATAGAGTCGCCGTCTCATGATACAGTGCGATGGGTAGGGCAATAGCAAATCTCGTGGCGTCGACATGAAAATCATCGGATTTCCCGTCCCGCTCGCCGGCTTGCGGGACAGCCGTATCGCCCGCGACGAAGGTGTCAGGCGGAGGTTGATCCAGACGACGCTGGACTTGATCCAGGCCGGGGACGTCGAGCCGACGGCGGCGGCGGTCGCCACGATCTCGGGGATTCCCAAGGCGACCCTCGCCAGCTACTTCCCGAGCCTGGCCGATCTCTACGCCGCAGCCTTCGATCTGGCGGTCCGGCGTGTGCTCGATCTGGTGCGGGCCGTCGACAGCGCGACGCCGCTCGCCAATCGGGTCGAGTTGCTGGTGTCGGACCGCGCCCGGCTGTTCGAGGAGTGGCTGCCGTTGTGGCATTTTGCCGAGCGCGTCCGCGGCATCGCGCCGCCGGTCGGCGTCGGGGTCGTGCAGTTTCGCAAGGTCCTGCGCGAGCGCCTGGCGATTTGCTTTGCTCCCGAGCTCGGGGCGCTCGATCCCGATTCGCGCAACCTCGTGCTCGATTCGCTGGATGCCGCCTTCGGGCTCGACAGCTGGATGAATCTCCGGGGCCAGCTTCGGCTGTCGGCGGTGCGGGCGTCGCGCACCTGGCGCTTTACCGCCGGCGCCATCGTGCAGCGTGCCTTCGTCGTCGATCGGAGGCCGGCGGCGCTGTCCTGACGGAGGGGCACCGGAACGCTCGGCCAGCGCCTGAATCGCCAGCGCCTGAATCGCCAGCGCCTGAATCGCCAGCGCCTGAATCGCCAGCCCCTGAATCGAAAGTCCCCCGCCCACGGTGCTCGCCAAGCCAGCACCGCAAACGAGGGACCCGAGTCGTTTGCCGTCCCGCTGCTCAGTTCGCCTTGGCGCGGAACTTGTCGTGGCAGGCGCCGCAGGTCTTGCCGGTGTCGCCGAACGCGGCAGTGAGGGCTGCCATGTCGCCCGAGCCGGCGGCGACCGCGAGCTTGTCGTAGGCGGCCATCGACGCCTTGCTGGCGGCCTCGAAGCCCGCCCAGTTGGTCCAGATCGCGGGCAGCGCCTTGGTCTCGCCCTTGTCGGAGCCGGCCGGGAACAACTTCACGAAGGCGAGCTCGAGTTCCTTGAGCTTGGCTGCCTGCTCGACCGCGCCTTTGGTGTCGCCCTTGGCGTCGATGACCCCCTTGATGGCGCGCATGGCGGCGCCGGCCGCCTTGCGGTTGTCCTGCCGCTGCTTGATGACGTCGGCTTGCGCGAAGGCGATCGTCGTGCCCCCGACCATCGCTCCCGCGGCGAGCGCACCGATTGCGGCTACGACAAGTATCCTTTTCATGATGGCCATCCCCTTTGAATTCGTTACGACCGGCAGGCAAGCTGCGTCCCGACGGGGCAACATTTGTTGCAGAGGTTGACGTCAAAGCGAACAGGGCAGGCATCGGCCCGATATCACGACTGCGTGTGGTCGGCGTTCCGGGGGAGCAGACATGGCCGAGATCAAATCCAGCAATGCCAGGATCAAGGTCTGGGACCTTCCGGTCCGGCTATTCCACTGGACGCTCGTGGTCCTGATCGTCGTGTCCTATTTCAGCGGACGCGCCGGGGGTGACTGGATGGGGCTGCATTTCTGGTCTGGTTACGCGATCCTCACCTTGTTGCTGTTCCGGATCGCCTGGGGC
Source organism: Reyranella sp. (assembly GCA_022844015.1). Classification (GTDB taxonomy): domain Bacteria; phylum Pseudomonadota; class Alphaproteobacteria; order Reyranellales; family Reyranellaceae; genus Reyranella. The sequence goes on along the minus strand of JALHMO010000045.1, from coordinate 33,710 downwards.
TTCGTCGGCAGCACGACGGCGCGCTTCTCGAGCTTCGTGAAGGGACCTGTCGCGGGTCTTGCCTATCTGCGGAACCTCGCGACAGGCCGGCCGACCTACGAGGCCGGCCACAACCCGGCGGGCGGCGCGATGGTCGTCGTGCTGATCTTCGCGGTGCTCGCCCAGGCGGTCGCCGGCCTGTTCTCGGCCGACACCGACCTCGGCACCGTGAACGGCCCGCTCGCCAACATGATTGCCGACAGGTGGGTCGACCGCCTGACCGACTTCCACAAATTCTGGGTCACCGTGCTCCTGTGGCTGATCGGCCTGCACGTGCTGGCTTCGCTGGTCTATCTCGTGTGGAAGCGGCAGAACCTGATCGGCGCGATGCTCACCGGCCACAAGCCGCGTGCTCATGTCGTGCCGCCGGGCCAGCCGGCGCCGACGCTCGGCTTCGCTTCCGGCCGGCTTGCGCTGTCGCTGCTCGTGGTTGCGGCCGCCATCGTCTACTTCGTCGTGCGATAGACGGCCGCGGGGGTGGTCTTGCTGCCGCGAAAGGTGACCACTAGGGTGGTTTTCAATCCCGTGAACTTGGATTTTGCATCATGAAATTTACCGGTACCGACTCGTATGTGGCCAGCGACGATCTGCGCGTGGCGGTGAATGCGGCCATCGCGCTTCAGCGGCCGCTGCTGATCAAGGGCGAGCCCGGCACCGGCAAGACGGTGCTGGCGCACGAGGTGGCCAAGGCGATCGGCGCCCCTCTGATCGAATGGCACATCAAGTCGACCACCAAGGCCATGCAGGGCCTCTACGAGTACGACGCGGTCTCCCGCCTGCGCGATTCCCAGCTCGGCGACGAGCGCGTCAAGGACATCGCCAACTACATCAAGCGCGGCAAGCTGTGGGACGCCTTCACCGCGGAGCAGCGCCCGGTGCTGCTGATCGACGAGATCGACAAGGCCGACATCGAGTTTCCCAACGACCTGCTGCTCGAGCTCGATCGCATGGAGTTCTACGTCTACGAGACCCAGCAGGTCGTGAAGGCCGCGCAGCGGCCGGTGGTGATGATCACCTCGAACAACGAGAAGGAGCTGCCCGACGCCTTCCTGCGTCGCTGCTTCTTCCACTACATCCGCTTCCCCGACCGCGAGACGATGACCCAGATCGTCGACGTCCACTTTCCCGACCTGCAGCGCAACCTGCTGCGCGAGGCGCTGAACGTGTTCTACGACATCCGCGAGGTGCCCGGCCTCAAGAAGAAGCCGTCGACCTCCGAGCTGCTCGACTGGCTGAAGCTCCTGATGGTCGAGGACATGTCGCCCGACGCCCTGCGTTCCAAGGATTCCAAACAGCTCATCCCACCGCTGCACGGCGCGCTCCTCAAGAACGAGCAGGACGTCCACCTGTTCGAGCGCCTGGCCTTCATGGCGCGGCGCGAGCAGCGCCAGTGAAACTGTCCTCCCCAGCTTCGCTGGGGAGGTGTCCGCGTACGCGGACGGAGGGGTCATGAGCAACGGGACTGAGGCTCATGACCCCTCCGTCGCCGTAAGACGCCGACACCTCCCCAGCGAAGCTGGGGAGGAGATGAAAAGTCCGACAGGTAGGTAGCCCATGTTCACCAACTTCTTCCTCGAGCTGCGCCAGGCAAAGGTGCCGGTCTCCATCAAGGAGTACCTGGCGCTGATGGAGGCCATGGAGAAGGGCGTCTCGGACTACAGGGTCGACGACTTCTACTACCTGTCGCGCTCGGTGCTGGTGAAGGACGAGCGCAACCTCGACAAGTTCGACCGCGTGTTCGGCCACGTCTTCAAGGGGCTGGAGGCGCTGCCGGCCGAGGGCACGACCGCCGAGATCCCCGAGGAATGGCTGCGCAAGCTCGCCGAGAAGCTGCTGACCGACGAGGAGAAGGCCCAGATCGAGGCCATGGGCGGCTGGGAGAAGCTGATGGAGACGCTGAAGAAGCGTCTCGAGGAGCAGCAGAAGCGCCACCAGGGCGGCAGCAAATGGATCGGCACGGCCGGCACCTCGCCGTTCGGCGCCTACGGCTTCAACCCGGAAGGCGTGCGCATCGGCCAGGACAAGAACCGCGAGGGCCGCGCCGTCAAGGTGTGGGACAAGCGCGAGTACAAGAACCTCGACGACACGGTCGAGATCGGCACGCGCAACATCAAGATCGCGCTGCGCCGGCTGCGCAAGTTCGCGCGCGAGGGTGCCGAGGTCGAGCTCGACATGCCCGACACCATTCGCTCGACGGCGCGCAATGCGGGCTATCTCGACATCAAGATGATCCCGGAGCGGCGCAACAAGGTGAAGCTCCTGCTGCTGTTCGACATCGGCGGCTCGATGGACGCCCACATCCGGGTGTGCGAGGAGCTGTTCTCGGCGGCGCGCACCGAGTTCAAGCACCTCGAGTTCTTCTACTTCCACAATTGCCTGTACGAGAAGCTGTGGAAGGACAACCGTCGGCGCCACGTCGATACCTATTCGACCCAGCAGCTGCTGCACACCTTCCCGCCCGACTACAAGATCATCTTCGTCGGCGACGCCTCGATGAGCCCGTACGAGATCGCCTATCCCGGCGGCTCGGTCGAGCACTGGAACGAGGAGGCGGGTCAGGTCTGGATCCAGCGCATGGCCGACAACTATCGCAGCATGGTGTGGCTCAACCCGGTGCCCGAGCGGCACTGGAGCTACACGCCCTCGATCCAGCTGCTGCAGCAGCTCTCGAGCAATCGCATGTTCCCGCTGACGCTGGGCGGGCTGGACAGCGCGATGAAGGAGCTGAACAAGTAAGCAATGCAGGAAAGGTCCCTCGCTGAGCTCGGGACCTTTCCTGTTGTGTAGTCCCGGCCTCCTCCCTCGAGCAGCAATCCAGGGGAAGAGCCCTCCATATGCGTCAAATTACAAAGGGACCTCACCCTGAGGAGCGGCCCGGCGGGCCGCGTCTCGAAGGGTCGGCAACAGACAAGGTGTTGCGACACCACTTTTCTAGCGATTTCGTGTGTGGCCCATCCTTCGAGACGGCCGCTGCGCGGCCTCCTCAGGATGAGGATTTTGTCGGGCCTTCGATCAAGTTGAACGCTTATGGGAGGAGCCCCCCTGAATCGGAACGCGGTCCACAAGGCCATTGCAAACGGGCGCGCAAAGCCGAAGGATGGCGTTTCTCTGTCCTCCTGACGAAGGGCTCGTGGCGGCGGCAAGCGGCGATGAGGTCCATAACTGCGTTCAGGACGACATGATCGCGGGGCGTTCGAGTTCGGGTTCCCGCGTGCCGCTACGGAAACGAATTCGGGAGGGAGAGTAGCCACATGAAAACCGGCCCGGCGATCGCCGACATTCTGAAGAAGGAAGGCGTCGAGTATCTCTTCGCCTATCCGGTCAACCATCTGATCGAGGCCTGTGCCGCGGTCGACATCCGCCCCATCATCGTCCGCCAGGAGCGCATCGGCCTGCACATGGCCGACGCCATGTCGCGGCTCACCAAGGGCCGCAAGATGGGCGTGTTCTGCATGCAGAGCGGCCCGGGCTCGGAGAACGCCTATGGCGGCGTCGCCCAGGCCTATGGCGAATCGGTGCCGTTGCTGGTGATCCCGCAGGGCTATCCGCGACGCATCGCCCACGTGCCGCCGAACTTCAACTCGACGCTCGCCATGGCGCACGTCGCAAAGCACGCCGAGCCGATTACCAACGGCAAGGAAATCGTCAACATCATGCGCCGCGCCTTCAGCATGCTGCGCAACGGCCGCGGCGCGCCGGTGATCGTCGAGCTGCCGGCCGATGCCTATGCCGAGGATGCGCCCGATCCGCTGGATTACGAGCCCGTCGTCGTCACCCGGTACGGGCCCGACCCGGCGCAGGTGGCCGAGGCGGCCAAGGTGCTGTTGGCGGCCAGGCGCCCGGTGATCTATGCCGGCCAGGGCGTGCACTGGGCCGAGGCCTATGCCGAGTTGAGGGAGCTCGCCGAGCTGCTCGCCATCCCGGTCTGCACCAGCCTCGAGGGCAAGAGCTGTTTCGACGAGACCCATCCGCTGGCGCTGGGCTCGGGCGGCCGCGCCTATCCTAAGGCGGTGCGCCAGTTCCTCGACCAGTCCGACGTCATCCTGGGCATTGGCTGCTCGTTCACCGAGACCAACTTCGGCATCTCCATGCCGAAGGGCAAGACCATCATCCACGCCACGCTCGATCCGGCGCACATCAACAAGGACGTGCCGGTCAAGTACGGCCTGGTCGGCGATGCGAAGCTGACGCTGGCGGGGTTGATCGCGGCGTGCAAGGCGGCTGGCGCGACGAAGCGCGATGCCGGCCCGGTCGCCGCCGAGATCAAGGCGGTGGCCGACGAGTGGCTCAAGGAATGGATGCCCAAGCTCACCAACAACGAGGCGCCGCTCAATCCCTACCGCGTGCTGTGGGACCTGCAGAACACGGTCGACATGGCCAACACGATCATCACCCACGATGCCGGCAGCCCGCGCGACCAGCTCTCGCCGTTCTGGAAGAACACCGCGCCGCATTCCTACATCGGCTGGGGCAAGACCACGCAGCTGGGCTACGGTCTCGGCCTCGCCATGGGCGCCAAGCTCGCCTGCCCCGACAAGCTCTGCATCAACGTGTGGGGCGACGCGGCGATCGGCTTCACCGGCATGGATTTCGAGACCGCGGTGCGCGAGCGCATCCCGATCATGTCGGTGCTGCTCAACAATTTCTCGATGGCGATCGAGCTGCACATCATGAAGGTGTCGACCGAGAAGTACCGCTCGACCGACATCTCGGGCGACTACGCCGCCATGGCGCGCGCCTTCGGCGGCTACGGCGAGCGCGTCACCAAGCCCGAGGACATCATCCCGGCGATCAAGCGCGGCATCGAGCAGACCCAGAAGGGCGTGCCGGTGCTGCTCGAGTTCATCACGTCGAAGGAAACCACGATCTCGGTACCGAAGTAGGCCCATCCTCCTCGCCAGGTGCGAAGCTGCGGAGTGCATCTGGATCGGGATGGAGGTCGCTCTCCTGGCCTCTCCCCCGCTACGCGGGCGGAGAGGAACGTGAGAGTTTGCATCCTCTCCGCCCGCGTCAGCGGGAGAACCATTCGTTGTGTCCACTCCGCAGCAGCTTCGCTGTTGTGTCCGCGCCTGCCTGCGTGCTCGACGCCTGCGTCGGGCCGACCGCCATCACACATCCGTGACGAAGGGCTCGGCTAGGCGCGGCCGATGCGCTCGGCTAGGCTCCGGCCACACTTACCCCTTTGAGACGGGAGACCGGGATGGCTGTCCTCAACGTCAATGGCAAGTCCATGAACTTCACCGCCGATCCGCGCACCCCGCTCTTGTGGGTGCTGCGCGAGCAGCTCGGCCTCACCGGCACCAAGTACGGTTGCGGCATCGCCCAGTGCGGCTCCTGCACGGTGCTGATCGACGGCGTGGCGACGCGCTCCTGCCAGGTGCCGCTGAACTCGGTCGGCAACCGCAAGGTGATGACCATCGAGGCGCTGGCCGCCAGCGGCACGCTGACCAAGCTCCAGGAAGCCTGGGTCAAGCTCGACGTGCCCCAGTGCGGCTACTGCCAGAGCGGCATGGTCATGGCGGCAACGGCGCTGCTGGCGGCCAAGCCGCAGCCGACCGACGCCGACATCGACGCGGCGATGACCAACATCTGTCGCTGCGGCACCTACCAGCAGGTGCGCGAGGCGATTCACGCCGCGGCCAAGGCCTGAGGGGGAGGGACGAACCATGACGATTCAAACCCCGCTCGGCCGCGCCTCGCTGCGTCGCCGCAACTTCCTGGTCAGCGCCGCCGCCGTCGCCGGCGGCTTCTCTCTCGGCATGCGCCTTCCCGTCGGGGACGGCCCTGCGCACGCCGCCCAGGTCAAGGAGCTCAACGCCTGGGTGGTGATCCATCCCGACGACAAGGTGGTGATCCGCATCGCCCGCTCGGAAATGGGCCAGGGCACCCTGACCGGCCTCTGCCAGCTGGTCGCCGAGGAGCTCGAGTGCGACTGGAAGAACGTCACCTGGGAGTATCCGACCCCGGGCGAGAACCTGAAGCGCAACCGTGTCTGGAAGAATTTCTCGACCGGCGGCAGCCGCGGCATCCGCGAAAGCCAGCAGTACGTTCGCGAGGGCGGCGCAATGGCGCGCCAGATGCTGATCGCCGCCGCTGCGGCCGACTGGAAGGTGCCGGCGTCGGAGTGCACGGCGTCCAACAGCGTCATCAGCCATCCGTCGGGTAAGAAGACCACGTTCGGCGCGGTCGCTGCCGCGGCGGCACAGCTCGAGCCGCCCAAGGAGGTCAAGCTCAAGGATCCCAAGGGCTGGAAGATCGCCGGCAAGCCGGTCAACCGGCTCGACACCGTCGACAAGGTCACCGGCAAGCAGATCTACGGCATCGACCTCACCCTGCCCGGCATGCTGGTCGCGACCGTGCGCGCCTGCCCGGTGATCGGCGGCAAGCTCAAGAGCTTCGACGCCGGCCGGGTCGAGAAGATGCCGGGCGTGAAGAAGGTCTTTGCCATCGACGGCAACGCCGTCATCGTCGTGGCCGACACCTACTGGAATGCGCGCACCGCGCTCGCCGCCCTGCCGACCGAGTGGGATGTCGGCAAGCTCGGCGAGGTCCAGACCGAGACCATCAATGCGATGCTGAAGGAAGGGCTCACGGCGACGGAGGCCTTCGTCGGCAACAAGGTGGGCGACGCCAGGACGGCGATCGACGGTGCGGCGAAGAAGGTCGAGGCGACCTACAGCTTCCCCTACCAGCATCATGTCACCATGGAGCCGATGAACGCCACGGCGCGCTACACGCCCGAGCAGTGCGAGGTCTGGTGCGGCACGCAGAACGGCGAGGCGGCGATGGCCGCGGCGTCGGAGGCGTCCGGCCTGCCGGTCGCCCAGTGCGACGTCCACAAGCTGTTGCTGGGCGGCGGCTTCGGCCGCCGCGGGCGCGCCGACTATGTGCGCCAGGCGGTGCTCGCTGCCAAGCAGTTGCCGGGCACGCCGGTCAAGCTGATCTGGTCGCGCGAGGAGGACATGACGCACTGCCAGTATCATCCGACGACGATGTGCAAGCTGACGGGCGGCCTCGACGCGCAGGGCAACCTGGTCGGCCTGCACATGCGCATCTCGGGCCAGTCGATCCTGGCCTCGCTGCTGCCGCAGAACCTGCAGAACGGCATGGACCCGGTGATGTTCCAGGGCCTCGCGGCCAGCGGCGTCGAGGCGGCCTACGGCTACACGGTGCCCAACCTGCTGATCGATCACGCCATGCGCAACCCGCACATCACGGCGGGCTTCTGGCGCGGCGTGAACACCAACCAGAACGCGGTCTACATGGAATCCTTCATGGACGAGCTGGCGGAAGCGGCCGGGCAGGATCCGCTCGCCTTCCGGCTCAAGATCCTGAAGCCGAAATGGGCCGACGTGCTCAAGGCGGCGGCCGACAAGGCGGGCTACGGCAAGCCGCTGCCGGCCGGCCACTTCCACGGCATCGCCCAGGTGATGGGCTATGGCAGCTACGTCGCCGGCGTCGCCGAGGTCTCGGTGAGTGCCGATGGCATGCTCAAGATCCACAAGATCACGGCCGCCACCAACTGCGGCCACGTGGTCAACCCGGCCCAGATCGAGCGCCAGGTCGCGGGCTCGTTCGCCTACGGCCTGTCGGCGGCGCTCTACGGCGAGATCACCGTCAAGGACGGTGCCGTCGAGCAGACCAACTTCGACAGCTACAACATGCTGCGCATCGACGAGATGCCCAAGGTCGAGACGGTCCTGGTGCCGACGCACGATTTCTGGGGCGGCGTCGGAGAGCCGACCATCGCGGTGGCAGCGCCGGCTGTGCTGAATGCTATTGCCAAGGCCACCGGCAAGCGCGTACGCAACCTGCCGCTTATGCATCACGAGCTGAAGAAGGGTGCCTGATGCGACTGATGGTTCTGCCTGCGCTGGCCGGCCTGTTCCTGCTGGCCGGCGCGGCAGAGGCGGCCGAGCCGCCGCCCGGCGCAAGCTCCTGCACGGGATGTCACGCGCCCATGAAGGTGGCCGACACGGTCATTCCCCGCATTGCGGGCCGCAAGGCATCGGACATCGTCCAGTTCATGCGCGAGTATCGCAGCGGCGCCTGGCCGTCGAGCGTGATGGGCCGCATCGCCAAGGGCTTCGACGATGCCCAGATCAACGCCATCGCGGCCTGGTTCGCCGCCCAGCCGGAGTAGGGCCATGGCGACACGCCGCACCTTCCTGAAGCTCGGCGTCGCCGCCGGGCTTGCGCCGGCGCTCGCTCCGTCGATCGCCTCGGCGCAGGGGGCCGGCCGGGTCGTCGTCGTGGGCGGCGGCTTCGGCGGCGCCACCGCGGCCCGCACGCTGAAGGCGCTCGAGCCCAGGCTCGCGGTCACGCTGGTCGAACCGAACGCGACCTACACCGCCTGCCCGTTCAGCAACAACGTGCTGGCCAACCTGCGGTCCATCGACCGGCAGCAGTTCGGCTACGACGGCGTGACCAAGGCCGGCGTCACCGTGGCGCAGCGGTCGGCCACCGCGATCGATGCTTCCGCGAAGTCGGTGACGCTGTCCGACGGCAGCACGCTTGCCTACGACCGCCTGGTGCTGTCGCCCGGCATCGATTTCGACTGGAACGCGATCCCGGGCTACGGCGAGGCGGCGGCGCAGATCATGCCGCATGCCTGGAAGGCGGGCGCGCAGACCGTCCTGCTGCGCCAGCAGTTGCAGAGCATGGACGATGGCGGGGTGGTGGTGATCGCCGCGCCGGCCAATCCCTATCGCTGCCCGCCCGGTCCCTACGAGCGCGCCAGCCTGATCGCCTACTGGCTGAAGATCTGGAAGCCGAAGTCGAAGTTGCTGATTCTCGATTCGAAGGACGCCTTTTCCAAGCAGCGCCTGTTCCAGAATGCCTGGGCCCAGCTCTATCCCGGCATGATCGATTGGGTTCCGCTGTCGAAGGGCGGCAAGGTCACCTCGGTCGATCCCTCGACCCTGACCCTGGTCACCGATTTCGGCCGCCACAAGGCGGCGGTCGCCAACGTGATCCCGCCGCAAAAGGCGGGCGCGATCGCCCATCAGGCCGGCGTTGCCGACCGCACCGGCTGGTGCCCGGTCGAGCCGGTCGCCTTCGAATCGACCCTGCAGCCCGGCATCCACGTGCTGGGCGACGCGGCGATCATGGGCGCCATGCCGAAGTCGGCGTTCGCCGCCAATGCCCAGGCCAAGGTGTGCGCCGCCGCCATCGTCGACCTGCTGGCCGGCCGCAAGCCGCAGGACCCCATCCTGATCAATACCTGCTACAGCCTGGTCGCGGCCGACTACGGCATCTCCGTCGCCGGCGTCTATCGTCCCGACAAGGGCGTGCTGGCAGATGTTCCGGGGGCCGGCGGCGTCAGCCCGCTCGAGGTCGTCGGCGGCTTTCGCGGCCAGGAGGCGCTCTACGCCAGCAGCTGGTTCCGCACGATCACTGCCGAGGTCTATGGCTGACGGGCCTGGGGACGAGGGGCATGACGCGGGCATGGCAACTCGCCTTCCTGCTGGCCCTGGCGGCGCCCGTGGCCTCGGCACAGGAGGCGCTTCGGCCCTACGTCGTGACGGGCGACGCCATCCAGAGGTCCCTGACCGGGCGGCCGGGCGATGCCGCGCGCGGCCGGGCGATCGTCGCCAATCGCAGCGCCGGCCTCTGCCTGCTCTGCCATTCCGGCCCGATCCCGGAGGAGCGTTTCCAGGGCACGCTGGCCCCCAGCCTAGCCGGCGCGGGCTCGCGCTGGTCGGAGGGCCAGCTGCGGCTGCGCATCGTCGACGGCGCCCGTCTCAATCCCGACACCATCATGCCGGCCTACTATCGGATAACCGGGCTGCAACGGGTCGCCAGGCCGTTCGCCGGCAAGACGGTCCTGACTGCCGAGCAGGTCGAGGACGTCGTCGCCTGGCTGGCGACCTTGAAGGAGTGAGGGGCTTGATTGGATGTCAATTTCCTCCCCCGACTACGGGCAGGGCATTTCGCATTTGGCAATGCCGTCATCCCGACCGGAGCCGAGCGCAGCGAGGCGCAGTGGAGGGACCTCTCTTGTTGCAGCTTCACCAAGAAAGGTCCCTCGACTGCGCCGCCCTTCGGGCGCCTCCGCTCGGGATGACGGTACTTTTTGCCATAGGCGAATGCTCTGGTCATACGGCGGAACGAAGAAGGAAGCGTGCGCATGACATGTCGTAACGGCCCGACTCCCCTGCAACGACGCACCTTCCTCGCCGGCACGGCGCTGGTGACGATTCTGCCGGCCGCTGCCGCGCGCGCCACGCCAGAGGCGATGGCGGCCGCCATCAGGGATGTCGTCGGCAATGCTACGGTCCGCGAGGGCAAGGTCACGCTCGACGTGCCGCCGCTGATCGAGAACGGCAGCACCGTGCCGCTCACCGTGTCGGTCGAGAGCCCGATGAGCGAGGCCGACCACGTCAAGGCGATCCACGTCTTCAACGAGAAGAACCCGCAGCCATACGTCTTCGACGCCACGCTCGGGCCGGCGAGCGGCAAGGCCGTCATCGGCACCCGCATCAAGCTCGGCGATTCGCAGAAGATCGTCGCCATCGCCGAGACCAGCAAAGGCGAGTTCTGGAGCGGAAGCGCCGACGTGATCGTCACGCTGGCGGCCTGCCTCGAGGAGATGACCTGATGGCCAATGTGCTGATCAACGTCCCCAAGACGGCCAGGCGGGGCGAGGTGATCGAGATCAAGGCGATGATCCTTCACCCCATGGAGACCGGATTCCGGCCGGGCACCAACGGCCGCATCATTCCGCGCAATATCATCGAGCGCTTCACGGCGACGTGGAACGGCACGGAGGTCTTCAGCATGGCGATGTCGCCGGCGATCGCCGCCAACCCGTTCGTCTCCTTCTTCGCCGTGGCGCGCGACAGCGGCACCATCGCCCTGCGCTGGACCGGCGACGAGGGCTTCGCCGTCGAGGAGCGGGTCGCGATCACCGTGGGATGAAGGCCGCGCGCGCCGCCCTGGGGCTCGTCTCGCTGTTCGCCGCCACCTGGGCCGTGGCGCAGGGCACGCTGGAGACGCGGCGCTCCGGCTACCAGGACATGGGAGCGGCCCTCCGGCAGATGCAGGACGACGACACCGCCAATCCCGGCATGCTGTTCGTCCAGCTCGGCGCCGCGGCATGGGACAAGCCCGCCGGCGCCAGCGGCAAGTCCTGCGCCGACTGCCACGGCGCTGCGAGCGGCATGAAAGGCGTCGCTGCGCGCTATCCGGCCATTCCACCGGGCGCCGACAAGCCTGTCGACCTCGGCGGGCGCATCAACCTGTGCCGCACCGGCCGGCAGCAGGCCGAGCCGTGGCCGGCCGAGCATCGTGACCTGCTGGCGCTCGAAGCGCTGGTCGCGCTGCAATCGCGCGGCGAGCCGATTGCACCTCCTGCCGATCCGCGTTTGGCGCCGTTCCGCGAGCGCGGCGCCGAGATCTACCGCCGCCGCCAGGGCCAGCTCAACCTGAGCTGCGCCATCTGTCACGACGACAATGCCGGCAAGCAGCTGGCCGGCGTGGTCATCCCGCAGGCCCATCCGACCGGCTATCCGATCTACCGCCTGGAATGGCAGGCGCTCGGCTCTCTGCAGCGCCGCCTGCGCAACTGCCTCGTCGGGGTGCGCGCCGACGCCTGGCCTCTCGACGCCATGGAGTATGTAGAGCTCGAAACCTACCTGATGGACCGCGCCCGAGGGATGAAGATCGAGTCGCCGGCGGTCAGGCCCTGACCGGCACAGCCACGCGGAGGCCGAGAACGCGGCTGATGACGGAAAGCACCGCCAAAGGCGCTACCGCAGGCCCGGAGCAAAATTTTCTCCAGATACAGGATGGCGGAGACCGGATGTCTCGCGCGGCGCCCAACAACGGCTGGCCGTTTCATTGCCTGCGCCGTCGGCCTGATGTCCTGTTGAGATTCCGGGCCGCAGGCTCGACAGTAGGCCAGCCCATCTCGCGAGTGACCGATCATGGATGCGATCGACAGGAAGATCGTGATCCTCCTGCAGGAGGATGCCAGCCTCTCGCTGGCGCAGATCGCCCATCGGGTCGGTTTGTCGCAAAGCCCGTGCTGGAAGCGCATCCAGCGCCTGGAAAAGGCCGGCGTCATCCTGCGTCGCGTGGCGCTGATCTCGCCCGAATTGATCGGCCTCGGCCTCACCGTGTTCGTGTCGATCGAGACCGGGGATCATTCCTCGGCGTGGCTCGCCAAGTTCGCCCAGACCGTGACGGCGATGCCGGAGGTCATGGAGTTCCACCGCATGGCCGGCGACATCGACTACATGCTGCGCGTCGCCGTGCCCGACATGAAGGCCTACGATACGTTCTACAAGAAGCTGATCGACACCATGCCGCTCAAGAACGTGACCTCGCGCTTCTCGATGGAACGCATCAAGTCGACCACCTCATACCCGCTCGCCGTCGAGGTCAGGAACCCGAAGGACGGGAAGAAGAAGGTCTGACACCGGAGCGTGATCGGCCATCGCGGCGGCGAAACTCGAAGCGCACGAATGGCAGGTACCTATCTCGTATCATCCGGACGCGGTGCCTCGCCGCCTTTCCGCCGCATCAGCTTGTCGAACACCTTCATATCGGCGCGAGAACGGCGTTCGGCGAACCAGGTCACTGCGTTCAACGCAGACACCTTCTGGGCAACGGCAAGGGCGATGAACTGGTTCACACTGATCCCCTCGCGCTTGGCCAACCGCTCGACCTCGGCGCGAATGCTGGCTGGCAGCCGCAGGGGATAGGTCGTTGGCGTCTTCATTGCTCAATCCTCCTCAGGGCATCGCGCGGCAACAGGGTTTCGATACCGAACTCGCTGGCGACCGCTCCAAAATCTCTCCGGTTGAAGGTCACAATCGCATCGGCTTGCCCGTTGATCGCAGCGTCCAGCACCATGTCGTCGTTGGCATCGCGCAGTCGGCCACGCCAAAGGTAGTGAGCCTCTACGGCTTCGACCAGTTGGGAGAGCGCATCGAGAAACTGCCTTGCTTCAGCCCGGCTCAGACCTGCGGCTTCTCGATGCTCAGCTCGTTGGCAAACAGCCTCGTACTCTATGAACGTTGCGACAGTTGCGAGCAACACAAGCCGCCGAGAGCGCGCGGCCAACAGCAGCGCAGCTGACGCACCGGTGGGACTGCGCATTCCAGCAACGACCACATCGGTATCGAGCACGAGTCTCACGAAGGCGATATCATAGGTGATATGATATCATTTGCAATGTCAAATCGCCCGCGGTTAGCGTTGATTTGGGAGACACCCACACGCCCGGCGCGCGCCACGATGCTGAGAGGATCGGGGCGCTACTCGCCCCGATATTCATTGGCGGAAGCGAGGTCGCGCGGCAGGGCTGGAGCTTCCGGGCCGGCCGGTTTACGGTCGGGCAGCCGCCGATCAGCCAGGAGCGTTCCCGTGTCCGTGCATGCCCTCCAGACGTCCAAGGTCGCCGACCTTCGTGCCAACGTGTCGTCCGAGGAGTGGCAGGCCAGGGTCGATCTGGCGGCGGCCTATCGCCTGATCGACCTCTACGGCATGTCCGACCTGATCGCCAACCACATCTCGATGCGCGTTCCCGGCGAGCCCGACGCCTTCCTAATCAACGCCTACGGGCTGCTCTACGAGGAGATCACCGCGTCGAGCCTGCTCAAGATCGACCATGAGGGCAACGTCCTCGCCAAGCCGGACTTCGGCAGCCTCGACTACGGCGTCAACCGCGCCGGCTTCGTGATCCACAGCGCCATTCACATGGCCAGGCCCGAGATCGCCTGCGTGATGCACACCCACACCTGGGCGGGCATGGCGGTGTCGACCATGGCATGCGGCCTGCTGCCCAACACCCAGACCGCGATGCGTTTCGCCCGGATCAGTTACCACGACTACGACGGCGTGGTGATCGACACGGCGTCGCGCGAGGCGCTGGTCGGGGATCTGGGCGACAACAACGCGATGATCCTGCGCAACCATGGCCTGCTGACCACCGGCGCCACCATTCCCGAGGCGTTCAACGCCATGCACCGCCTCGAGCTCGCCTGCAAGACGCAGATCGCGGCGATGTCGTGCAACACCCGCCTGATCGAGGTCCCGGCCGACGTGGTCGACGCCACCTACATGAACTATCAGCCGCATGTCCGCCGGCCGTTCGGCCTGCTCGACTGGCCGGCCCTGCTGCGCAAGCTCGATCGCATCGATCCGAGCTTCCGCGACTGAGTGGCCACCCGGCCCTCCGCGCTGCGCGCCTTCGCCGCCATCGCCTGCGGCTATTGGACGGCGCCCGGCCATCGCCTGGCCGCCTGGTCGCTGGCGGCGGGCATGGTGCTGTTCGGCGTGATCAATGTCGCGATCGCGCTGTGGCTGAACATCTGGAACCGGGACTTCTTCGACGCCCTCGAGAAGCGCGATACGACGCTGCTGGCCGAGCAGGTCTATATCCTCGCCGCCATCGTCGTGTCGGCGGGCGTCTCCGTCGCCATCCACCTGCACATCCGCCGCCGGCTGCAGATAAGCTGGCGGACCTGGCTCACGCACGTGACGACGCGGCGCTGGCTGCATGCCGGGCGCCAGTACCAGCTCGGCCTCCTGGCCGACGATTGCGACAATCCGGACGGACGGATCGCCGAGGACGTCCGCGTCTCCTGCGAGCTCGCGGTCGAGTTCGCGCAGAGCATCCTGCAATGCATCCTGCAGCTCATCACCTTCCTCGGCGTGCTGTGGGTCCTGTCGGGCGAGCTGCCGATCAGGATCGGCTCCTTCGAGCTCCACCTGCCGGGCTACATGGTGTGGGCGGCCGTGCTCTATGCCGTGTTCGGCTCGATCCTCACCTACGCGCTCGGCAGCGGCCTGATCGCGGCCGGAAACGTCCGCCAGGGGCGCGAGGCCGACGTGCGCTCGGTGCTGATTCGCGCCCGCGAGAACGCCGAGGGCATCGCCCTGATGCGCGGCGAGGCCGACGAGCGCGAGCGGCTGCGCGGCGCCGTGGCCGATCTCGGCAAGGCCTGGCATGCCCAGACACGCGGCCAGGGCAGCCTGGCGCTGCTGACCAGCGCCCTCGCCTACATCGCGCCCATCGTTCCGCTGATCCTGGCCCTGCCGCGCTATCTCGCGGGCGACATACAGCTCGGCGGCCTGATGCAGACTGCCCAGGCGTTTTCCAACGTGCAGTGGGCGCTGTCGTGGATGATCGACAATTTCCCGCGCATTGCCGACTGGCGCGCCTCGGTCGACCGGGTGGTCCATCTGCATGCCGCCCTGCACGATCTGGAGGAGAGCGCCGAGGCGGCCGACGGCGGGCGTATCGAGGTCACCCCGGGCAAGACCGACCGCCTTTTCCTGCGCGAGGTCGGCCTGTCGCGGCCCGACGGCGAGGCGCTGGTCGCCGAGGCCGAGGTCGAGATCCGGCCCGGCGAGCGGGTCCTGATCCGCGGCCAGTCGGGCAGCGGCAAGAGCACCATCATGCGCGCCATCGCCGGCGTCTGGCCGTGGGGGCACGGCGCCGTCGAGCTGCCCAAGGCCCGCATGACCTTCATGCCGCAGAAGCCCTACTTCCCGCTTGGCACCCTGCGCGAGGCCATCCTCTATCCCGAGCGGCCTGACGGCGTCAGCGACGAGGATCTGCGCGAGGCGCTGCACAAGGTCGGCCTCGACCACCTGCGCGGCCGGCTCGACGAGACCGAGCGCTGGGATCACATCCTGTCGGGCGGCGAGCAGCAGCGCGTCGCCTTCGCGCGGGTGCTGATCCACAAGCCGGAATGGGTGTTCATGGACGAGGCGACGTCGGCGCTCGACGAGGCGGGCCAGGCAAACGTGATGCGGCTGCTGGCCGAGGAGTTGCCCCGGACGGCCGTCGTCAGCATCGGCCATCGGCCGGGCCTCGAGGCGTTCCACACCCGAGAGCTCGTGCTCGAACCCGGCAAGCAGGGCGCGCAGCTCAGGGCGCGGGCCGACCGGCACAGCCTGCGCGACCTCTACCGCCGCATGGCGGCGACCAGCCGGGCCGAGACGGCCGGGACGGGCTTCTGGTCGGGCGTCCGCAGGACGCTGATCGGTCGCTGAGGTGCGTTCCGCTCGCAGGCGCCAGCTTTTCGGTTCTATTCCCCAGCGAAGCTGCCAGGGAGTGGACACATCTCGAACCCCTCCGTCGTAGGACGGGCTGTCGAGCTCACACTCATGTTGTCCTCCCTGCGCGCAGCGCGGGGAGGTGCCCCCGTAGGGGGCGGAGGGGTCAGGAGCCTCAGTCGAAGCGTCCGTCCATGCTTTTGTGCCTCGAGACGGATGAAGTCACGGACCCGGATACCGATTGGATGCTGCCGCCTGAACTCGAACCTGGCCAGTTGGCGGCGACGTAGTCGGCTCCACAGGCGCCTCTCGGCATCAGTCTGGCTCGTCCGCGGTTTGCACGTTGGGGCGTGATCGCTGATCGGCGATCAGCGGCTTCAATATGACGAATGTTCCAGCGGTACGTGTGTCGCCCTTGACCCCTCCGCCCCCTACGGGGGCACCTCCCCGCGCTTCGCGCAGGGAGGGAGGGCAACATGATGCGTGAATTCGGTAACGTAACGTAGGACGGGGGAGGAATTCCAAATGTGTCTACTCCGCAGCAGCTTCGCTGGGGAGGAGAACCGAAGAGCTGGCGACCATGAAGTGGCGTGCTTCCAGCGCGGGCACAAGAGACTGGTGCTGCCGGGTCGAAAATGCTCTGGCTTCATCGAGCTGATCGGATCGGCGGTGTGTCGGCGGGGGAGAGACAATGGAGTGCGAGCTGGGCAGCGCGACGATCCGCTACAGCACCTCGTGGAAGCCGATGGCGACGCCGTCCGGCGCGCGCGTGGCGACGCCGACGAACAGCGACTGTTCGAGCCACTTGAGCGTCGGCTCGGCGGTCTCGAAACGCGGCGCAGTGCGGAAGCGGTAACTGTCGGGCGGCACCGGCTCGCCGCGCGACATGCGCGCCACGATCTCCGGGCTGGCGACGCGCAGGCCTTCGTTCTGCACGTAGACCAGGGCGCCCGAGCTGCTGCGGATGGTGTAGCGCGCCACCACCTCGATCGTGCCGTCGGGCCGCACGATCTGCCAGTCGGCACCGCCCGGCAGGATCTCTCCCGTGAGGCGTGGACCATCGACCTTGCCGCCCAGGATGTCGATGATGCGGCGATGGCCGCGGGCGGTCTGCCCGAGATCGCGGATCGGCGCCACCCTGGCCTCGATGGCGAAGGCGAAGGCGAGCGACGGCGCGGTGGCGATGAAGCGGTCGATGTCGGTCATGCGGAGGCCGCCTTTTGCTTGCCGAGCAGGTGATCGGAGATGATGCGCTGCTGGATCTCCGAGGTGCCCTCGAAGATCTTGGTGAGCCGCGCGTCGCGCCAGTAGCGCTCGACGGCGTGCAGGGTGGTGTAGCCGGCGCCGCCGAAGATCTGCAGCGCCTCGGAGGTGACGCGCTCGGCCATCTCGGAGGCGAAGAGCTTCGCCATCGCCGCCTCCTTGTCGCAGCGCCGCTTCTGGTCGATCTCGTCGCACACGAAGTAGAGCAGCTGGCGGGCCGCCTCGATCTCGGTCGCCATGCGGGCAAGCCGGAAACGCGTGTTCTGGAAATCCCCGATCGCCTGGCCGAACTGCCGGCGCTCCTGGGCATAGGCGGTGGCGTCCTCCAGCGCGCCGCGCGCCAGCCCGATCGATCGTGCCGCGGTGTGGGCCCGCGCCCGCTCGAGGCCGGCGGAGATGTAGTAGAAGGCGCGGCCTTCCTCGCCGATCAGCGCCGAGCCGGGCAGGCGGCAGTCGTCGAACGCCAGTTCCCAGGTCTTCCAGCCGAAATAGCCGATCTTGGGGATCGGCGCGCCCTTGACGCCGGGCGGCAGCGTGCCGCGCGGCTTCTCGATCAGGAAGGACGACAGGCCGACATGATTGCGCTTCGGGTCAGGCGGATCGGACGTGCGGGCGACCAGCATGATGTAATCGGCGCCGTCGGCGAAGGTGCACCAGTACTTGTTGCCGTTGATCACCCAGCCCTCGCCGTCGCGCCGCGCCCGGCAGGCGATGCTGCCGAGATCGGAGCCGACATTGGGCTCCGACATCGCCGCGGCGCCCAGGAACTCGCCGCGGGCGGCGCGCGGCAGGAATTCCGCGCGCTGCGCGTCGGTCATGCCGCGGCCGGCCGAGAGCCCGTTGCCGCGCGCGATGATCGAGGCGACGCTCATCCAGGCACGAGCCAGCTCCTCGGTGATCAGGCAGTACTCGAACACGCCCAGCCCCAGGCCGCCAAACTGCTCGGGGATGACGATGCCGAAATAGCCCATGTCGGCGAGCTTCTGGATCAGCTCGCGCGGGATGTCGCCCTTCTCGGGATCGAGCCTGTTGGCGACCGGCAGCACCTCCTTCATGGCGAAGGCGCGCGCCGTCTCCTGGATCAGGCGGCGCTCGTCGGTCATGTACCCCATGGTGTTTCTCCTTCCCTTGCCCCAGCATACCAGCCAATTGGCAAACTTACGGAGTTGCGGATGGTGCGGTGGTTGCTGGGCGTGGTCGTTCTCTTTCTAACAGCGGCATCGGTGCAGGCGCAGGACTGGCCCGCCGCGCGTCCGATCGTCATCTACATGGGCTTCCCCGCCGGGTCGGGCGTCGACGTCGTCGGGCGCCTGCTGCAGCCTTCGCTCGAGAAGACGCTGGGGCAGCGCATCCTGATCGACTACAAAAGCGGTGCCGGCGGCAATGTCGCCTCCGAGACGGTCGCCAGCGCCAAGCCTGACGGCTATACCTTCCTGCTCGGCACCGCGGCCACACACGGCGTCAATCCGGCGCTCTACGCCAGGCTGCCGTTCGACGTCGAGGCCGACTTCACGCCGATCTCGACCATCGTCGACGTGCCCAACGTTCTGGCCATCAACCCGGCGGTGATCGACGCCGCGGACGTCAAGGACTTCATCGCCAAGGTCAAGGCGGCGCCCGGCAAGTACAGTTTCGCCTCGACCGGCAACGGCACCGGCACGCACCTCGCCTTCGCCGCCTTCAATGCCCAGGCCGGGCTCGAAATGGTGCACGTGCCCTACAAGGGCGGGCCCGACGCCACCAACTCGCTGCTCAAGGGCGAGACCTGCTGCGTCTTCGCGCTCCTGCAGGCGATGATGCAGCACGCCAAGGCGGGCAAGGTGCGCCTGCTCGGCGTGACCACGGCCAAGCGGGTCGCCGTCATGCCCGACCTGCCGACCATCGCCGAGCAGGGGCTGCCGGGCTACGAGAGCTTCATCTGGTTCGGCCTGTTCGCGCCCAAGGGGCTCGATCCGGCGATCGCCGCGAGGATGAACGCCGCGCTCAAGGCGGCGATCGAGGATCCCGAGATCAACGCCAGGCTGGTCGCGTTGGGCAACACGCCGCGCTACGAGACCCTCGAGCAGTTCAAGGCAACCGTGAAGCGCGACCGCGCCCGCTGGGCCGAGGTGGTGAAGGCGGTCGGGGCAAAGGTGGACTGACATGAAGACGAGCAACGACCGCATCCTCACCACCCATGTCGGCAGCCTGCCGCGCAACCCGGTGCTCTCCGAGCTGCTGATCCGCGACGAGGCCGGCGAGGCGGTGGACAAGGCGGCGCTGGCGCGCGAGGCCGAGGCCGCGGTGCGCCATGTCGTCGCCGAGCAGGCGGCCGCCGGCATCGACGTGCTGAACGACGGCGAGCAGCCGCGCGTCGGCTTCCAGACCTACGTGGCGCAGCGCATGACCGGCTTCGGCGGCGAATCGAGGCGCCCGCGCTCGCCCGACTACACGCGCTTCCCGATCTGGGCGGCGCAGGTCGCCCATCGCCTGTCGCGGCGCGCCAAGGTCACCAATGCGCCGCAGGCCGTGGCCGAGGTGGCCTACGACGACCTGAGCGCGGCCAGGGAGGAGTGCCGCATGTTCCGCGCCGCGCTCGACGGCCTCGCGGCGCCGCCGGCGGAGGCCTTCATGACCGCGGCGTCGCCCGGCATCATCGCCACGACGATGCTCAATGCGCATTACGACAGCCACGAAGCCTATGTCTTCGCCCTGGCACGCCAGATGAAGAAGGAATACGAGCTGATCGCCAAGGATTTCCTGCTGCAGATCGATGCGCCGGACCTCGCGATGGAGCGCGGCGTCCTGTTCCAGGACAAGAGCAACGCCGAGTTCGTGAAGATCGCCGAGATGCACGTCGCGGCGCTGAACGAGGCGCTGGCCGACATCCCGCCCGAGCGGGTGCGCCTGCATTGCTGCTGGGGCAACTACGAGGGCCCGCACCTGCACGATATCCCGATGCAGGAGATCCTGCCGGTGCTGTACGGCGCCAGGGTCGGCGGCCTCTCGATCGAGTTCGCCAACCCGCGCCACCAGCACGAGTACGCCGCGCTCAGGAAAAACAAGCTGCCCGACCGTTTCGTGCTGCTGCCCGGCGTGATCGATTCGCTCACCAACTTCGTCGAGCACCCCGAGGTGGTGGCCAACCGCATCTGCGAGGCGGTCGACGCGGTCGGCGACCGGAGTCGTGTCATCGCCTCGGTCGATTGCGGCTTCGGCACCTTCGCCGGCAGCCAGTTCGTCGCCGAGGACGTCGTGTGGCTGAAGCTCAAGTCCTGCCGCGAGGGCGCCGACATCGCGACGAAGCGGCTGTGGGGCAGGGCCTAGACGTGATTGCTTCAAATAGAACCTAACGAGCGAGACCCTTCGGCAAGCTCAGCGCAGGCGCTCGGGATCCGGAGGAGGCCATGATTCCTCGAGCGCCCATCCCTCTCAGGCGAGGTCAGTATTGGCGAAGTCGTTGCCCTTGTAGAAGAGCGGAACGCCGAGTGACTTGGCGGATGCGTAGGCGAAGCAATCACCGAAGTTGAGGTCGGCGACGTGGCCGACTGCTTTGCCGTATCGCACACTGGCATCTATCGCCAATCGCCCGACCTCCGCAGAGACCTCAATCTCATCCGCCGCGATGCCTTCGGCAAATGCCTCGACGGCTTTCGACATCTGCCTCAAGAGCTC
Organism: Reyranella sp.; assembly: GCA_022844015.1. GTDB lineage: Bacteria > Pseudomonadota > Alphaproteobacteria > Reyranellales > Reyranellaceae > Reyranella. The sequence goes on along the minus strand of JALHMO010000045.1, from coordinate 12,743 downwards.
AGGAGACGGCTTCCTGCCTTTCGATTTCTGACGGGCAAGAGCGACAGAGGCCTCGAACTTCACCAACGGGGAAACAAAGAACGGACCACTCGCTGTCGCCAGTCGCTTCTCGAGTTCCTCGTAGCCGGGCTCACGACCGAGAATTGAAACGATCGCCGATGCATCGAGGAACACTACTTCTCGCCCCACATCTCGTCGGTGAACTTTTTCATATCGAAAGTCGGATCGCCCGGCCCTGCCGCATCCGCCAGCGCCTTGGCGCGGGCCAATCGCTCCTCGAGGGGCAGGTTGCGTCGTGCCGCAATGAGCTGGGCCTGAAGAGCGCGGCGAACGGCCTCGGTCTTGGTCTTTGCCTTGGTGAGCCTGCGAACCTCTTCGGCGAGGGCATCCACCTCGGCATCTCGAATGAACAGAGCCATCTGCATATCTCCAATGGATATCCAGATATCACGGGATAGATATACATTCCAGAGCTGCAATGGCCGGTGGCTCGTAGTGGAGACCTTTGGAACATGGCCCTTGATTCCATTGATCTTTTCGCCGCCACGATGGCCCAGTTGAGAAACTTTTGCTGGCCCGGCAACGCCAAAACGCCACCTACGCCGCGTCCTGCAGGATCATCGCCGCGCCCTTCTCGCCGATCATGATCGTCGGCGCGTTGGTGTTGCCGGTGGTGAGCGTCGGCATCACCGAGGCGTCGATCACGCGCAGGCCCTGGATGCCGCGCACGCGCAGCCGTGAATCGACCACGGCACGCGGGTCCTCGCCCATCTTGCAGGTGCCGACCGGGTGATAGAGCGTGTTGCCGAAGCGGCGGGCGTAGTCGAGCATCTCGGCGTCGTTGGCGAGGTTCGGGCCCGGGCTGGTCTCGCCCAGGCTGTGCTGGGCGAGCGCCGGGGCGGCGAAGATGCGCCGCGCGTGGCGCACGCCGCCCAGCAGCGCCAACTCGTCGGTGCGGGTCGTGAAGTAGTTCGGCCGGATCGCCGGCCGGGCGAACGGGTCGGCCGACTCGGCCATGATGGTGCCGCGCGAATCCGGCTTCACCACGCAGACGACGCAGCTCATCGCCGGCTTGTCGTCGAGCTGGCCGAACTTCAGCGTGTTGGTGCTGCCCGGCGTGAACAGCAGCTGCAGGTCGGGCGAGGCGAGGCCTTCGCGGCTGTCGCAGAACACCTGCGCGGTGGTGACCCCGAAGGTGAGCGCGCCCTTGCCGGTGAGGAAGAAGCGGGCGATCTCGGGCAGCACGCCGGGGAAGCGCGCCAGCTCGTTCACCGTCCGCGTGCCCTGCACGCGATGCACGAGGCGCACCACGTAGTGGTCGATCAGGTGTGAGCCGACGCCCGGCAGGTCGTGCACCACGGGGATGCCGAGCGACTGCAGGTGGGCCGCCGGGCCGACGCCGGAGATCTGCAGGATGTGCGGCGAGTTCACCGTGCCGCCCGACACGATCACCTCGCGGTTGGCACGTACCGTGATGAGGGTGTCGCCGCGCTGGAACTCGACGCCGGTGCAGCGCTTGCCGTCGAAGGTGAGCCTGCCGCCCTGCGCGTTCGTCTCGACGCGCAGGTTCGGCCGTCGCCGCGCCTCGCGCAGGAAGGTCTGCGCCGTCGAGCCGCGCCAGCGGCCGCGCCGCGTCATCTGCGAGTAGCCGACGCCGTAGCGCTGCGTGCCGTTGAGGTCCGGATTGAACGGGAAGCCCGCCTGCTGGGCGGCCTCGACGAAGCGATGGGTGAGCGGCAGGATCGTGCGGTAATCCTCGACCTTGAGCGGGCCGCCCTGGCCGCGCACCTCGGGGTCGCCTTTCTGCACGTAGTGCTCCGACTTCATGAAGTAGGGCAGCACCTCGTCGTAGGTCCAGCCGCGGCAGCCCATCTGCGCCCAGCCGTCGAAATCCGCCGGCGCGCCGCGCACGTAGAGCATGCCGTTGATCGACGACGAGCCGCCCAGCGTGCGGCCGCGCGGCCAGTCGAGCCGGCGCTCGCCCGAGCCCTTCTCCGGCTCGGTCGTGTAGTTCCAGTTGACCAGCGGGTTGCGCAGCAGCGAGCGCATGCCGGCCGGGATATGGATCATCGGGTACCAGTCGCTCGGGCCCGCCTCGAGCAGGATCACCGAGGCGCCGCTTTCCGAGAGGCGGGCGGCGACGGTGCACCCCGCCGAGCCGGCGCCGACGACGACATAATCTGCCTGCATCGATACTCCTCCTGGTGCGCGGCTATTGCCTCACCCTGAGGAGCACCGCGGAGCGGTGCGTCTCGATTGGGGCGAAGTAACCTTCGCCCCTTGGTGGGATGCAGTCGCGTTGTTGCCCATCCTTCGAGACGCCGCGCTTCGCGCGGCTCCTCAGGATGAGGTCTTTGCTGGTTCATCAGATCGTCCCGACGCGCTTGTCGCGCGGCACGAAGTAGTCGGTGGGCGCGAGCTCGGGGTCTTCCTGCTCGAGCATGGCCTCGACATGACGGGCGACATCGGCCTTGAACAGGCCAGGCGAGATCGCCTGGACCACGCGCGTCGCGCCGACGAAGAGGCCCGGGATGTCGCCCGCCAGGGCGCCCTGGCTCATGATGCTGCCCCAGTTGAAGAGATGGATGTCGCCGAGCCGCGGCGTCGCGCCCGGCGTGCGCTCCAGCATCTCGAAGCCGGGGCCGAGATAGGGATAGAGCGCCGCCTCGGGATTGGCCTGCGCCTCGGCGGCCGGCCGGACGTCGCCCCACAGCTTCGCGTTCGCGACGAAGGCCGCGAGCTCCGCCACGCGCGACACGTCGACATCGAAGCCGGTCCCGAGCAGCACGGCGTCGAAGCGCTCGACGGCCTTGATCGTCCTCACGGTGACGCCGTCCTGCTCGACGATGACGTCGGTCCACGGCTCGGCGAAGCGGAACGAGAAGCCGGGCAGCTTCTGCACGCGCAGCACCGATTCGTGCGGCGGCGGCGAGCCGGCCGACAGCATGTAGGTGTAGATCTTCCAGCGCCAGTCGTCGTCGAGCATGCCCTGGCCACGCTGGAAGCCGGGAAACGACACGCCCTTGAACTTGTTGACCTGCGGCAGGTGCTGGCGGCGGGCATAGCAGATCGCTTCCCGCGCGCCGGCCTCGAGCGCGGTCGCGGCATTGTCGATCGCCGTTGCCAGCACGCCGAGGACGCCGATGCGCTTGCCGGCCAGGCGGTCGAAATCGATATCCTCCAGCGTGTGATGGACGAGGCCGCGGCGTTTCGGATCGGCCGGGTCGAACGACGGGAATCTCGGCCAGCGAAAGCCGCCCGATCCGTCACGGCCGTTCGCCATCACGACCTTGCGCGCATGGACGACCTCGCCATTGGACAGCCGGGCGCGCAGCAGGTCGCCGGCCGGCTCGAGCGCCAGCAGGGCGAGGCCGTTCTCGACCTCGAGGCCGACGACCTCGCGCACCCACAGGAGGTAGTCCAGCCAGTCGAGGCGGGCGATCTTGTAGAGCCTGGCCCAGCCGTCGCTGCCGTGCTGCGCCTCGTACCACGCGCGGAACGTGAGGGTCGGCACGCCGAGGTCGGGACCGGTCAGGTGCTTGGGCGAGCGCAGGATCGGCATGCGCGCCGTGGTGTTCCACGGCCCTTCCTTGCGATGCGGCGCGCGCTCGATCACGCGGATGTTGCGGATGCCCTCGCGCAGCAGGCCCCAGCCAACGGTCTGGCCGCACATGCCGGCGCCGACCACCAGGACGTCGAGCACCCGCCGGCCGTCCGGCCCGGTGCGTTCGGGCACCCAGTTGGCCGGCGGATAGTTGAGCCGGGCGAGATCGTGCCGCGCCGCGTCCGCCAGCGCTGCCAGTCCCGCAGCGCGGCTGGCGATGGAATCCGCCTCGACAACACCGACCATGCCGTGCTCTCACCCCTCACGGGTTCCATAGCAGGGCAATGCCAGGGAGAAAATGCCATGCGCGGTCGGCAGGTATTCATGGAGACGCTGGCGGCGCACGGCGTCGACCGCATTTTCGGCAATCCCGGCACCACCGAGAGCCCCTTGCTCGATTCGCTGCTCGACTATCCGCAGATCGAGTACATCGTGCACCTGCACGAGGGCGTGGCGGTCGGCGCGGCGAGCTTCTATGGGCAAGCGGCTGCCAGGACGGCGTTCGTCAACCTGCATGTCGCGCCGGGCCTCGGCAACGCCATCGGCATGATCTACGGCGCGCTCAAGAACAACACCGCCATGGTGGTGACGGCGGGCCAGCAGGACACGCGGCTGCGCCTGCGCGATCCCGTGCTCGGTCACGATCTCGTGGCAATGGCCGCACCGGTCACCAAGTGGAGCGTCCAGGTCGAGACCGCCGACGAGCTCGGCCCGATCCTGCAGCGCGCCTTCAAGATTGCCAACGAGGCGCCGGCCGGGCCGGTGTTCGTCGCCCTGCCGATCAACGTCATGGAGCAGGAGACCGAGGTCCCGCCCGGCCGGCCCGGGCAGACTTTCGCCCGGAGCCAGCCCGACCCGGCCGGCATCGCGGCGATGGCGCAGCTGATCCTGGCGGCGAAGAGCCCGGCGATCGTCGCTGGCGACGAGATCGCGCGCGCCGGCGCCTCCGAGGCCCTGGTGTCGCTGGTCAATCGCATCGGTGCGGCGGTGTGGTTCGAGGGCCTGCGCGGGCGCAACAGCTTCCCGACCGAGCACCCGGCGTGGCGCGGCACGCTCGCCTTCGATGCACCCGGCCTCGCCCGGCAGCTCGCCGGCAACGACCTGGTGCTGATGGTCGGCGGGCCGTTCTTCGAGGAGGTGTGGTACGCGCCGGGCTCGCCCTTCGCGGCGGGATGCAAGGTGCTGCAGATCGAATCGGCGCCGGCGCGGCTCGCCTACAATTTCGCGCTCGACGCCGGCGTGATCGCCGATGTCGGCGCTGCCCTGGAGGCGCTGGTCCAGGCCACCGGCGGGACCAGCGCCGCGGTCGCCAGGGCGCGCCTGAATCTCCTCGAGACGCAGAAGCAGGCCGAGGCGGCGGCGCAGAAGGCGCGCGTCGAGAAGGCGTGGGCGCGCACGCCGACCTCGATGGCGCGCGCCATGGCCGAGATCCGCGCCGGTGCGCCGGCCGACGCGATCGTGGTCGACGAGACCATCACCGCCAATCTCGACCTGTTCAAGACCTTCGGCTTCGACGGCCCGATGGACTATTTCAGCGGCCGCGGCGGCGGCATCGGCCAGGGCGTCGCCGGCGCGCTGGGCGTCGCGGTGGCCGTGCCCGACCGGCCAGTGCTGTGCCTGTCGGGCGACGGCTCGTCGATGTACTCGATCCAGGCTCTGTGGACCGCGGCGCACCACGATCTGGCGATCGTGTTCGTGATCCTGGCCAACCGCGAGTACCGCGTGCTGAAGCACAACATCGACGCCTACCGCCAGCGCTTCGACGTCAAGTCAAACAAGCCCTACATGCACATGGACCTGACCGGCCCGGCGCTGGGCTTCGTCGACATGGCCAAGGGCATGGGCGTCGCCGGCACCCACGTCACCAAGGCCGAGGACATCCAGGGCGCCATCGCCGCGGCGTTCAGGTCAGGCAAGCCGCATCTCGTGGAGATCGAGATCGAGGGGAAGAGGTGATCGTTCCGTCCCTGGAAGGGAAGCGCCGCCCTCTCTGCTGTCGAAAGGAAGCACCGCCTCTGCTGTCGAAGGGAGACGACGCCTCTGTAGTCGAAGGGAGGCGCCGCCTCTGTAGTCGAAGGGAGGCGCCGCCTCTGTAGTCGAAGGGAGGCGCCGCCTCTGTAGTCGAAGGGAGACGACGCCTCTGTAGTCGAAGGGAGGCGCCGCCTCTGTAGTCGAAGGGAGGCGCCGCCTCTGTAGTCGAAGGGAGGCGCCGCCTCTGCTGTCGAAGGGAAGCGCCGCCTCTGTAGTCGAAGGGAGGCGACGCCTCCGTAGCCGAAGGGAGGCGACGCCTCTGTAGCCGAAGGGAGGCGCCGCCTCTGTAGCCGAAGGGAGGCGCCGCCCCCTCTTGTCATCCTGAGCGCAGCGAAGGATCTCATCGCCGTCTGCCGGGCACGCAGTTGATATTCGGGAGAGATTCGGGCAGGGCTTGCAACCGACCAATAGAGATGCTTGGCTTCACTTGGAATGACATGGGTGAGCCATGGGCGACCGTCGCTACTTCGTCTACATCATGACGAGTACTTCGCTCAGCACGATGTACATCGGAGTGACCAACGATATCGGCCGACGGGTGTTCGAGCATCGAGCCGGAATGGGCAGCGATTTCGTCAGGAAGTATCGCGTGACCCGATTGGTCCATGTCGAGGAATACGAAGACCCCACTGACGCCATCACCCGGGAGAAGCAGCTCAAGGGATGGAAACGAATCCGCAAGAACGAGCTGGTCCGCGCCGCCAATCCCGACTGGAAGGACCTGATGCCTCGGGAGCCAGGCTCATCTCTCCGGTCGTCCTGAGCGGAGCCCAGTCATCCTGAGCAAAGGCGCTTGCGAAGCAAGCGCCTTTGCTCAGGATGACATGAGAGAGGCTCAGCCTACGGCTCAGGCCCCTTTGACGGGGGTAGGCCTCATCCCGCCAGCGCGCGCACCTTGGCCTGGTGGGCGCGGGCGGCGGCGGTCAGCATGGGGAGGTCGTTGCCGGCCAGCACCAGCTTCATGCCCTTGCCGATGTAGAGCTTCAGCAGGTCCTCGCCGTAGGCGCCGCCCATGCCGGCCCATTTGCCGTGCTTCGTGCAGGCGGCGACAAGCGTGTCGGCGGCGGCCTGGATCCTGGGATGGCCGTTCTCGCCCGGGATACCGAGCTCCATCGACAGATCGCTCGAGCCCATCAGCAGGCAGTCGATGCCGGGCACGGCGGCGATCGCCTCGGCGTTCTCGACCGCCCTGGGCGTCTCGATCATCACCGTGACCAGCGTGTTGTCGTCGATCGCCCGGGTCATCTCGCCGAGCGGCATCGGGGCGTAGTCGAACTGCGCCTGGCCGCCGCCCACCGAGCGATGGCCGCGCGGCGGATAGCGCAGCTTGTCGGCGATCTCGCGCGCCTCCTCGGCCGTGTCGACGTGCGGGATCACGACGCCCAGCGCGCCGCCGTCGAGCACCCGGGTCGCCATGGTGAGCTCGCCGTAGGGCACGCGCACGATCGGCGCGATGCCGGAATCCTGCGAGGCGGTGGCGATCTCGCACGCCGTCTCGATCGACATGGAGCCGTGCTCGAGGTCGAGGAACAGCCAGTCGAAGCCGGCCGCCTTCATGACCTTGATGATGTCGACGTTGCGGACCAGGCGGACGCCGATGCCGAGCGCCAGCTCGCCCTTGCGCAATCGTGCCTTGGCGGCGTTGATCGCCTGCGCCATGCTCTCTCCTCCAGATTGGCTTTTGCGACAGGCTAGACGCCATGACCTTCCATGTCGAACGAATCGATCACGTCGTGCTGCGCGTCCGCGATCTGGCGGCCATGATCCGCTTCTACGAGCAGGCGCTGGGCTTCAACGTCGAACGCCGGCTCGACCGCATCAACCTGGTGCAGATGCGGGCCGGCGCCTCGATGCTCGACCTGATCCTGAGCGACGCCGGGCCGCAGGCGGCTGCGTCCGAGGCGCCCACGTCGCAGGGGGCCACGTCGCAGTCGCCCAACATGGATCACCTGTGCTTCCGCATCGAGCCGTTCGACCGGGCGGCGATCGAAGCCCGCCTCGGCCCGCTCGGCATCGCGGTCGGCGAGACCTTCCAGCGCTACGGCGCCGAGGGCACCGGGCCGTCGGTCTACTTCCACGACCCCGAAGGCAACCAGATCGAGCTCAAGGGGCCGCCGGCTCCGGCGGGCTAGACCCTCGCATTGCCTCTTGGCCATCGCACAGGATGTGTATAGCTTCGGGTCAAACGGGGACGAACGAGCGCCGACAACGGCGCGAACCTGGGAGGAATTGAGTATGCGTAAGAGTCTGGCCATCGTGGCCGGGATGATCGCCGCTGTCGCGGTCGCAGGTCCCGCCTTCGCCCAGAAGCAGGGCGGCACGCTCAAGGTCACGCATCGCGACAACCCGCCGAGCGCCTCGATCCACGAGGAGGCGACGATCTCGACGATCATGCCGTTCATGCCGGTGTTCAACAACCTCGTCGTGTTCGATCCGAAGGACAAGATCAACTCGCCCGACAACATCGTGCCCGACCTGGCCGAGAGCTGGTCGTGGAACGCCGACAGGACCAAGCTCACCTTCAAGCTGCGCTCCGGCGTGAAGTGGCACGACGGCAAGCCGTTCTCGGCCGACGACGTCAAGTGCACCTTCGATGCGCTGATCGGCAAGGACGACAAGACCAAGGACCTGATCCGCAAGAACCCGCGCCAGGTCTGGTACATGAACCTCAAGGAGACGACCGTGGGGTCGCCGACCGAGGTCACCTTCCATCTCGGGCGGCCGCAGCCGTCGTTCCTGTCGATGCTGGCGTCGGGCTACACGCCCGTTTACTCCTGCCACGTCGACGGCCGCGCCATGCGATCCAAGCCGATCGGCACCGGCCCGTTCAAGGTGGTCGACTTCAAGCGAAACGAGTCGATCAAGCTCGTCCGCAACGCCGATTACTGGAAGAAGGGCCTGCCTTATCTCGACGGCATCGAGTTCAAGATCGTCCCTAACCGCAGCACGCGCGTGCTGGGCTTCGTGGCCGGCGAGTTCGACCTGACGTTCGACTCCGACATCACCTTCCCGCTGCTCAAGGACGTCAAGAGCCAGGCGCCCAGCGCGGTCTGCATCGCGCGGCCCCAGAACGTGCGCTCCAACCTGATCGTCAATCGCGAGAAGGAGCCGTTCGACAACCCCAGGATCCGCGAGGCGCTGGTGCTGGCGATCGACCGCAAGCCGTTCAGCGACATCCTCGCCCAGGGCAACGACCTGGTCGGCGCCGCCATGCAGCCGCCGCCGGCCGGCGTGTGGGGCATGTCGTCGGAAGAGCTCGCCAAGCTGCCGGGCTACGGGCCCGACACGGCCAAGAACGTCGCCGACGCGCAGAAGATCATGCAGAGCCTGGGCTACGGTCCCGACAAGCCGCTCAAGGTCAAGGTGGCGACGCGCAACATCGCCATCTACCGCGATCCGGCGGTCATCCTGATCGACCAGCTGAAGAAGATCTACATCGACGGCGAGCTCGACCCGATCGACACGACGGTCTGGTTCACCCGGGTCCAGCAGAAGAACTACCAGATCGGCCTCAACCTGACCGGCGCGGGCGTCGACGATCCCGACGTGATGTTCTTCGAGAATTTCTACAGCACGTCGAGCCGCAACTACACCGGCTACAGCAATCCCGAGGTCGACAAGCTGATCGTCCAGCAATCGTCCGAGGCCGACAAGGCCAAGCGCATGAAGCTGGTGGCCGAGATCGAGACCATCCTGAACAAGGACGCGGCCCGGCCGACCATCCTGCACAACGTCGCCAACACCTGCATGCAGTCCTTCGTCAAGGGGCTGACGCTGCAGGACAACAGCATCTACAACGGCTGGCGCTTCGAGAGCGCCTGGCTGGACAAGTAGACGCGCCGGCGGCCCGGGACGAATTCGATGGGAGCCTACCTGACGCGGCGTGTGCTCCTGATGATCCTGACGCTGTTCGGGATGTCGGTGCTCATCTTCGTCATGCTGCGCCTCGTCCCGGGCAACATCGCCGACATCCTGGTCGACTCGGCGGGCATCGTCTCGGCCGACGAGAAGGCCAAGATCGTCGGCGAGCTCGGCCTCGACCGGCCGATCTTCGAGCAGTACCTGCAATGGATCGGCGGCCTGTTCCGCGGCGACCTCGGGTTCGCCTACGTCTCGGAGCGGCCGGCGATCGAGGAGATCGCCCCGCGCATCCCGGTCAGCGCCAAGCTCGCCCTGCTGGCGCTGATCTACTCGGTGATCCTCGGCGTGCCGCTCGGGGTCATCAGCGCGGTGCGCCAGAACACCGGCCTCGACTACTTCCTGCGCGTGATGAGCCTCAGCGGCCTGTCCCTGCCGTCGTTCTGGCTGGCGCTGCTGATCCTCATGGCGTCGGTCCAGTGGTTCGGCGTGATCCCCATCTACACCAACGAGCCGCGCAGCCTGCTCGACGAGATGCTCCTGCTGAGCGTCCCGGCGGCCGCCGTCGGCTTCCGCAGCTCGGCGCTGATCATGCGGCTCACCCGCTCGTCGATGCTCGAGGTGCTGCGCCAGGATTACATCCGCACCGCCCGCTCCAAGGGCGCGTCGCAGACCGCGGTGAACTACCAGCACGCTCTGCGCAACGCCCTGCTGCCCGTCGTCACCATCATCGGCATCGAGGCGGCGTTCCTGATCGGCGGCCTGATCGTCACCGAGACCGTGTTCAACATCCCCGGCGTCGCGCGCTTCCTGGTCGAGGCTATCCTGTGGCGCGACTACCCGATCGTGCAGAACCTGGTGATGCTGATCGCCTTCATCGTCGTGACGGTGAATTTCCTGGTCGACATGGCCTACATGGCGCTCGACCCCCGCATCAAGTACGCAGATTGAGGGATCATGGCCAGCATCGACCATGACGCTGCACTCGCCCGCGCCGGCGCCAACGTCACGGGCTCCTGGAGCCAGGCTGCCCACCTGGCGCGGCGCTACCCGCTCGGCGCGGTCGGCGGGATCATCGTCATCGTCTTCGTGCTGACCGCGGCGTTCGCCAACGTCATCGCCCCGATCGATCCGCTGTCGACCAACTCGAAGGCGTCGCTGGCGGCGCCCGGCGGCACCTTCTGGCTCGGCGCCGATTTCATGGGCCGCGACATGTTCAGCCGCATCGTCTACGGCGCCCGCATCTCGCTGGCGGTCGCCGCCGGTGCCACGGCGCTGGGCTTCGCGGCCGGCATCGTGATCGGGTTGGCCAGCGGCTTCCTGGGCGGCTGGTTCGACCTGGCGATGCAGCGCCTGATGGACATCATGCAGGCCCTGCCGCTGCTCGTCCTGGCGCTGGTCATGGCGGCCTCGCTCGGCCCGTCGCTCGAGAACACCATCATCGCCATCTCCGTCGCCCTGGTGCCGAACGTGGCCCGCGTCGTCCGCTCCAGCACGCTGTCGCTGCGCGAGCAGCCGTTCGTCGAGGCGGCGCGTGCGGTCGGCATGGGCGAGGTCCGGATCGCCGTCCGCCACGTGCTGCCCAACACCATGGCGCCGCTCATCGTTTTGGCGACGGCGCAGCTCGGCTCGGCCATCCTGACCGAGGCGTCGCTGTCCTTCCTCGGCCTCGGCATTCCCGAGCCCTACCCGTCGTGGGGCCGCATGCTGTCGGAGTCGGCCGCCGAGTACGTGCGCACGGCGCCGTGGCTTGTCGTCTTCCCCGGCGTCGCCATCAGCCTCACGGTGTTCGGCACCAACCTGCTGGGCGACGCCCTGCGCGACATCTTCGACCCGAGAGAGCGTACATGAGCGCTCTCCTCGAGGTCGAGGACCTCGGCACGTGGTTCTACACGCGGCAGGGCATCGTCAAGGCGGTCGACGGCGTCGACTTCGCGGTCGCCTCGGGCGAGACCCTGGCGATCGTCGGCGAATCGGGCTGCGGCAAGAGCATGACGGCGCTGTCGCTGATGCGCCTGATCCCCGACCCGCCGGGCCGCATCGTCTCGGGCGCCGTGCGGCTCGCCGGCCGCGATCTCCTGAAGCTCAGCGAGGAGGAGATGCGCGGGGTGCGCGGCAACGAGATCTCGATGATCTTCCAGGAGCCGATGACCTCGCTCAACCCGGTGATGACCATCGGCAAGCAGATCGCCGAGGCGCTGATCCTGCACCGCGACATGGACCGCAAGGCGGCGCTCAGGCGCGCCGTCGAGATGCTCGACCTGGTGCGCATCCCCGAGCCCGGGCAGCGCGCCAAGGAGTATCCGCACCAGCTGTCGGGCGGCATGCGCCAGCGCGCCATGATCGCCATGGCGCTCGCCTGCAATCCCAAGGTGCTGATCGCCGACGAGCCGACGACCGCGCTCGACGTCACCATCCAGGCACAGATCCTCGAGCTGATCGTCGAGCTGCAGCGCGAGTTCGCCGCCGCCGTCATCCTGATCACCCACGATCTCGGCGTGGTCGCCGAGACGGCGCGGCGCGTCATCGTCATGTATGCCGGCCGCAAGGTCGAGGAGGCCGAGGTCGGCGAGCTGTTCGGCCGGCCGCTGCATCCCTACACCGTGGGCCTGCTGGCCTCGATCCCGCGCCTCGACCTGATGCGTGGCGAGGTCGAGCGCGTCGGCCAGCGCCTGCAGGAGATCCCCGGCATCGTGCCGCCGCTGTTCGACCTGCCCGACGGCTGCGCCTTCGCGCCGCGCTGCGAGCGCGCCGACGACCTGTGCCGCCGCGAGCGCCCGTCCTACCAGGAGAAGCGGCCCAGCCACTGGGCCGCCTGCTGGCACAGCGATGGCTAGGGTGCTCTCGTGCGCTGGGACCGCGCCACTCCAGTGGCGCATTCATCTCTTGCTGCAGGCGGCCAGCCGCCACTGGAGCGGCGCGCTCATAGGCGCTGGCTTTCAAAGGGACCTCACCCTGAGGAGCGGCCCGGAGGGCCGCGTCTCGAAGGGTCGGCAACACAGCGGGTGTTCCGACACCGCTGTTTCGGCGTTTTCGCGTGCAGCCCATCCTTCGAGACGGCCGCTGCGCGGCCTCCTCAGAGGATGTGACTTTATTGAACTCTGTCGTCCCTCTCCTGTCATCCTGAGCGCAGCGAAGGATCTCATCGCCAGAAGTTCCAAAATACACTCGTACCAAGCGGCGATGAGGTCCTTCGCTGCGCTCAGGACGACAGAAAAGTTCGCGGTAACGACCTCATCGATCGCCGAAA
>JALHMO010000044.1 GCA_022844015.1 Reyranella sp. | reverse complement strand
CGCCGACGCTCCGAGAATCAGGTTTCGTCGCGCACCAGCCTGATCTCGACCTCGCGCTCGACGTAGTGCCATTCCTCGCTGGCGCGCAGCTCGGCCAGCAACGCGTCGAATCCCGCCGCATGCTGGGGCGCAAACTCGAACCAGGTGAGGAAATCGAACGGCTCGCCGAGATCGCGGGCATGGTGAAGACGGCGGGCGACAGCCGGCAGGTAGCGCAGCGAGCGGGCGATGTGCTGCGACCGCTCCTCGAATACAGCACGGCGCTGGTCTTGCGCCATGGACCACCAGGCATCCGATTTGCGGATTGGGATCAGTGCCGCGCAGACGGCCTCTGGTCGTCGGAGCGGCGGCGACACGACGTTCAGGGCATTCAGCTCCTCTGCGGTGGTGTAGCGTGTGTTGCTGACGACGCCGCGCAGCGACCAGGCCACGTCGCGCCGTACCATCGGCTCGACATCCATGGCCAGTCGTTCGGCGACCGGCAATGCCTCACCGCTGATCGACGACATGCTCTCGATGCGCCAGGGGCCTGTTGCGCCGCCGGCGAAGGTGACGGTGAGCGGCGGAGCCATGATCGCATTGTCGCAAGATCCGGGCCGACGAGGGCGAAGCTCAGGTCGGTGCGATATCCTTCCGCCACGGTACGCGGTTCATCCTGCGTCATGCCCCCGGAGGGTCATGCCTTGAAGCGCTGGCCGCCCTTGCGGAAATCCTTGAGGATCTCCGGCCGGAAGGCGAGCCCGTGCCCGGGCCGCTCGGGCGGGCTCATGGTGCCGTCCCTGGCCGGCAGCACCGGCTCGATCCACAGATCGTCGTTCCAGTCCATGTACTCGAGATAGTTGGCGTTGGGGATCGACGACAGCAGGTGGACCATCGTCTCGTGGAACAGGTGCGGCGCGATGCGGATGCCCCACGGCTCGGCCGCCGCAGCGATCTTGCGCAGCTCGCTGTAGCCGCCGCGCATCGGGTCGGGCTGCAGGATGGGCACGCACGGCGTCTCGAAGAAGGGGCGCAAATCGTTGCGGGTGAAGTGGCTCTCGCCACCGACGATCCGTGTCTTGAGCGCCGCGGCGATGCGGCGGTAGCCGGCGAAATCCTCGGCGATCACCGGCTCTTCCAGCCAATAGGGGTCGTACTCGTCGATGCGATGGCCGGCCTGGATGGCGGTGTCGGCGTCCCAGCCCATGTTGACGTCGATCATGATCTCGACGCCGTCGCCCATCTGCTCGCGCATGGCGCGCACATTCTGCACGTCCTCTCGCCACGGCCTGATGTGGGCGACCTGCATCTTGATCGCCTTCAGCCCTTGTGCGGTGAATTCCTTGGCGCGGGCGATCATGCCGTCGCGCCCCAGACCGCGGAAGCAGCCCGAGCCGTAGGCCGGCACCGCCGTGCGCGCGGCGCCCCACAGGCGGAACAGCGGCAGGCCGGCGCGCTTGCCGACGATGTCCCACAAGGCCATGTCGACCGCGCTCTGTGCGAACACCGTGACGCCCATGCGGCCCAGCCAGAAGTTGCTGCGGTAGAGAACCTGCCAGATCGCCTCGACCTCGGTGGCATCGCGACCGATCACGTGCGGGGCGATCAGCTCCTTCATGCAGGCATCGAGCGTGTCGAGGCCGCCGCGCAGCGGCATCAGGTAGCTCATGCCGACCAGCCCGCCCTGGGTCTCGATCTCCAGGACATAGAGGTCGCGGAACGGGGCCGAGAGGATGCCGGCGGCCGGCGGCGTGCCGCGCCACGGCACCTGCAGGAGCGTCGAGCGCAGCTCGACGATGGTGGTGGACGTGGTCATCGGGGGGACGTGGTCATGAGCGGTATCTCCCGGGGCGAGGGCCCACTATGATGCGGCCCACATGAGCCAGTCCAACCGCATCTATCTTTTCGACACCACCCTGCGAGACGGCGCCCAGACCCAGGGCGTGGATTTCACCGTGGCCGACAAGGCCGCGATTGCGCGCGAGCTCGACCTGCTGGGCATCGACTACATCGAGGGCGGCTGGCCGGGCGCCAACCCGACCGACGATCGCTTCTTCGCCGACCCGCCCGTCTTCCACAACGCCAAGTTCGTCGCGTTCGGCATGACCCGTCGCGCCGGGCGCAGCGCCGCCAACGATCCCGGGCTGGCCAGCATCCTGCAGACCAAGGCGCGCACCGTCTGCATGGTCGGCAAGACCTGGGACTTTCATGTCGACGTGGCGCTCGAGGTCGATCGCTCCGAATACCTCGAGATGATCGGCGACTCGCTTGCCTACGCGAAGGGCCGCATGGAAGAGGTGATGTTCGACGCCGAGCACTTCTTTGACGGCTTCAAGGCCAACCCCGACTACGCCATGGCTTGCCTCGCCGCAGCAGAGAAGGCGGGCGCGCGCTGGCTCGTTCTGTGCGACACCAACGGTGGCACCCTGCCGCACGAGATCGAGCGCATCGTCGGCGAGGTGACCAGGAAGATCCCCGGCGAGCGCATCGGCATCCACACCCACAACGATACCGAGAACGCCGTCGCCAACACGCTGGCCGCCGTGCGTGCGGGCGCCCGCCAGGTCCAGGGCACCATCAACGGGCTGGGCGAGCGCTGCGGCAACGCCAACATGATCGCCCTGATCCCGAACCTGGTTCTCAAGATGGGCTTCGACACCGGCCTGAAGCCCAATGCGATGCAGCGGCTGACCCACCTGTCGCGCCTGCTCGACGACCGGCTGAACGTCGTGCCCAACCGCAGCGCCGCCTATGTCGGCACGCGCGCCTTCGCTCACAAGGGCGGGCTGCACGTGTCGGCGGTCGAGAAGGACCCGAAGACCTACGAGCATGTCGACCCGGAGGTCGTCGGCAACCAGCGCATCATCGTGGTCAGCGACCAGGCCGGCCGGTCCAACATCATGGCCCGGTTCCGCCAGATCGGCCTCGAGGTCGATCCCAAGGACCCGGGCGTCGCGCGGCTGCTCGAGATCGTCAAGGAGCGCGAGGCCGAGGGCTATGCCTACGACGGCGCCGACGCCTCGTTCGAGCTGCTGGCGCGCCACCAGCTGCATACCGTGCCCGACTACTTTGCGCTGCAAAGCTTCCGCGTGCTGGCTGAGCGCCGGGTCAATGCCCGCGGCCAGCTGATCGCCCTCTCCGAGGCGACGGTGAAGCTCGATGTCGCGGGCCGGCGGGCGATGGAGGTGGGGGAGGGTAACGGCCCGGTCAACGCACTCGATGCTGCACTGCGGAAGGCGTTGATCCCGGTCTACCCCGAGCTTCAGGACATGCGGCTGGTCGACTTCAAGGTGCGCATCCTCGATTCGGCCGGCGGCACGGCCGCCACCACCCGTGTCATGATCGAAAGCGCCGACGCGAAGAGCCGATGGTCGACGATAGGGGTGTCGCCGAACATCGTCGATGCCTCGTACAACGCCCTGTACGACGCCATCACCTACAAGCTGTTTCGCGACGGCGCCTCGCCGGCGCAGCCGGCCAAATGAGCAAGCCGGCGCAGCCTGCCAAGTAGCAAGCCGGCGCAGCCGGCGTTCGGTTCTCTTCCCCAGCGTCGTAGTAGCGAAGCTGGGGAGGGGTCATGGGCTCGAGACTCGTGGCTCGCGACCCCTCCGTCGGCGCAGATCCTTCGCTTCGCTCAGGACATGCGCCGACACCTCCTATGAAAATGCGCCGCAGTCGAGGTATGCCGGGAGCGCGCCACTCCGTGGCGCTCATAGGGGCCGGTCGTCCAGGCTGCCGACCGTACGAAGAGCATGAGCGCCACGGAGTGGCGCGCTCCCGGCCATGAGCCTCCGTCAAGCAACGCCGCCATTTTCGCAGCATCGTGGTGCACGCCGGCGTGCTGGAGGTCTCCCCACGCTGACAAGCGAACGGGCACGCATCTCGCGGACGAACGCTCACTCCGGCTGGATCCCGGCGATCCTGAACAGTGGCGGCCAGCGATCGGTCTCGCGCCGGATGAAGTCGGTGAAGGCGGCCGGCGAGGCGCTGGTGGCATTGTCCATGCCGATCGTCGCCAGCCGGTCGATCGTCGCCGGCAGCTCCATCGCCCGCAGCGCCTCGCGGTGCAGCCGGTTGACGATCTCCGCCGGCGTTCCGGCCGGTGCTCCCAGGCCCTGCCACTGGGTGAACTCGAAGCCCGGGAAACCCAGCTCGGCCACCGTCGGCACGTCGGGCAGCGAAGCGGAGCGTTGCGATCCCGACACCGCAAGCGCGCGCAGCCGGCCGGCCCTGACGTGCGGAATCGCCGGCGGCAGGCCGAGCACGCCGACCTTTACGTGCCCCGACACGAGGTCGGCCACTGCCTGGGCGCCGCCCTTGTAGGCGACATTGTCGGCGTGGAACCCGTTGAGGCTCTTCAGCTGCTCGAACACCAGGCGCTGGCCGACTCCTGGCGTGGCATAGAGCATCGGCTGGGGGCTCTGCCGCGCGTGCTCGATCAGATCGCCGAGCGTCTTGGCCGGGAACGACGGGTGCACCAGCACGATGAACATGCCGCGACCCAGCAGCGTGATGTACTCGAGGCTGCGTACCGGATCGGGCTTCCAGTCCTTGTACATGTTGGGGCCCATCGGGTTGCCTTCGGTGACAAGCAACAACGTGTAGCCGTCGGGCGGCGAGGACATGACCGCGTCGAGGGCAACGAGCCCCGACCCGCCTGCGCGGTTCTCGGCCACTACCGACTGGCCGAGCCACTCTCCCATCGGCTGCGCAACCGCCCGCGTCACGATGTCCGTGGCGCCGCCGGGCACCGCCGGCACGAGGATGCGCAGCGGCCGCGATGGCCATGATTGCGCGCGCGCCGCGCCCGTCGGCGCGGCAACACAGAGCGCCGCGGCGAGCGCGACGCGTCGGCTGACTGGTCGTTGCATCTTTCCACCCCGCTGCGGTGGCGCGTTGCCCGCGCCTTGTGGTCGTCACGATAGGCCCGCAGCTCGAAACGCGCCACGGCACGAAGTCATAAAAAAGCGTCGCTACAGGAACGACAGCCCGCCGCTCAGGGCCACGGTCTGGCCGGTCATGTAGGCGTTGCCGACCAGCATCATCACCACCTGGGCGCATTCCTCGGGCGTGCCGAAGCGGCCGAGCGGGATGCGCGTGGGCGACGCGGCGACGCCGCCGCGCACCATGTCGGTCTCGATCAGCGATGGCGCGACGGCGTTCACGGTGATGCCGTCCTTGACGAGGCGGGCGGCGTAACCGCGCGTCATGCCCTCCATCCCCGCCTTCGACGCGTTGTAGTGCGGCCCGACCCCGCCGGCGCCGCGCGCCGCGCCCGACGAGATGTTGACGATGCGCCCCCATTGGCGCGCCCGCATGCCGGGCACGACGGCCTGCGTGCACAGGAACACCGACTTGAGGTTCACCGCGATGGTCGTATCGAAGTCGGCCTCCGTGAGCTCGTCGATGCTGCGTACCAGCCCGACGCCGGCATTGTTGACCAGGACGTCGACCGCGCCGAGCTCGCGCTCGACCGCCGCCATCATCGCCGCCACGTCGGCCGCGTGCGACACATCGGCCCGAACGGCCATCGCCCGGCCGCCGGAGCCGCGGATCGCGCCGACGACATCCTTCGCCTCGGCCTCGCGCGCGCGGTAGTTCACGGCGACGGCGGCGCCGGCTTCGGCCAGCGAAACCGCGACGGCCCGGCCGATGCCTCGCGACCCGCCCGTCACCAACGCAACCCGGTTGTTCAGCAACGCCATGCCTCGCGCTCCATATCAGGTCGACCCTATCGGTCGACCATGTTACGCCCTCCCGACGCACAGGAGAGTCTCATGCAGCGACTTGGCTTTGGCGCCTTTCTCGCGCCGCACCATCCGATCGGCGAGAACCCGACCCTGCAGTTCCGTCGCGACCTCAAGTTCGTCGAGCACCTGGACGAGCTCGGCTACGACGAATTCTGGTGCGGCGAGCATCATTCGAGCGGCTGGGAGATGATCGCCTCGCCCGAGATGTTCCTCGCCGCCGCCGGCGAGCGCACCAAGCGCATCAAGCTCGCCACCGGCGTGGTCTCGCTGCCCTACCATCACCCCTACAACGTCGCCCAGCGCATGGTGCAGCTCGACCACATGACCGGCGGCCGTGCCATCTTCGGTTCCGGCCCCGGCGCCCTGCCGTCCGACGCACACACGCTCGGCATCGACCCGATGGTCCAGCGCGACCGCCAGGACGATGCGATCGACGTCATCCGCCGCCTGATGCGCGGCGAGCGCATCACCAGGAAGACCGAATGGTACACCCTGCAGGACGCCGCCCTGCAGCTCCTGCCCCTGCAGGAGGACATGCCCTTCGCCGTCGCCTCGCAGATCAGCCCGTCGGGCATGACGCTGGCCGGCAAGTACGGCATCGGCATCATCTCGCTCGGCTCGATGTCGGACCAGGGCCTGCTCGCCCTGCCGACCCAGTGGGGCTTTGCCGAGGCCGCGGCCAAGAAGCACGGCACCACGGTCGATCGCAAGAACTGGCGCGTGCTGCTCAACTGGCACGTCGCCGAGACTCGCGAGGAGGCACGCCAGCAGGCCAGGCACGGCCTGATGAAGTGGCACAACGAGTACATCCACGGCACCTTGCAGCGGCCCGGCTCGGTGCCGTTCACCTCGCCGGACGAGGCGGTCGACAAGACGGCCTTCGTCGAGGGCGCCGCCTCGACCATCGGCACGCCCGACGATCTGGTGAAGATGATCAAGTCGGTCTACGACAAGAGCGGCGGCTTCGGCACCGTGGTCGGCTTCGTGCACGACTGGGCCAATCCCGAGAACACCTTCCGCAGCTGGGACCTGGTCGCGCGCTACGTCATCCCCGAGATCAACGGCTACGTCGCCAAGCTGCGCGAATCGCAGAGATTCCTGATCGACAACCGCGCCGTGTTCGACCGCGCCGGCCAGGCCATCATGGCCAAGATCATGGAGAACAAGGACGCCGCCGAGGCGCTCAAGGTCACCGACTCGCCGCGCTTCGCCGCTGCCTCGGCCGCAGTGCCCAAGGGACTCGGCAAGCAGGCGGCCGAATAGCGGCAGGTCTTCCGGCGGGAGGACGCCACTCATTTGCCGGGAGCGCGCCACCGGAGTGGCGCGCTCATGGATACGAGCTCCCAAATTCCGTCGTCCCGAACGCAGCCGCCCGATCAGGCGCTGTTTACAGCGCCATTGCCGGCGCAGTCGAGGGACCTTTCTTGCTGGGACTGCAACAAGAAATGTCCCTCCACGTCGCCTCGCTGCGCTCGGCTCCGGTCGGGATGACGGAGTTTCTTGTCGGGCACGAATGCCTTTACCTCTACCACCGAGATTCACCCCGGAATCTTGCGTCACTTGCGTCACTGCGTCATTCCCTCGATCTTTCAACGACTTGGCCGTGACGCAACCGCCACCATCAGTTCCATCTTCCGTCGGGTACCTCGCCCTTTCGTCAACAGCCGTGATGCCGGTCACGACTGACGACGCCCGGGCGAGCGACAACATCGACTTACGCCAACACCGGTCGGCTGGGCGCACGACCCCTGCCGAGGTGGATCGCAAACGCAGCCAATCGACGTGCAGTCAATTGCACACACGACGGCTCACGCCTCCTTCCTGGGCTCGAGCTCGTCTCTCTGCTGGAAGCGCTCGCCCAGCCACGTCGTCGCCGTCGGATACTTGCAATTCCCTGGCGCTTGGCAACCCCTCCCAGCCGAAGAGCCTCTGATTCCTGATTCGCCGATGGCGGCCAGATGTCGCGGCGGCTATGGCTGTGGCGGCATGATTGGAACGAGCCTGATAGGCAGCCTCGACACGGGCCTGCGCGGCGCTGGCATCGCGCTGTTCCTGCTCATTGCCGTGGCCGTGCTGCGACAAGGTGGCGGCCGGGCGGTCGCCTGGCTGGGCGCCGCCCTGTCGATCGGCGCGGCTGCATACGCCCTGTGCTCGATGCCCGACCACCCGCGTTCGCTCTGGTTCGCTCCTCTCGGGATTCTATGTGCCGGAAATGTCGTGGTGTTCTGGCTGTTCACGCGCGCGGCGTTCGACGATTCGTTCCAGCCGACGCCCTGGCATGCCCTGTGGTGGCTGCTGCTCGTCGTCTGCTCTCGGACAGCCTCGTTCGGCATCGACCTCGCGGCGAACTGGCCCGTGGCGGCGGCGCTCCGCCTCGTGCCCGTCGCCTTCGTTCTCCTCGCCGTGGCTCAGACCGTCACGGGCTGGCGCGAGGACCTCGTCGAGGGCCGGCGCCGGCTGCGCCTGTTCGTCCTGGCCGCGGTCGTGCTGCACACGGCAATCTCGGCGACCGTCGACATCTCGATTGGCCCCGATCACGTCCCGCCGGCTGTCCACCTGCTCAATGCCGCCGCTCTGGCGCTGATCGCCGGCGTCATCGCCGTTGCGCTGCTGCAGGCCGATCTGGCGGGGTTCCTGGCCGAGCCCGGCCAACCGGCGCCGGCACCGGTGGCGATCCGCGAGGAACCACCGGCGGAGCCGGTCGACCCGGCCATCCTGGGCGAGCTCGACCGCCTGATGTCGGTCGAGCGGCTGTACCGCCGGGAGGGCCTCGGCATCGGCGACCTGGCGGCCAGGCTCGGCCTGCCCGAGCACCGGCTGCGCCGGGTCATCAATCGCGGCCTCGGCTTCCGGAACTTCAACGAGTACCTGAACAGCCATCGCCTGGCCGACGCCAGGCAGGCCCTTGCCGACCCGGCTCAGCGGGACGTCCCCATCCTGACCATCGCCCTGGACGCCGGCTTCCAGTCCCTGTCCCCGTTCAATCGGGCCTTCAAGGCCGACACCGGCATGACCCCGACCGAGTTCCGCCGCCGGTCGGAAGGGTCCGGCGGCACCTGACGCCGGTCGAATTCGAAATCGGCAATCGAAATCGGGCCGCAACCGGCTGATTTTCAAACCCGCCGCGATGCCCTGGCCGGCACCCCGGCAAGCTCCCCTCGCCACGAAGGAGAGCACCGATGATGGAACTGTTGCAGAAACATGCCTCTGCCCTGCCAGGGCTCTGGGCGATGGACACAGCCCGCTACCTGGTGGCGGCGGGGTCGGTCGCGCTCCTGCTGCGCGTGCTTGCGCCGACTGTCCTGAAGCACCGCAAGATCCAGGCGCGAGACGCCCTCACCAGAGATCTCCGTCGCGAGATCCTGTCGTCGCTGCGCTCGGCGCTGATCTTCTCCCTGCTGGGCTTCGGGCTCTACATCGCGGCCCGCGAAGGATGGGTCACGATCTACAATGGGTTCGCCGAGGCGGGAGCGGTCTACCTCATGCTGTCGCTCTGCCTTATGGTCGTGGCGCACGATGCCTATTTCTACTGGACGCATCGGCTGATGCATCATCGCCGACTGTTCGGCCTGTTCCATCGCTGGCACCACCTGTCGCGCACCCCGACCGCCTGGACGGCCTATTCGTTCTCCGTCCCCGAGGCAATCGTCCAGGGTGCCTTCGTGCCCCTGTTCGTGGCCCTGGTCCCGATGCATGCCCTCGCGCTGTTCATCTTCGTGGCGGTGCAGATCGTGCGCAACGTGATGGGCCATGCCGGCTATGAACTGCATCCGGCCGCCTTCACGCCCGGTCGATGGCTGGGCTGGAACAACACCACCACCGGCCACGATCTTCACCACGAGATCGGACGCTACAACTACTGCCTTTATTTCAGATGGTGGGACAAGCTCATGGGCACGGAGCATCCCGGCTATCCCGACAGATTCCGGACCATTGTTGCCGGCAAGGCCGCGGCGGAAGTCCGTTCATGAGCCCGCTACGTGCCCTTTTCCTCTCGCTGGCGTTTGTCGCGGCGCTTCATCCGGCGCAGGCGGCGGACGAGGTCTTCGGGCGCTGGGCGACGCCCGGCGTTTCCGCCGTCGTCGAGCTCGCGCCCTGCCATGACGGCTTGACGCTCTGCGGCACCATCCGCTGGCTGTGGGACGCTCTCGACGAGCGCGGCCGCCCGCGCGTCGACGCCCAGAATGCCGACACCGGGCTGCGCACCCGGCCACTGGTCGGCCTGACGATCCTGTCGGGCCTGAAGGCCGATCCGGCCGGCGGCTGGCAGGGCCGGATCTACAATCCGGAGGACGGCCAGACCTATCGGGCAACGGTGAAGCGACGCGGCGCGGATACCCTCGTGGTGGAGGGCTGCGTGCTGATCGTTTGCAGCAAGCAGGTGTGGCGCAAGGCAACCTCGGTCGCGGAGGCGCTTCGTTGAGGTGCGGTCTGGCACCAAGCCGATGAGCTTCGTTGTCGTGACGAGGACACGTGGGCCAGACGGTCCCGATGGTTACGTAGGCACTGAAACTTGACATCTACGATTCTAGTGATATGGATGTCCTATGGCGGGACGGGCAGAACAACGAGAGCAGGCGGCTGCCGACGCCCTGGCGGCGCTGGGCAATCGCACGCGGCTGCGCGTCTTCAAGCTGCTGGTGCGCGCCGGCCGCGAAGGCACGAACATCGGCACCGTCCAGCGCCTGCTCGGCATCCCCGCGACGACCCTGGGGCATCATCTCGGCACCCTGACGGCGGCGGGCCTGGTGCGCCAGGAGCGGCGTGGACGCGAGGTGATCTGCACGGCCGACTTCAAGGCGGTGAGCGAGGTGCTCACCTACGTCAGGGAGGAATGCTGCGCCGGTCTCGATTTTCAGGACGACAGCGCGGCGGCGTGAGTTTTTTTGATCGAACATATCCAGAAACCTAGAAGGATAGAGCGATGTCGATCCACAGCATCATGACCGAGGCGCGCGACTGGCGCCGGCTGCGCGTCGACCCGGCATGGGCGACGGTCGTCGCCGTTTTCGTCGTCCTCCTGATCGTCGTGCCGCAGCAGGCCACAAGCTCGGCCGTGTTCACGGCCAAGGCGGTGTGGGGCGTGCTGCCGTTCTTCGTCCTGTCGATCGCACTGGCCGCCTACGCCAAGGCGACCGGCGCGGAGAACCTGATCGCCAGGGCCTTCTCGGGGCGCACCGAGCTGATGGTCGTGTTCGCCAGCCTGATGGGCGCGCTCTCGCCCTTCTGCTCGTGCGGCGTCATCCCCATCATCGCCGCACTTCTCGCCTCGGGCGTTCCCCTCGCCCCCGTCATGGCGTTCTGGCTCGCCTCGCCGCTGATGGACCCGTCGATGTTCGCCATCACCACCGGCGTGCTCGGTCTGCCGTTCGCGTTCGCCAAGACTGTCGCCGCCATCGCCATTGGCCTGCTCGGCGGCTTCGGCGTGCTGGCCCTGCAGCGCACCGGTGCGCTGGCCGGATCGCCCTTGCAGGACGGCGTTGGCAACGGCGGCTGTGCCGGCTCGAAAATACGCAATCCCAAGGATGTGGTCTGGCGCTACTGGCAGGAGCCGGCACGCCGCGAGACCTTCTGGGCCGGCGCGCGCGGCAACGCCCTCTTCCTCGGCAAGTGGCTCGTCCTCGCCTTCGCTCTCGAGAGCGTCATGGTCGCCTACGTGCCGGGCGACCTGATCGCGGGTGTCGCCGGCGACGGCGGCTTCCTGTCGATTCTCGGCGCCACGCTCGTCGGCATCCCGACCTATCTCAACGGCAACGCCGCCCTGCCCCTGGTCGCCGGCCTGATGGACAAGGGGATGGCACCCGGCGCGGCACTGGCGTTCCTGGTCGGCGGTGGCGTGACGTCGATCCCGGCCGCCCTGGCGGTATGGGGCGTGGCGCGGCGACAGGTCTTCGCGGCGTATCTCGCCTTCGCCATCCTCGGCGCGCTGCTGTCCGGCATCGCCTTCCAGCTGGTCGTCGGCTGACAGCCATGGGCGTCCAGCAACCCCTGACCGCCGCGTGGCTGAACAGCGCGTGCTTCTGCATCACGCTCGACCGCGAGCGCCTGTACGCCGCTCTCGAGCGGCAGGCGGGCGATCCGGAGTTCTCGGCCCGTCACCTTCGACCGCGCGAGCATCTCTTCTCGAACGTCCCGGTGTTCCACGCCGTACGCGATCTCGAGCAGATGACAGCCGTCGTCCGCATGATCGAAACAGCGTCGCGCCTGCCGGCCTGGCGCGACGCGGCTCTGGCATGGGCCCCCGGGATTGCCCGCTTTGATCCGGGCCCGCGCGGCGCGCTCATGGGATACGACTTCCACTTAGGGAATTCCGGCCCCAGGCTGATCGAGGTCAACACCAATGCCGGCGGCGCGTTCCTCAACGCGTTGCTGGCCAAGGCCCAGCGTGCGTGCTGCCCCGAGGTGGAAAGCGCCTTCCGCCTCCCCCTGCTCGATGATTTCGACACCACGATCATCACCATGTTCGAGGCGGAATGGGCCGCGCAGCGCGACACGCCTCTTCGGCGCATCGCCATCGTCGACGATGCCCCGGAGGATCAGTACCTCTACCCTGAGTTCCTGCTGGCACGCGAGAGCTTCCGGCGCCATGGCATCGACGCGGTGATCGCCGACGCGTCCGCGCTCCGGTATCAGGCGGGGAAGCTGTGGGCCGGCGATGCGCCCATCGACCTCGTCTACAATCGCCTGGTCGATTTCGCGCTCGATCGGCCCGAGCATCGGGCCCTCAGGGCTGCGTATCTCGACGGCGCGGTCGTGCTGACGCCCAATCCGCGCAACCACGCGCTGCTCGCCGACAAGCGCAACCTCACCCTGCTGTCGGATCGAGCCCGGCTCGAAGGCTTCGGCCTCGACACCGGGCTTGCCGCCGCGGCAGCGCGCATCCCGCATACCGTCAGGGTGTCGGCAGGCAACGCCTCCGACCTGTGGAACGCGCGCAAGCGCTATTTCTTCAAGCCGGCCGCCGGCCATGGCGCCAAGGCGGTCTATCGCGGCGACAAGCTCACGCGCGGCGTCTGGCAGCAGATCGCCGCCGGCGACTATGTCGCCCAGCAGTTCGCACCGCCGGGTGAGCGCAGGATCGAAGCCGGAGCAGGGCGCGAATCGTTGAAGGCCGACATTCGTCTCTTTACCTACGATGGCGACGTCCTGCTGGCCGCGGCCAGGCTCTATCAAGGCCAGACGACGAACTTCAGGACACCCGGCGGCGGATTCGCGCCCGTCTTCTTCCTGCCGACGCTCGCTCCGGCGGGCCACTAGTTGATGACGGCCAGCGTCGACTTCCAGTAGGCCTCGACCTGAGCAACGAGACCCGGCGGAAGCGGCACGTAGTCGAGCTCGGCCGCCTGCCTCTGGCCATTCTCGAGGGCCCATCGGAAGAACCGGAGCGCCAGTCGCGCCCGTTCGGGGCTCTTGGGGACCTTGGGCATCAGCACGAAGGCCGTCGCGGCGATCGGATAGGCGTCGGCGCCGGACGGGTCGGTCATCACGAGATAGAAGTCCCGCGCCTTCGCCCAGTCTGCGCCGGCGGCGGCAGCCTGGAAGCTCGCCGCGCCGGGCTTCACGAACGTGCCGGCACGGTTGCGCACCAGCCCATGAGCCAACTTGTTCTGCAGGGCATAGGCGTACTCGACGTATCCGATCGAGTTTCTCGTCTGCAGGACGAACGCGGCCACGCCTTCGTTGCCCTTGGCCCCTGCACCCGTCGGCCAGGCGACCGCCATTCCCTCCCCGACCCTGTCGCGCCACTCCGGGCTGACCTTCGACAGATAGTTCGTGAAGTTGAAGGTCGTGCCCGACCCATCGATGCGGTGAGCGACGATGATCGGCGTCGCCGGCAGCTTCACGTCGGGATTGAGATCGACGATCGCGCGATCGTTCCACACCTTCACCTTTCCGAGGAAGATGTCGGCAAGCAGCGGGCCGGTGAACTTCAGGTCTCCCGGTTTCACGCCGTCGACGTTTACCACCGGCACGATGCCGCCGATGACCAGGGGAAACTGCGCCAGGCCCGATTTCTCGAGGTCCTGCGGTTTCAGAGGGGCGTCCGACGCGGCGAAGTCCACCATCCCCTGCTTCACCAGGGTGATCCCGCCCCCTGACCCGATGGACTGGTATTTCACGACCTGGCCGGCCTTGGCCTGGTAATCGGCCGACCACCTCCCGAGGATCGGATTCACGAAGCTCGATCCTGCGCCGGCGATGTCATTCGCCAGCGCGGATGTCCCGCCGGCGAAAGCCAGGAGCATCGCAAGGCCCACCCGCCTGAAAACTGCGCGCCTGAAAATAAGCATGGGCAAGGTCCCCTCCAGCATGGTATTTCGATGCGTCCAGACTTACAGACATATGTTGTCGATTTATGACATTGCCCGGCCACTTTCCCCGCACCAGGACGCCTCGCTCCCATGGATCCCGTTGCCCTTGACCGCCTGGGCTCGC
This sequence comes from Reyranella sp., assembly GCA_022844015.1. GTDB lineage: Bacteria > Pseudomonadota > Alphaproteobacteria > Reyranellales > Reyranellaceae > Reyranella. The sequence continues at coordinate 28,109 of JALHMO010000044.1, read as the reverse complement.
TCGCCCAGCCGACCCGCCTTGCCGCCTTGCGTCATCTCCTGGCTGCCCATCCGGGCTGCCTGCCGGCTGGCGAGCTGGCACGCGCCTGCGACACGCCGCACAACACCATGTCGACCCATCTCGGCGTGCTGATCCGGGCCGGTCTCGCGCATGTCGAGCGCGCCGGACGCACCATGAACTACCGCGCCGACGTCAAGGCATACCGCAGCCTCGTGACCTTCCTGGCCCACGATTGCTGCAACGGCCGGCCCGACCTGTGCGGCGACATCACGCGACTCATCCCGAAAGACGACGACCAGACGGAGCGGTTCATGACACCGGCGTTCAACGTCCTGTTCCTGTGCACGCGCAACTCGGCGCGCTCGATCATCGCCGAGGCGTTGCTCGAGCGCATCGGCAAGGGTCGGTTCAATGCCTGGTCCGCCGGCTCCGAGCCCGCCGACGCGCCGATGCCGGAGGTGATGGATCGCCTGACGCAGCTCGGTCACGACGTATCGAGGCTCCGCTCGAAGTCGTGGAACGAGTTCACCGGGCCGAGCGCTCCGCGCATGGACTTCGTGATCGCGCTCTGCGATTCGCCGCAGGGCCAGGTCTGCCCCGACCTCGGCGAGAAGTACGTCAACGCGGCCTGGCCATTGCCCGATCCTGCCGACTTCAAGGGTTCGCCGGCCGAGCGCGTGACCCTGCTGAACGAGCTCTACGCCATGGTGCGCCGGCGACTCGAGATCTTCACCAGCCTGCCGTTCGCCTCGCTCGACCGCCTCGCCCTGAAGAAGCGGCTCGACGAGATCGGCGACACCGTCCGCACGGCGCCCTGAAGGAGACAGATCATGCGTGTGGGAATCAACGGCATGGGCCGCATGGGAAGGCTGGCCCTGCGCGCGGCGATGGGCGGCCTCGGCCGCGCCAAAGGCGATCCGCGCGCGGCCAATCGGCTCGATGTCGTCCATCTGAACGAGATCAAGGGTGGCGCGGCGGCGACCGCCCACCTGCTCGAGTTCGACAGCATCCACGGCCGCTGGCCTGCGGATTTCGGCGTCGAGAACGACAAGGCGATCCGCGTCGACAACAAGCCGCTGGGCTTCAGCGCCGCGGCGCAGCCGGGCGACGTGCCGTGGGGCGATCTAGGCTGCGACATGGTGCTGGAATGCACGGGCAAGTTCCTGAAACCGGCTGAGCTCGAGCCCTACTTCGCGCGTGGCGTGAAGCGCGTCATCGTCGCCGCTCCGGTCAAGGACGCGGCGGCGTTGAATGTCGTTGTCGGCGTGAACGACAACCTCTACGACCCGGCCCGCCATCGCCTGCTGACGGCGGCCTCCTGCACCACCAACTGCCTCGCGCCGGTCGTCAAGGTCGTGCACGAGTCGATCGGCATCCGGCACGGCCAGATCACCACCATCCACGATCCGACCAACACCAACGTCGTGGTCGACGCGCCGCACAAGGACCTGCGCCGCGCGCGCTCGGCGATGACCTCGCTGGCGCCGACCACGACCGGCAGCGCCACGGCCATTGCGCTGATCTATCCCGAGCTCCAAGGAAAGCTGAACGGCCACGCCGTGCGAGCCCCGGTGCTCAATGCAAGCCTGACCGATTGCGTGTTCGAGCTGCAACGCGCCACCAGCGAGGCCGAGGTGAACGAGCTGTTCCAGTCGGCGGCGAACGGACCACTGGCCGGCATCCTGGGCTACGAGACGCGCCCGCTGGTGTCGGCCGACTACTGCAACGATTCGCGAAGCTCGATCGTCGACGCCCCGAGCACGATGGTGACCGACGGCACGCTGCTCAAGGTCTATGCCTGGTACGACAACGAGGTGGGCTATGTCTGCCGCATGGTCGATCTCGCCAGCATCGTGATCGACGCGGAGGCGTGATGCGGAGAGGCGCCGACTTTACCGAGAACCTCACCCTGAGGAGCGGCCTGGAGGGCCGCGTCTCGAAGGGTCGGCAACAAGTCGAGTGCTGCGACACCGGTTCTCCAACGATCTCGTGTGCTGTCCATCCTTCGAGACGGTCGCTATGCGACCTCCTCAGGATGAGGACTTTTTTGGTTCGGCCAAGCATAGCGCCCATGAGTGACACGCACCCTGCCCATGACATGCACTTCCGTCGAGGCTGGTGCTCATGGGCGTGATGCTCCCCGCAGTGCGGCACTACCTCATCGTCACCGCGTCCTACTGGGGCTTCACCCTGGTCGACGGCGCGCTGCGCATGGTCGTGCTGCTGCACTTCTTCAAGCTCGGCTACTCGCCGTTCACGCTGGCATTCCTCTTCCTCCTCTACGAGTTCGCCGGCATCGTCGCCAACCTGGCCGGCGGATGGCTGGCCGTGCGCTTCGGCATCCCGCGCATGCTGCTGGCCGGGCAGGCGTTGCAGATCGGCGGGCTCGTCATGCTGTCGGCGCTCGATCCGGCCTGGAGCGCCGCCGCGTCGATCGCCTGGGTGGTCGCCGCGCAGGGCATCGCCGGCCTCGCCAAGGATTTCACCAAGACGGCGTCCAAGTCGGCGATCAAGGCGACGGCGGCCGAGGGCGCGGGACAGCTCTTCCACTGGGTCGCCTGGTTTACCGGCTCGAAGAACGCCATGAAAGGCTTGGGCTTCTTTGTCGGCGGCCTGCTGCTCGACCTGGTGGGCTTCAAGCCGGCACTGTGGCTGATGGCCGCCGTGATCGCCGTCATCCTCGCCGCGGGCCTGGTGTCGCTGCCGCGCCAGCTTGGCAAGGCCAAGGCATCGAAGACGATGCGCGAGCTGTTCGCCAAATCGCGTGGCGTGAACCTGCTGGCCGCGGCGCGCATCTTCCTGTTCGGCGCCCGCGACGTGTGGTTCGTCGTCGGGCTGCCGGTGTTCCTCTATGCCGCAGGCTGGCGCTTCGTCGAGGTCGGCGGCTTCCTCGCCGCCTGGACCATCGCCTATGGCGGCATCCAGGCGATCGCCCCGCGCCTGGTGACGCGCAGCGCCGACGGCCTGAGCCGCGAGGTGCCCAGCGCGCGCCTGTGGGCCGGCGTGCTGGTCGCCGTGCCGCTGGTGCTGGCGATCCTGCTGCAGCGAGCGGACCTTTGGCGGCCCGATCTGGTCGTCGTCGCGGGGCTCGCGCTGTTCGGCCTGCCCTTTGCCGTCAATTCCTCACTGCACTCCTACCTGATCCTCGCCTATGCCGGCTCGGAGAAGGCCGCCGAGGATGTCGGCTTTTACTACGCCGCCAACGCCACCGGCCGGCTGATCGGCATCCTGCTGTCTGGCGCGCTCTACCAGGCCGGCGGCATCGTCGGGTGTCTCATCGGATCGGCAGCCCTGCTGATCGCCTGCTGGGGCGTCACGTTCCTGTTGCCCTCACGCAGCGAAGAGGCGGCGTCAGCGGCTTGATCACCTATTCCAGCTTGCGGGCCAGAAACGAGTAGCCATAGACCGCAAAGCGGCGGGCATTCTTCTCGCCGCGCGCGCCCTTGAACGTGTCCACTGGCGGCCCGATCCGAACACCGGCGAACCCTGCCTCTTCCAGCATTTGCTGCCAGGCTGCACACGGCAGACCACCGGCAATTCAGGCCGTCCACAGGTCGACATTGTCGAGCGCGGCAGCGGGAACCGGATTGCCGTTGGCGATGTCGGCGAACTGCAACCATCCGCCCGGGCGAAGCGCCCGGTGAATCTCGGAGAAGACGGCTCTCTTGTCGGGGCACAGGTTGATCACGCCGTTGCTGACGACGACGTCTGCCCAGGCATCTTCCACCGGCAGCCGTTCGGCCAGTCCTTCGCGGAACTCGACGGTCGAGATAACCATCGTCGCGGCGGTGGATCTCGCCTTGGCCAGCATCTCCGCGGTCATGTCGACACCGATCACCCTGCCCTCGGGCCCGACCAGGTGGGCGGCGACGAACGAGTCGAAACCGGCTCCCGACCCGACATCGACGACGCGCTCGCCCCGGTGCAGCGACCGCAGGGAGAACGGGTTCGCCACACCGGCGAAGGACTCGACAGCCGCATCCGGCAACGAGGCGACGAACGCATCGTCGTAACCCAGATGCGAGGCAAGGTAGCGGCCGGTATGGAAATGATGCTCGCCTCCGGGATTGGCAGCGACCTCGCGATACTTGCTCCTGACCTCGTTCCGCAGCACCTCTGCGTCGACGGCAGTATCGTCCTTGGCGTCAATGCTCATTTCGGTCTCCTTGTCGCCCGTGAAGGGTAGACACACGGAACGCTGCGCTCATTTCAGGTGCAGCCAGGGCAGCTGCTCATCTCGAAAGAAGTGCTTCGACGGGCTGAAGCCCGTCGGATCATCGAACGCGCCGACATGGAAGTGCGTCTCGGTCGGCAGTTGCTCGACCTCGCAGGTCAGCGTCGAGCCGCAGGCCCGGCAAAACCCTCGCGTCGTACCCGGGGACGACTTGAACTTCGTGATCTCACCCTTGGTCACCGTGTAGGCGTCAAGCTGGAAACCGACGAAGACGGACACGGGCGCACCGCTGTGCCGGCGACAGCTTTGGCAATGACACGAGAACACCCCTTTGGGAGCGCCGACACCAACGAAGCGGACCGCGCCGCACAGGCAGCCACCTTCGTACCTTTCGCTCATTTGTTCGCCCCTTCGTGATGGCGTGCCTCTTCCATTCACTCCACCGGACGCTCGCTAGCCCGATCATCCCGGCCGAGAATCTGGTGTGCCCGCAGGCGCCGAACCAGGCGCGGCAGGAAGGTGATCGCCGCCAGCAGCGCGAGCGCCAGCAGAGCGTAGTGGATCGCCGACGCGTTGCCAGCAGCCGCCTCGCGCCCCGCATGGCCGAGCCAGGTGAATGCCACAGTGCCCGGCAGCATCCCGGCCGTCGACGCGACGACTTAGTCCTTCACAGCCAGATCGCTGCACCGCCAATTGCCGCAGCGAGCACGAGACGAGGCAGCCGCGCGCTCGCGTCATGCGGCAGGCTCGCGTCGACTCATCGGATAGCTGCGATCGTCGTCGCGGAACGGCTGCAGCAACATGCGGTCGAGACGCAGTTCGCGCGGATCACGGAACTGGTCGATTCCGATCGTCATGGCCGCATGTCCCGCCTGGGGCTGCGCCCGATAGGTGCCGAACAGGCGGTCCCACACGGCGAGATTGAACCCGAAATTGCTGTTGGTCTCGCGCGGCAGGATCGAATGATGCACGCGATGCATGTCGGGGGTGACGACGAGCCATCGCAGCCTGCGATCGAGGGCCAGCGGCAGACGGACATTGCCGTGATTGAACATCGAGGTGGCGTTGAGCAGGACCTCGAAGATCAGCACGGCCACCGCCGGGGCGCCGAGCGCCGCCACGACGCCGAGCTTGATCGCCATGGACAGGATGATCTCGATCGGATGGAAGCGCAGACCGCTGGTGACATCGAGCTCGAGGTCGGCATGGTGCATTCGGTGCAGTCGCCACAGCACCGGCACCGCATGGAACAGCACATGCTGCAGGTAGATGGCGAGATCGAGGGCGATCACGGCGGCCACGACGGCGAGCCACGGCGGCGCAGCCAGGGCGGGCAGCAGTCCCCAGCCCCGCGCCTCGGCGACGAGCGCCACGCCGACCGCCGCCGTCGGGAAGGCAAAGCGGACGAGCAGCGTGTCGAGAACGACGATGCCGAGATTGGCCGGCCAGCGCCGCAGCCGGCCGATCGCCTGGTCACGCCGCGGAGCCAACACTTCCCATAGCGCCATGCACGCGAAGACGACAGCGAAAGAACCGAGCCTCAGGGCCGGTTCATGGAGGAGCAGATTGTCAGCCAAGATCAATGCTCTGATAGTGTGGGCCTTGACGGATCGAACCGGACAACCGATCTTTCAATCGATTAATTGAATGATGTAATTGCAACTCCGACGATGTCAAGCGAAAGTCCCAAGCACGTCCTGTTCAGGCAGTTCGCTGCCGTTGCGAAGGCGGCCGCCCATCCGCATCGCCTGGAACTCCTGGAGCAGCTCGCCCAGGGCGAGCGCAGCGTCGATGTTCTGGCCGATCGCATCCGGCTGTCGGTCGCCAACGCCTCGCAGCACCTCCAGCATCTGCGACGCGGCGGTCTGATCGCAGCGGAGCGCCGGGGGAAGTTCGTCTTCTACCGGCTGGCCAACGACGCCGTGCTCGACCTGGTCGCCGCGTTGCGACGCGTCGCGGAGGTCCAATCGGCTGAGGTGGAGCGGGTCGTGCGGAGCTACTTCGAGGCGCGCGACTCGCTCGAACCGGTCACGCGCGCCGAGCTGAAGGATCGCCTGCGGGCCGGGCTCGTCACGGTGCTCGACGTCAGGCCGCCGGACGAGTTCGCGCTCGGCCACCTGCCCGACGCCATCAATGTCCCCTTGGGCGAGCTCGAGCGACGCCTGACCGAGCTCGATCCGGGGCGCGAGATCGTGGCGTACTGCCGCGGCCCCTACTGCGTCCTGTCCTATGAAGCCGTCGCCCGGCTGCGCACGCGCGGCTACACGGTGCGACGGCTGGAGGACGGCTACCCCGAATGGCGCGCCGCCGGGCTTCCGGTCGCGACCGGGCCTTGACCTCGACCCACCATCCCTTGCTTTGCTTCAGCGGCTTGGCCGATACCCGCCCGTGACCGGCACGGCGGGTCGCGATCAACTCGACTGCCTGGAAGGGACGACCATGAGCGAAGACGCCATCCAAGCCGCGAGCCCTGCGCCGACCGGACGCTGGACCGAGGTGCTCGCGGTCTTCCTGCGCCTGGGCTTGACCTCGTTCGGCGGGCCGGTCGCCCATCTCGGCTTCTTCCGCGAGGAGTTCGTCAACCGCCGCCGCTGGCTCGACGATCGCGCCTATGCCGACCTGGTGGCGCTCTGCCAGTTCCTGCCCGGCCCGGCCCGGCCTCGAGCCAGGTCGGAATTGCCGTCGGCCTGTCGCGCGCGGGCTATGCCGGCGCGTTCGCCGCCTGGCTGGGCTTCACGCTTCCGTCGGCGGCGGCGATGGTGGCGTTCGCCTACGCCGTCGACATCCTCGGCGGCGCGGCGGGCTCGGGCTGGCTGCACGGCCTGAAGGTGGCCGCCGTCGCCGTCGTGGCGCAAGCCGTGCTCGGCATGATGCGCAGCCTGGCGCCAGACCGGGAGCGGGCAACCATCATGGTGGCGGTGGCCGCCCTGGTGCTGGCTGTGCCGTCGGCCTGGGTCCAGGTCGGCGGTATCGTGCTGGGCGGACTGGCCGGGCTTCTGCTGGCCCGCGAAGCGCCGCCGGCCGATCACGCCCATCTGCCGCTCTCGGTCGGCAGGCGGACCGGCCTCTGGTGCCTGGCGGCGTTCTTGGTGCTGCTGGTCGGCCTGCCGGTCCTTGCAACGGCGGCGGGTTCGCATGCGCTCGATCTCGTCGATGCGTTCTATCGCGCCGGATCGCTGGTGTTCGGCGGCGGCCACGTCGTGCTGCCGCTGCTGCAGGAAGCCGTCGTGCCGCGCGGCTGGATCTCGAACGATGCGTTCCTCGCGGGCTACGGCGCCGCCCAGGCAGTGCCCGGGCCGCTGTTTACTTTCGCCGCCTATCTCGGCGCGGCGATGCAACCGGGGCCCAACGGCATCGCCGGTGCCCTGATCTGCCTCGTTGCAGTCTTCGCACCGTCCTTCCTGCTCGTGGTCGGCGCCTTGCCGTTCTGGGAGGCGCTGCGGCGGCGCCCTGCGGTCCAGGCGGCGCTGCGCGGCGTCAATGCCGCCGTGGTCGGCCTGCTGCTGGCGGCGCTTTACCATCCGGTCTGGACGTCCGGCATCGCCAATAGCGGCGACTTCGCGCTCGCCGCCGCCGCTTTCCTGCTGCTGATGATGTGGAAGACGCCACCGTGGGCAGTCGTCGTACTTTGTGCCGTGGGGGGAGCCGTGCTCGCCGTCGTCTGACCGAGGAGGCGCCAATGTCGCAATGACGTCGTCGGTCGATGGCACGACGCGCCTGCGCCAAATCAGCGCGCGAGCCGCAAGAGAGGCAGGCGCACGATCCGGACAGACGGGCCTGAACGCTCGCAGCACTCCGCCTGACGGCTCGCTTTATGTTTCATCATTCGCGAACAATCGAAGTATAACATCGGCAGAATCATGTCGCTTTTTGAACGCTACCTGACGCTCTGGGTCGCCCTCTGCATCGTCGCCGGCATCGCGCTGGGCCACGTCTTTCCCGGCCTCTTCCACGCGATCGGCACGGCCGAGGTCGCGCACGTCAACCTGCCGGTCGCCGTCCTGATCTGGCTGATGATCATTCCCATGCTGGTGAAGGTCGACTTCGCCGCCATCGGCAAGGTGCGCGAGCACTGGCGCGGCATCGGCGTGACGCTGTTCATCAACTGGGCGGTAAAGCCTTTCTCCATGGCCGCGCTGGGCTGGCTGTTCATCGGCTGGCTGTTCCGGCCGTGGCTGCCGGCCGACCAGATCGACAGCTACATCGCCGGCCTAATTCTTCTCGCCGCGGCCCCCTGCACCGCCATGGTGTTCGTATGGAGCAACCTGTCCGACGGCGAGCCCGACTTCACGCTGACGCAGGTCGCCCTGAACGACACGATCATGGTGTTCGCCTTCGCCCCCATCGTCGGCCTGCTGCTCGGCCTCTCCGCGATCCGCGTGCCGTGGGAGACCCTGCTGCTGTCGGTCGGGCTCTATATTGTCGTGCCGGTCGTGCTGGCCCAGGTCGTGCGTGTCCGCGTGCTGTCGCAGTCCGGCCCACAGGGACTTGCGGCGCTGCTCGGCCGGCTGCAGCCGGTCTCGCTGGTGGCCCTGCTCACGACCCTGGTGCTGCTGTTCGGCTTCCAGGGCGAGCAGATCATCAGCCAGCCGCTGATCATCGCGCTGCTCGCCGTGCCGATCCTCATCCAGGTCTATTTCAACTCGGGCCTCGCCTACCTGCTGAACCGGGCGACCGGTGAAGCGCATTGCGTGGCAGCACCGTCCGCGCTGATCGGCGCCAGCAACTTCTTCGAGCTGGCGGTCGCCGCCGCCATCAGCCTGTTCGGCTTCACGTCGGGCGCCGCGCTCGCGACCGTGGTCGGCGTGCTGATCGAGGTCCCCGTCATGCTGTCGGTCGTGAAGATCGTGAACGCAAGCAAGCCCTGGTACGAGGACGGCGCTGCGGTGCGCCGGGCCGACGGGCCAGGCGCGGCCGGAAGACGCTGAGCTTTCCAGGTCAGCGCGCGGGGGACCCCCGCATGTCGACCCCGCCCAGGCCGCGCGCCTGCTGCTCGGCAACCATGCGGCGGTACTGCGCGTCCCGGGTCTCGTCGTGGAGAAAGGTGAACAGCCCGAAACGGCGACCGCGCGTCACCGGCACCGCCTCGTGCAGCAGCGAGCAGGAAAACACCAGAGCGGCACCGGCGTTCGGCTGGTAACGCTGGCAGCCGAACTCGGGAAAGCGCACCTGGCCACCGTCGTACTCCTCCGGCCCGTTCAGGTTGAGGCTGATCGCGAACTGGCGATGCGCCGTGAAGGGCGTGGTGTTGTCGCGATGGCGGCGAAACCAGCCGCCGGTCTCGGCGTCGTAGCAGCCGACGCGCGGCAACTCGATCTGCACGATCCGGATCTGGAAAGCCTGCAGGATCGCCGGCAGCACTCGCCGGACCAGCGCCTCGCGCAGGGACAGGAACAGGGCGGCATCGTCGACCGGAACATCGCGACGGCGCTTGACGTCGGCCTGGGCGCTCGCCGCACCGGCTGCCGAGGCGACGCCATCGGCTCGCTTCTCGCCACGCTGCCAATGCGCCATCAGCCGCGTGCACAGCGCAGGGTCGAGGACACGCTCGACCAGAAGGACGGGCGCCTGGAATTGCACCGTGCCCGGCGTCGCCGTCGCCTGCAGACTTTCGAGGACAGACGCGGCGTTCTGGGCACTGGGCGCCGGTATCACGGCGGCGAGCCGGCCGCCTGCGTCGACGAGCACCGCGGCGGGTCCGGCAACGCCGACGGCACGGGCCAGATCGCCATGGGGATCGATCAGCCACGGCACGTCGCCGGCCTCGGCAGGCGGCGGCGCTGTCGCGACGACCCGCCAATCGGCTTCGCACGCCGACAGGGATGGCGCGAGCTCGCGGCCGGCCGACTGTGCGGAGCCGGCGTCGAGCCAATAGAGGCGGGCCTGGCCGGCGTTCTGCTGATGCCACGAATCGAATACGGTGCCGCTGGGCTGCGGCAGCAGGATCCGGGGCATTGGATCGCCGACCGCCAAACAGACAGCACCGGGGAGTGCCATGCAGCAGACCGTCGTTCAGGGCCAATGACGCCTACGGAACGCGACACTGAATGCGCTTGAGCTTACACGGAGCTGGCAACCGCATGATGCTGCACCGCAAGGCATTTGTCATCTCCCTGCAGACGGACGGCCACCGGGAAAGCCCATATTTCGAAAATTCTAGAAATACGGTTGACAGCACGCGCCTGCGAACTACATTGATGTCATGAAGCTCGACGACGCTGCTGCCCGCCTCGAAGCCTTGGGCAACCCGACCCGCCTGAATATCTACCGGATTCTCGTGCGGGCGGGCGAAGAAGGCCTGCCGGTCGGCCGGCTGCAGGAGCGGCTCGATATTGCCGCGTCCACCCTCTCCCATCACCTCAAGGCGCTGGTCGCCGTCGGCCTCGTCACCCAGACGCGCGAGGGCACGACCCTGATCTGCCACACCAACTACGACCTGATGCGCGGCCTGATCGACTACATGGTCGCGGAATGCTGCGCCGAAAGCAGCTGCCCGCCGCGCCTGCCGAAGTCGTCGAAGCTCGCCGCCTGAAAAATTTTGCCGTTCTATTTCGATAATTCCGGGAATACAGGAGCATGCCATGCCCGACTCGCTGCACAAGCCCAAGACAGTCGCCATCCTCGGAGCCGGCCCGGTCGGCCTGGCCGCCGCCGCTCACGTCCTCGAGCGCGGCATGAAGCCCGTCGTTCTGGAGGCAGGGCCCGAGGCCGGCCACACGGTGCGCCAGTGGAGCCACGTGCGCATGTTCTCGCCGTGGGAATACAACATCGACAAGGCCGCCGAGCGGCTGCTCAGGGCGACCGGGTGGAACTCGCCGGCGCCCGACCACTACCCGACGGGTGGCGAGCTGGTGGCCCAGTACCTCGAGCCGCTGGCGACCCGCACGCCGCTCAAGGACCACATCCGCACCAGCAGCCTGGTCACCGCGGTCGGCCGCTCCGGCTTCGACAAGATGAAGAGCAACGGCCGCGCTTTCGAGCCCTTCACGGTCCGCTACCAGAACGGCAAGGGCCCGGAGTCGCTCAAGGCCGATGCGGTGATCGACGCCACGGGCACCTGGCTGATGCCCAACCCGGCCGGCGCCGACGGTCTGCCGGCGATCGGCGAGCGCGATGTGCAGGACCGCATCGCCTACGGCATGCCCGACGTGCTGGGCCGTGAGCGCAACCGCTATGCCGGCCGGGTCGTCGCCGTGCTGGGCGCCGGCCATTCGGCGGTCGGCACGCTGATCGACCTGGCGCGGCTCAAGGACGAGGTGCCGGCCACCGAGGTGGTCTGGCTGATGCGCGGCGACAAGCCCGAGAAGTCGTTCGGCGGCGGCGCCAACGACAAGCTGGCAGCGCGCGGCGCGCTCGGCACCGCCTTCGCAACCCTCGTCGGCAGCGGCAAGATCTGCGTCGAATCAGGCTTCCGCGTCTCCCATCTCGGCCGCGACGGCGACAAGCTGCGGATCGGCGCCGGCGGCGCCTGCTGCGGGCGCCATATTCTCGTCGACGAGCTGGTGGTGGCGGCAGGCTTCCGTCCCGACTTCGAGTTCCTGCGCGAGGTGCGGCTCTCTCTCGATCCGGCGGTCGAATGCCCGCCGGCGCTGGCGCCGCTGATCGATCCCAACCTTCACAGCTGCGGCACGGTGCGCCCGCATGGCGCGCGCGAGCTCGCCCAGCCCGATCCGGGCTTCTACTTCGCCGGTATCAAGAGCTACGGCCGCGCGCCGACCTTCCTGATGCTGACCGGCTACGAGCAGGTGCGCTCGATCGTGGCCGACATCGCCGGCGACCGCGAAGCGGCCGACCGCGTCGAGCTCGTGCTGCCCGAGACCGGCGTGTGCTCGGGGCCGGGTCCGCTCGGCGATGTCGCCGGGGTCGACGCGGCCGCCGCCGGATGCTGCGGCGGCCCGGCGCCCGAGCCGAAAAGCGGCTGCTGCGTCGCCGACGTCGAGGCCAAGGCGGAAGGCAAGAAGGGCTGCGGCTGCGGCTGAGTGGACCAGCGCCGTCGTAAATGACCTTGCTGGGAGCGCGCGCTCCGATGGCGCTCTACTTGTTGGTCATACAACCCATGAGCGCCACTGGTGGCAGAGCTTACTCCGCCACCAGTGGCGCGCCCATAGACGCTGACTTTGGCCGATCCAGCAAAGTCCTCATCCTGAGGAGGTCGCGTAGCGACCGTCTCGAAGGATGGGCGACACACGAGATCATTGGGAAACCGGTGTCGCAGCATCCAGTTTGTTGCCGACCAAAGCGCAAAGGTCACTTCGCCCGAATCGAAACGCGGCCCCTTCATCCTGAGCAAGCTCCCCTCCTCGCCAAAGGGCGAAGGTTACTTCGCCCGAATCGAGACGCCGCGCTCCGCGCGGCTCCTCAGGGTGAGGAGGGGATCGTGTCGAAGGACAGGCTGCTCCTGAGGATGAGATTTTCGGTAAAGTTAGCACCTATGATTGGCGCACTCCCAGGCGCCAACTTCTCCCCCAGCTTCGCTGATGAGGTGTCCGGGCTTGCCCTGAGCGAAGCCGAAGGGTCCTCGCGGACGGAGGGGTCATGAGCCACGAGTCTCGAGCCTATGACCCCTCCGTCGCCGTAAGACGGCGACACCTCAGGCTTTTGGCCGCTTGCGGCCAAAATGCCGACCACAGCGAAGCTGGGGAGGAGAAGCGAAAGTCAGCGCCTGTGAGTGGCGCGCTCCCCGCGATGAGCGTCGACAGGACGCCGACCGCAGTGTCTCCCCTGGCGACGCGGCTCGACTGACATGGCGGACTCTCGGCGGCTCGTCACGATCGTCGTCCTGGGCTCGACGCAGACGCTCGCCTGGGCGTCGAGCTACTACCTGCCGGCCATCCTGGCCGATGACATCGCGCGCGACACCGGCGTGTCGACGACCTGGCTGTTCGCCAGCTTCTCGGTTTCCCTGATTATCTCCGCCCTCCTGGGGCCGCGCGCCGGCCGGCTGATCGATCGCGGCAGCGGCAACGCCGTCCTCGCCGTCTCCAACCTCCTGTTCGCCGGCGGCCTGGTCCTGCTTTCCGTCGCACAGTCCCTGCTCACGCTGCAGCTTGCCTGGATCGTGCTGGGCATCGGCATGGGCATCGGGCTCTATGACGCGGCCTTCGCGGTGCTCGGCCGCATCTACGGCACGAATGCGCGGGGCGCCATCACCGGCATCACCCTGTTCGCGGGCTTCGCCAGCACCATCGGCTGGCCGCTCACGGCGTGGGGCGCCTCGACGATCGGCTGGCGCGACACCTGCCTCGCCTGGGCGGCCCTGCATCTCTTCGTCGCCCTGCCGCTGAACTACTGGTGCCTGCCGCGGCCGACCATGTCGGTGGCCGAGAAGCGTGCGGCAGACAAGCCGGTGCCGCTCGATCGGCAGATGATCCTGCTGGGCTTCGCCTTTGCCGCGGCATGGATCGTGACGGCCGGCATGGCGGCGCATTTCCCGCGCATCATGGAAGCCGCCGGCGCCTCGCCGACGCAGGCCATCGCCGCCGGCGCGTTGATCGGACCGGCCCAGGTCGGCGCGAGGTTGCTCGAGGCGGGGCCGCTGGCGCGTCTGCATCCGCTCATCACTGCGCGCCTGGCAACGCTCGCCCATCCGGTCGGGGTCGCCGTCCTGTTGCCGATGGGCGGCAGCGTCGCGTCGAGTCCCTTCGCCGTGCTGCACGGGTCGGGCAACGGCATTCTCACCATAGCCCGAGGCACGGTCCCGCTCGCGATCTTCGGGCCGGAGAGCTACGGCTATCGACTGGGCCTGATCGGCCTGCCGTCACGCTTCCTGTCGGCCCTGGCGCCGTTCGCCTTCGCCGTGTTGCTCGATCATATCGGCGCCAATGTCCTGCTCGTGACGGCGGGGCTCAGCCTCGCCGCCTGCCTGGCCTTGTGCGCCTTGCGCATTCCCCGAACGGAGGCGGCCCGCCATGCCGACTGACCGCCGGACCGGGCTCCGCCTGGTCGCCATCGTCTGTGCCGCGCAGGTCTTCGTCCAGCTCGGCGCCGGCTACTGGCCGGTGCTGATGCCCGACCTGATGACCCGCTGGTCGCTCAGCAACAGCGAGGCGGGCTGGATCACCTCGGCGTTCTACGCCACCTACATGGTCTCCGTGCCGGTGCTGGTGACCGCGACCGACCGGATCGATCCCAAGCGGGTCTACCTGCTGGGCGTCGGCTTCACCACGATCGCCCATCTCGCCTTCGGGCTGCTGGCCGACGGGTTCTGGTCGGCGCTCGCGCTGCGCGGGCTGGCCGGCTTCGGTTGGGCCGGCACCTACATGACCGGCCTCAAGCTGCTCGCCGACCAGGTCGACAACAAGATGATGTCGCGCGCGGTGACCGGCCACGCCGCGAGCATCGGCATTTCCGGCGCGGCCTCCTACCTGCTGGGCGATCTGCTGGCCGACGCCTTCGGCTGGCGCCTGGCGTTCGCCAGCGCCGGGGCGACCGCGGCCATCGCCTGGGTCACCGTGGTGATGATGGTGCCCGGTCGCGCGCCGCCGGCACGACCGGCCGGACCGGCCGCAGCGATGTTCGACTTCCGCCCGGTACTGCGCAACCGCTCGGCCTTCGCCTACTCGCTCGCCTACTGCGTCCATACCCTGGAGATGAACGCGCTGCGCGGCTGGGGCGTCGCCTTCCTCGTCTGGGTCGCGGCGAGCAGCGGCACGACGGGCGAGCTGCTCTCGCCCGCTGTCGTGGTGACGGTGCTGGGCCTGCTCGGCACGCTGATGAGCGTGCTGGGCAACGAGGCCTCGATCCGCTTCGGCCGCCGCCGCCTGATCATCGCCGCGATGATGCTGTCGATCCTGACCGGGGCTGCAATCGGCTTTCTCGGCTCGCTCGGCTACTGGATCGCCGTCGCCCTGATCGTGCTCTACGGCATGATCATCTGGCTCGACTCCTCGTCGCTGACCGCCGGCGCCGCCGGCTCGGCCGATCCCGCGCGGCGCGGCGCGACGCTCGCCGTGCATTCCATGCTGGGCTACGCCGGCGGCTTCGTCGGCCCGCTCGCCATCGGCTGGACGCTCGACCTGGCGGGCGGCATGTCGCCGCTCGGCTGGGGGCTCGCCTGGGCCGTGGTCGCGCTCCTGATGGCGCTGGCGCTGGTCGCCTTCGTGCGCATCCGGCCGCGCGAGCTCGAGGGGGATCTTGCGATACGCAAGGGGTAGCTCATCATCCTCCCCGGCTTCGCCGGGGAGGTGTCGCCGCCTGCCCTGAGCGAAGCCGAAGGGGCCTACGCGACGGAGGGGTCATGAGCCATGGGCGCCGCCATCTCCCGTGGCTCATGACCCCTCCGCCCCCGATTACGGGGGCACCTATGAAAATGCGCTGGGAGCGCGCCACTGGTGGCGGAGTAAACTCCGCCAAAGTGGCGCTCATGGGATGTGGAATCACAAGAAGAGCGCCACTGGAGTGGCGCGCTCCCGGCCATGAGCTTCCCTCTCGCAGCGCCACCATTTTCTCAGCATCGTGGTGCGCGCCGGCGTGCTGGGGGTCTCCCCAAGCTTCGCTTGGGGAGGAGAATGATCAGCGCTTCTTCCCGATATCCTTCGCGAACGCCTTGAACAGCTGTTCGCGCAGCCAGCGGTTGGCCGGGTCGCCGTCGCTGTCGGCGTGCCAGTAGGCATAGGTGTCGAAGGCCGCGACATCGAGCGGGAACGGCAGCATGCGGTTGTCGAACTGGCGATTGAGGATGCGGGCATAGCGCTCGGGCATGGTGAGCGCGAGGTCCGTCGCCGCCGCCACGCGGCACGCGCCGTAGTAGTTCTGGCAGCGCAGGCGCACGCGCCGCCGCAGGTCCTGGCGCGACAGCTCGAAGTCCTCGGGCGACAGCCCGCGCCGGCGCTGCGAGACCTGGATGTGCTCGAGCGCCAGATAAGCGGCGAGATCGAGCGTCCTGCCGACCTTCGGATGGCCGCGGCGGAGCACGACCATCAGCCGTTCCGTCCCCAGATGGAGGCGCCTGATCTCGTCGGGCAGCGGCAGCAGGACGTCGAGCACGAGATCGAGCGTGCCGGCGGCCAGCTCGCGCTCGATCTCGCGCCGGTCCGGTCTCACCAGGCTGATGTCGACGCGCGGCGCCGACCTGGCGATGGCGCGCATCAGCACCGGCGCCACCATCGGCTCGGCGACGCCCTGCAGGCCGATCACGAAGCGCTTGCTGACGGCGCCGGCGTCGAAGCTGCCGGTCACGGCAAGCGAGGTCTCGAAGCCATGCAGGGCGTTGCGCACAGCGTCGATCATCTGCCGCGCCCGAGGCGTCGGCACCATGGCGTGACCGCCGCGCACGAACAGCGGATCGCCGGCGAGGCCGCGCAGCCGGGCGAGCGCGTGGCTGATCGCCGGCTGCGACAGGTTGAGCCGCCGTCCCGCCCGCGTGATGCTGCCCTCCGAGAAGATCGCGTCGAACACCACGAACAGGTTGAGGTCGACGCGCGCTAGATGCACGACATTCATATCACCATATTCCGTCAATTCATTTGATCGATGCTATGTGCCGCCTCATCCTGCTGCAACCGCAGTCGAGGAGGACGCCATGGATTTCGACCATTCACCCAAGGTCAAGGAGCTTCAGGCGCGCGTGCAGGATTTCATGGATCGGCATGTCCATCCCGCCGAGCAGCGCTACCAGCAGGAGCTGCGCGCCAACGGCCAGTGGCACGTGCCGCCGGTGCTCGAGGAACTCAAGGCCACGGCGAAGCTGGAAGGGCTTTGGAACCTGTTCCTGCCCGGCCGGCACGGCGCCGGCCTCAGCAACCTCGAGTACGCGCCGTTGTGCGAGATCATGGGGCGGATCGACTGGGCGCCCGAGGTGTTCAACTGCTCGGCGCCCGACACCGGCAACATGGAGACGCTGGAACGCTACGGCAGCGCCGCCCAGAAGAAGCAGTGGCTGGAGCCGCTGCTGTCCGGCGAGATCCGCTCGTGCTTCGCCATGACGGAGCCGGCCGTCGCCTCGTCCGACGCCACCAACATCGAGTGCCGCATCGAGCGGCGCGGCGATGGCTACGTCGTCAATGGCCGGAAATGGTGGTCGTCGGGGGCGCTCGACCCGCGCTGCAAGGTCTTCATCGTCATGGGCAAGACCGACCCCAAGAGCCCCGACCGCTACCGCCAGCAATCGATGATCCTGGTGCCGCGCGAGGCGAAGGGCATCACCATCGTGCGCTCGCTGCCGGTGTTCGGCTTCGACGACGCGCCGCACGGCCACGGCGAGGTGGTGTTCGACAATGTCGAGGTGCCGCTCGACAATATCCTGCTGGGCGAGGGCCGCGGCTTCGAGATCGCGCAGGGCAGGCTGGGGCCGGGCCGCATCCATCACTGCATGCGCGCGATCGGCCAGGCCGAGGCGGCGCTCGAGAAGATGTGCCGCCGCGTGAAGTCGCGCACCGCCTTCGGTCGCGCGATCGGCGAGCAGACCGTGACCCTGGAGCGCATCGCCGAAGCGCGCATCGCCATCGAGCAGGCCCGCCTGCTGGTGCTCAAGGCGGCCGACAAGATGGACAAGGTCGGCAACAAGGAGGCGCTGGCCGAGATCGCCATGATCAAGGTCGCCGCCCCCAACATGCTGTGCCGCGTGCTCGACTACGCCATCCAGGCGCACGGCGGCGCCGGCGTGACCGAGGATTTCGGCCTCGGCTCCGCCTTCGCCGGCGCCCGCGCGATGCGCATCTTCGACGGCCCCGACGAGGTTCACCGCAACCAGATCGGCCGGATCGAGCTGAGAAAGTACAACTGACTTCATGGCCGGGAGCGCGCCACTCCGTGGCGCTCAGGGGAATACGAGCATCCCACTCTCGGTCCGCAGGCAGAACATGAGCGCCACGGAGTGGCGCGCTCCCGGCATGAGCTCAGAGAGACGCAGCAATGGACCCCAACCCGCCCGACGGCTTCCAGCCGCTGTTTCGCTCGAGCCCGTTCCTCGATCACAACGGGCCGTTCTTCTACCGGACCCGCGACGACGGCACGTTCGTCGTCGGCCTGCGCATCCGTCCCTTTCATGCCAACGGGCGCGGCCTCGCCCATGGCGGATTGCTGATGACGATGTGCGACATCGCGCTGGGCTACCGTACGACGCGCAGCCGGACGCCGTCGCCGATGCTCACCACGGCCAGCGTCACGACCGACTTCGCCGGCTCGGCCAAGGTCGGCGACTGGGTGGAGGCGCATGTCGACGTGCACAAGGTCGGCGGCCGGCTCGCCTTCGCCAACTGCTACCTGGTGTGCAACGGCGAGCGCATCGTGCACGCGTCTGCGGTGTTCGCCCGCACGGGCGATCGGCCGGGCGTGTCGCCGCCCTCGTAGTCGCAGAGCATTCGCATTCGGAAGAAACCGTCATCCCGACCGAAGCTGAGCGAAGCGAGGCGTAGTGGAGGGACCTTTCCTTTAAAACTCCAGAAAGAAAGGTCCCTCGACTACGCCACCCTGCGGGTGGCTCCGCTCGGGATGACGGAGTTTTCTCCATTTGCGCATGCCCTGCCCGATTACGGGAGACCCCCAGCCCGCGGGCGCGCACCACGATGCTGAGGAAATGGCGGCGTTGCGAGAAGGAAGCTCATGGCTGGGAGCGCGCCACTGGTGGCGGAGTTTACTCCGCCACCAGTGGCGCGCTCCCAGCGCATTATCGTAGGAGGTCCCCACCGGCCCAAGGCCGACCCGCCAATTCCGAAACCGGCGGCAAGGCATACAGTTTCTTACCAGCAGAAGATCACGCCACCCGCATCCACACCGCGGTGTCGTGGAAGGCGGCGCCTCCGTTCGGTGGCACGGGGTCGGCGCCGATCAAGGTGTTGATGCCAACCCGATCGGGATAGGCGTCGCTCGGCCAGTTGCCTTCGACGATGACCACGCCTGGCCTTGCCGTGCGCGCCGGGCGCGACGCGAGCTTAACCTCGCCACGGGCGTTGCCGAGGCGGACCATGGCGCCCTCGGCCAGGCCAAGCCGGGCCGCATCGTCCTCGTGGATCAGGGCGCGCGGCTCGCCCTCGCGCGAGACCGAGCCCGGTGTCTCGGTGAAGGTCGTGTTGAGGAAGGCGCGCGCCGGCGGCACGACCAGGCGGAACGGCAGATCGGCGGAGGCACGCTCGTAGTTCTCGAGATGGTCGGGCAGCGGCTTGAGGCCGGCATGGTCCGGGCCGACTGCCGTCCAGTCGGGCTTGAAATGGAAGCGGCCGTCGCTCGACGGGAAACCGTCGAGGAAATGCGACGCCTGGAAATCCTCGGCGCATTCGACCCAGCCGCGCGCCGCCGCCTCCGCCCAGGTGCCCTTGCCGGAGGCGCGCAGGGTGGCGTCGAGCAGCTCGACGGCGCTCATGCGGAAGCTCGGCTGCGGCGCGCCCAGCCGCTCGGCCAGGGCGCAGACCAGCTCGTGGTTGGTACGGCACTCTTCATAGCGGTCGAGCACGCGCGGGCCGACCGTCAGGTGGGTGTGGCCCAGCCCGTAGTAGATGTCGTCGTACTCGAGGAACATCGCGGCCGGCAGCAGGATGTCGGCATACCTGGCCGTCGCCGTCATGAACTGCTCGTGCACGCAGACGAACAGGTCCTCGCGGCCGAGGCCGCGCGCGACCGCGGTGCTGTCGGGCGCGACGTTGGCCGAGTTGGCGTTCTGCATAAGCATCGCCGTGACGGGCGGGCCGCCGGCCAGCGCGTCGGGCTCGCCGCACAGGATCGGGCCGATGCGCGACTGGTCCAGCACGCGGGTCTTCGGGTCGATCATGTCGAGGCCATGAGCCAGCGTCGTATCCAGGCGCCAGTTGTCGAGATTGAGGAAGAACGCGCCGCCGCCGCGATGGCGCCACGCCCCGGTCATTGCCGGCAGGCAGGTCACGGCGTGCATCGCCGCCGAGCCGTTGCGCGAGCGGGTGAAGCCGAAGCCGACGCGCAGGAAGCTGCGCTCGGTGCGCCCGTAGAGGCGGGCGAAGCCCGCGATCTCGTCGGCCGGCAGGCCGGTGATGGCGGAGGCCCATTCCGGCGTCTTGTCGGCGAGGTGCGCCTCGATATCCGACCCGTAATCGGTGTGGCGCGCGAGATAGTCGCGATCGGCCAGCCCCTCCTTCAGGATCACGTGCATCATGGCGAGCGCCAAAGCGCCGTCGGTGCCGGGGTGCAGCACCAGGGCGATGTCGGCCGCCTCGACCGTCGGCGTGCGGTAGACGTCGACCACCGCCAGCCTGGCGCCGCGCCGCTTGCGGGCCTTGGCGATGTGGGTCATCGCGTTGACCTGGGTCGAGACCGGGTTGCCGCCCCACACGACGATGAGGTCGGACTCGGCCATCTCGCGCGGGTCGGGCCCGGTGAGCTTGCCGACGCCGGCGCGCCAGCCCGACTCGGCTGGCGTCACGCAGATCGTCGTCTTCTGGCGCGAGTAGCCGAAGGCGTGGCGCAGGCGGTCGAGGCCCCAGCGCTGCACGACACCCATCGTGCCGCCGGAATGGTAGGGCCACACAGACTCGGCGCCGTGCGTGCGGGTCGCCCGCTGGAAGGCCTCGGCGATCTCGTCGAGCGCCGACTCCCACGAGATCGGCCGGAACGCGCCCTGCCCCTTCTCGCCGATACGCTGCAGTGGTTGCTTCAGGCGGTCGGGATGGTGCGCCCGCTCGGCATAGCGCGCCACCTTGGCGCACACGACGCCGTCGGTGTAGCTGTTCGCCGCCGCACCACGGATGCGGCCGATACGGGTCGAGGACAGCCGCTCGACCTCGAGGCAGCAGGCACTGGGGCAATCGTGCGGACAGGCCGACTTGACGTATTCCTTACCCATTCTGCTCTCCGCATCGCGGCTGGGCCTTCCGCCCGCTGCCACGCGCCGCCTGTGTCAAATGACGTTTAGCGAAAGTACGAGACCGATCCCTGATACTACGACAACCGTTGCTTGGCGGACGCGTACATTGACCGTGCACCGGCGGCGGCTATGCTAGACAAAACAACACGACCCCTGTGTGGGAGGAAATGACATGTCGCTTCGTCGTCGCCAAGTCCTGGCCGGATCGGCCGCCACTGCCACTGCCCTCGCCGCCGCGGGCAGCTTCCCCGCCCCGGCCATCGCCCAGTCCGATCCGATCAAGATCGGCTACCTGCCGGCGCTGACAGGCCCCAGCTCGTCGACCGGCGTCGGCATCAACCGCGGCACCCAGCTCGCGGTCGAGGAGATCAACAAGGCGGGCGGCATCAAGGGCCGCAAGCTCGAGCTGATCAGCCGCGACACCCAGAGCGACCCGACCAAGGCCGTGAACGCGGTAGCCGAGCTGACGCAGCGCGCGAAGGCCTCGATCATCTGGGGGCCGCTCAACTCGGGCGAGGCGCTGGCGGCGACGCCACTGATCGCGCGCGACAAGGTGCCGATGCTGCACCCGTGCTGGGTCGACGAGCTGATCGACGTCAAGAAATACCCGATGGCGTTCCGCATGGCGCCGACCAACACCCAGGTCGGCAAGGGCGCCAACCACTATGTCGTCAACGTGCTCAAGCTGAAGAAGGTCGCAGTGATCAGCGACACCACCGGCTACGGCACGGCGTCGGTCAACACCTACGTGCCGATGCTGAAGGCGATGGGCGCCGAGGTCGTCTACTCGAACCACGTCGACGCGGCGAACCCCGACCTCAAGCCCGAGCTGCTGCGCATGCAGAACGCCGGCGCGCAGACGATCATGCCGTGGAGCGTCAATGCGGGCTTCCTGTCGCGCATCCTCAACACGCGCGGCGCCATGAACTGGGACGTGCCGGTGGTCGGCCAGACGACCCTGGGCTCGGGCCAGACCAAGGCCCTGCTCGACAAGCCGGAGAACTGGAACAAGGTCTACTCCAACAATTTCCGCAACTGCTGCTATGTCGGCGGCAAGCTGCCGGAGCGCGCCGCGGCGTTCGTCGAGCGGCTCAAGAAGGAGAAGATCGAGTTCAGCGACACGCTCCTGTGGTGGGTGGCGCTGGGCTGGGACGGCGCCCAGATGATTGCCGACACCTTCAAGGCGGCCGGCACCAAGGCCGAGGACGTCGTCGCCCACATGAACAAGGTCAAGAGCTGGCCGGGCATCTACGGCACGGTCACCTGGACACCCCAGGAGCACAACGGCTTCCCCGACCAGGAGGTCGTGATGTGCGAGGTCAACTCGCTGAGAGACGGCGCGTTCAACCTGGCGCCGGGCTACAGCAGCTAGACCCATGTTCCAATCGATCGTCTCCTACGGTTTGGCGGTAGGAGCGGTCTACGCACTGATCGGCATCACGTACAACGTGATGTACTCGGCGTCGCGTGTGTTCAGCTTTACCGCTGGCATGCTGGGAATGCTGGGCGGTGTGCTGGGCGCGCTCTTCATCCACAAATGGGGCATGAACGCCGTGCTGGGGTTCGTGCTGGTGCTGGGGTGCGGCGCCCTGATGGGCCTCGTCACCGAGATCCTGACGGTGCGCCCGGTGCTGAAGAGCATCGAGCAGCATCTCTACGTGCTGTCGACGCTGGCCTTCGCGCTGATGATCCAGCAGGTCACCGCCATCGAATGGGGGACCGAGGCGCAGCCCTTCCCGGTGCTGATCCCGATCGAGACCGGCACGGTATCCGCCTGGCTCGACCAGAAATTCCTGCTCCCCCTGCTCGCCTGCGCGGTCACCATCGCCGGGCTGGAGTACCTCTACCGCAGGACGCTGATCGGCCGCGCCTTCCTCGCCATCGCCGAGGACAGCTACGCGGCGCGCGCGCTCGGCCTGCCCGAGACAAGGCTTCGGCTGGCGAGCTACGCCATCGCCGGAATCATCGGCACGCTGGCGGGCTTCACCGGCGCGCAGATGCTGCTCGCCTACTTCGGCAACCAGGCGATCCTGAGCTTCTACGGCTTCGTGCCGGTGGCGCTGGGCGGCATGGGCTCCAACCGCGGCGCGGTGATCGGCGGGCTGGCGCTCGGCCTGTTCCAGCAGGCGGCCAATTTCCTGGTCGGCGGCATCTTCGCCGCGGTCGCGGTGTTCGCGGTGTTCATCGTCGTGCTGCTGATCAGGCCCGAAGGCCTGGCCGGCGCGGCGACCGCCCGGCGCGTGTGACGGGGCCGCGCATGACGGACACTGCCGCACCGATATCGCAACCCAAGGCCCCCGCCGGCTGGCTGGGCAGGCTCGAGGGCAGCGCCTGGTGGATCGTGCTGGGGCTGGCCGGCCTGCTGCTGCCGCTGCTCGAAGACTCCTACATCGGCGTCATCGCCCAGCGCGCCTACATCTACTGGGTGCTGTCGGCCGGGCTGAACCTGGTGGTCGGCTACGCCGGCCAGATCGCCATCGGCTGGGTGTCGATGCTGACGCTCGGCGCCTACACCACCGCGGCCCTGGCGGCGGGACGGGTCGGCCCGGAATGGCACCCCTTCCTCGCGCTCGCCGCCGGTGGCGTCATGGGCGCGGTGGCCGGCGTGGTCGTCGGCCTGCCGGCGCTGCGCCTGCGCACCTTCTACTTCGCGATGACGACCTTGGGCTTCTCCACCATCGTCACCCAGGTGGCGCTGGCCTGGAAGGACGTCACCGGGGGCGGCGTCGGCACGCCGGGGCCCGTCTTCCCGTGGCCGTTCGATCCCGGCTGGGGCTTCTACTACTTCTGCTTCTTCCTGGCGGCGCTCGCGACCTGGATGACCGCCAACATCGGCGCCAGCCGCTATGGCCGTGCCCTGGTCGCGATCCGCGACGCCGAGGTGGCGGCCGAGGCCTCGGGCGTCTCCAAGGCGCGGCTGCTGATCCTGGTCTTCATGCTGGCCGGCGCACTCGGCGGCGTGGCGGGCGGCCTGTTCGCCTCGCTGCAATCCTACATCACGCCCGACGCCTTCACGTTCGAGATGTCGGTGCTGTTCTTCATCGCCATCCTGATCGGCGGCCGCGGCTCGATCCTGGGGCCGGCGCTGGCCACCATCATCCTGACGGCGCTGCCCGAGTTCGCCGCCCCGCTCGTCCAGTGGTCGACATTCCTCTACGCCACCCTGCTGCTGGTGATCGTCCTGGTGATCCCGGGCGGCATCGCCGACCTGCTCGACTTCAGGAACCGCCGGCCGCTCGAGAAGCACCGCGAGATCGTCACCCGGCCGGAGCTGCTGGCGCGCGTGCTCGATCGCCACAGCGAGAAGAACACGCTCAGCATGACCGGCATCGAGCTGCATTTCGGCGGCGTGCGCGCCATCGACGGCCTCGATCTCGAGGTCCGCTCGGGCGAGGTGCACGGCCTGATCGGCCCCAACGGCAGCGGCAAGACCACCGCGCTCAACGTCCTGTCGGGCTACTACAAGCCGCATGCCGGCGAGGCCCGCCTCAACGGCGCGGTGCTGCCCTTCCTCGAGGCGCACACGCGGGCGGATCGCCGCATCGCCCGCACCTTCCAGACCCCGCGGATCGTCGGCGGCGCCTCGGTGCTCGACAACGTCATGATCGGCGGCACCATCTTCGGGCAGGCGACGTTCAGCGAGACGCTGCTCTCGTTGCCGCGCCACCGCCGCGACGAGGCGCACCTGCGTGAGGCCGCCCTGCTCGCCTTGGCGACGGTCGGCCTCGAGCAGCTCGCCGCGGTCCGCGCCGACCGCCTGCAGCACAGCGAGCTGCGCTTCATGGAGATCGCCCGCGCCCTGATGCTGCGGCCGGCCTTCCTGATGCTCGACGAGCCGGCGGCCGGCCTGTCGGCCGAGGAAATCCGCCGGCTCGGCGCCCTGATCGTCGCCATCAGCCGGTCCGGCACCGGGGTGCTGCTGATCGAGCATCATGCCGACCTGATCTTCGACATCTGCGATCGCGTGACCGTGCTCAACCTCGGCAAGAAGCTGGCCGCCGGCACGCCGGCCGAGATCCGCTCTCATCGGGAGGTGGTCAGTGCCTATCTCGGGGCGTGAGCCGCTTCTCCAGGTCAGCGGGCTGAGCGCCGGCTACGGCAAGATCGGCGTGCTGAACGGCATCGACCTCACCGTCGGCAAGGGCGAGATCGTCGCCTTGCTCGGCCCCAACGGGGCCGGCAAGAGCACGCTGCTGAAAGCAGTCTCGGGCCTGTTGCCGCGCACCGGCAAGGTGACCTTCGCCGGCCGCGACATGAGCACCACCAGCCCGCGCGACGCGGTCAATGCCGGCCTGGTGCACGTGGTCGAGGGGCATCGCGTCTTCACCCAGCTCACCGTGCACGAAAACGTCATGCTGGCGGGCTACGGCATGGCCCGCCGCGAGCTCGCGGGACGGGTCGAGGAGGCGCTGGCGTTCTTCCCGGAGATCGCCGAGAAGCGCAACGACCGCGCCGTCACCCTGTCGGGCGGCCAGCAGCAGATGCTGGCGGTGACCCAGGGCCTGGTGCGGCATCCCAAGCTCCTGATGCTCGACGAGCCGTCGGCCGGCCTCTCGCCGGTGCTGGTCGACCGCGTGCTCGCCGCCGCGGCGCGCCTGCGCGACGCCGGCACCGCCGTGCTGCTGGTCGAGCAGCTGATCGAGAAGGCGCTGAACCTGGCCGACCGCGTCTACGCCCTCGCCCGCGGCACGATCGTGCTCGAGGCCACGACCGACGAGCCCGACCTCCCCAACCGCCTCGAGCACGCCTACTTCGGCCAGGACGTCAGCGCCCCGCTGGCGTGATCATGTCCCTAGTAAGAAACTGGCGGCTTGCCGCCAGTTTCTTGGCACGGCGGGTCGGCCCTCGGGCCGGTGGGGAACTCCTATGAAGATCGGGGCGGGAACCGCCCCGATATCTACCAGGCATCGTGGTGCGCGCCGGCGTGCTGGGGGTCTCGCCAAGCTTCGCCTGGGGAGGTGTCGCCGCCTGCCTTGAGCGAAGCCGAAGGGTCATCGGCGACGGAGCACGCCCCGTTGGCGTGATCATGCCCCTCCTCCCCAAGCTTCGCTTGGGGAGGTGTCGCCGCCTTCGGCGACGGAGGGGTCATGAGCCTCAGGCTCAGCCCTCTCCCGAGGCTATTGTGACCCCTCCGTCCGCGATGACGCGGACACCTCCCCAGCTTCGCGGAGCGACGCTGGGGAGGAGAAGCTATTCCACCCCGAAGGCCTGCTTCATTGCCTTGACGCCTTCCTGGTGCGGCGTCCACAGGCGGCCGCCGACGATGCCGCCGTCGACCACGAGGTCGTGGCCGTTGATGAAGGTCGAATCGTCCGACGCCAGGAAGACCGCGGCCAGCGCGATATCATCGGTCAGGCCGGCGCGCGGGATCGGCTGGTTCTTGGCGAAGCCGGCCTTCATCGCCTCGGCGTAGCTGTCGGCCTTGTCGGCCGGCAGGCCGAGCGCCTTGGCGAAGATGCCGGTGGCGATGCCGCCCGGCGAGATCGAGTTGCAGCGCACGTTGCTCTCGCCGAGCTGCATGGCCGCGCACACCGTGAGGTGGTTCACCGCGGCCTTGGCGGCGCCGTAGATCATCGAGGTCGAGTAGCCGGCGCGGCGCGCTGCCACGCTGCCGTTGTTGATGATGCTGCCCGAGCGCTGCTTCGTCATCACAGGCGCGGCATGCTTCATGCCGAGCATGACCGAGCGCACCAGGGTCGCCATGGCGGCGTCGAAGCCGTCGACCGGGATGGTCTCGATGCCGCCGACCGGCGCCGGCCCGCCGGCATTGTTGAACAGGCAGTCGAGCCGGCCCCAGCGGTCGAGGCAGGCGGCGATCATCGCCTCGACGTCGGCCTCCTGCGTAGCATCGGCCCGGATGAACAGGCACTTGTCCTTGCCCAGCGCCGCTTCGAGCGAGCGGCCATGCTCCTCGCGGCGGCCGGTCGCCACCACCCTGGCGCCTTCCTGCACGAAGATCTCGACCGTGCGCCGGCCGATGCCGCTGGTCGCGCCGGTGACGATGGTGACCTTGCCGTCGAGCTTGCCCATGATTTCTCCCCAACCATTCCGGCGGGAATGATACACCAGCGCCAGCAAGGAGGAGCGGATGACGGTGCTGGGTGTCCTGGGTGGCAGCGGGGTGTACGAGATTGCCGGCCTCGAGCGCGCCACGTGGCGCCGGGTCGCCTCGCCGTTCGGCGAGCCCTCGGACGAGTTCCTGTTCGGCGTGCTGGACGGCCTCGACCTGGTGTTCGTGCCGCGTCACGGCCGCGGCCATCGCCATTCGCCGACCACGATCAACTACCGCGCCAACATCGACGCCCTGAAGCGCGCCGGCGTCACCGACCTGCTCTCGCTGTCGGCCTGCGGCTCGCTGCGCGAGGACCTGCCGCCCGGCCATTTCATGGTCGTCGACCAGTTCATCGACAGGACCTTCGCGAGGGAAAAGAGCTTCTTCGGCGAGGGCCTGGTCGCGCACGTGTCGATGGCCCATCCGACCTGCAACCGCCTGGCCGAGGCGGCGCGCGACTGCGCCCGGGCGGCCGGCATTCCCCTGCGGTTCGGCGGCACATACCTGGCGATGGAGGGACCGCAATTCTCCAGCCTCGCGGAATCGAAGCTCTACCGATCATGGGGCTGCGACGTCATCGGCATGACCAACATGCCGGAGGCCAAGCTCGCCCGCGAGGCGGAGATCTGTTACGCCACCGTCGCCATGGTCACCGACTTCGACTGCTGGCATCCCGACCACGGCCATGTGCAGGTCGCCGACATCGTGCGCGTGCTGACCGAGAACGCCGAGAAGGCCAAGACCCTGATCAAGATGATCGCCCCGCGCCTCCAGGCAGCACGGCCGGCGCCCTGCCCGTCCGGCTGCGACCGCGCGCTCGAGTACGCACTGATCACCGCGCCGCAGGCGCGCTCGCCCGAGATGGTGAAGAAGCTCGAGGCGGTCGCCGGGCGGGTGCTGGGCGGGCAGACGACGGGCTGATTCAACGGGGATGGACTTAGTCATGTCGCCTCCCCAACGCTTGCGTTGGGGAGGTGCCCCCGCAGGGGGCGGAGGGGTCATGGGCGACAGGCGCATGCATTGATTGACGGTCATGTATTGACTGGGGCTCTCGACCCCTCCGTCCGCGATTACGCGGACACCTATGAAAATGCGCTGGGAGCGCGCCACTGGTG
>JALHMO010000043.1 GCA_022844015.1 Reyranella sp. | reverse complement strand
CACTGGTGGCGGAGTAAACTCCGCCACCAGTGGCGCGCTCCCAGCGCATTTTCATAGGAGTTCCCCACCGGCCCGAGGGCCGACCCGCCGTGCCGAGAAACTGGCGGCAAGCCGCCAGTTTCTTACTAGGAAAATGAGAGCGGCTAGCGGCCGCGGGCAACAACCGTTATTCCTCCTGTCAATGACCGAGACCGACCGTCCCACGCTTTCCGTGGTGGCGCCCTGCTACAACGAGCAGGAGGCGCTGCCCGAGTTCATGCGCCGGGTCGGCGCGGTGCTCGACGGCGTCGGCGGCAGCAGCGAGATCGTGCTGGTCGACGACGGCTCGCGCGATGGAACCTGGGGCCTGATGACGGAGGCCGCCGGGCGCGACCCCCGAATCGTCGCGGTGCGCCTGATGCGCAATCACGGCCACCAGCTCGCCCTGACCGCCGGCCTCTCGGTCTGCCGCGGCGCCCGTGTCCTGATCATCGACTCCGACCTGCAGGACCCGCCCGAGCTCCTGCCCGAGATGCTGGCGCTGATGGACCAGGGCGCCGACGTGGTCTACGGCCAGCGCCGCCAGCGCGACGGCGAGAGCCTGTTCAAGCGCGCCACCGCGTCCCTGTTCTATCGCCTGATCGGGCGGCTGACCGACGTGGCGATCCCGGCCGACACCGGCGACTTCCGGCTGGTCAATCGCCGCGTGCTCGACCTGCTGCTCGCCATGCCCGAGCGCCACCGCTTCGTGCGTGGCATGGTGGCGTGGATCGGCGGCAGGCAGGTGCCGTTGCCCTACGACCGCCAGGCGCGCGTGGCGGGCGAGAGCAAGTATCCGCTGTCCAAGATGGTGCGCTTCGCCGTCGACGCCATCACCGCCTTCTCGGTGGTGCCGCTGATGGCTTCGCTCACCATCGGCTGGGCGATGGCGGGCATCGGCTTCGCCTTCTTCGTCTACTCAATCATCGGCTGGCTGTTCGGCCACACCATGCCCGGCTGGACCTCGCTGATGGCCGCGGTCGGCCTGCTGGGCGGCATGCAGTTCCTGATGCTGGGCGTCATCGGGGCCTATCTCGGCCGACTCTACGACCAGAGCAAGGGACGCCCGCTGTTCATGATCCGCGACATCGTCGGAGGCCCGCGATGAAGCCTGCCGAGTTCGACCGTCACGCCGCCGGCTACGACGGCGGGCTGGACAATCCGATCAAGCGGATGATGGGCAACTCGCAGGACCAGTTCATCGCCGTCAAGGCGCGCTGGCTGCTGCGCCGCGAGCCGGAGCTGGGCCGGGGCGGGCTCGCGCTGCTCGACTATGGCTGCGGCGCGGCCGACCTGTTGCGCGTTCTGGCCGGTCTCGGCGCGCGCGCGCACTTCACCGGCTGCGACGTCTCGACCGGCATGCTGGCCGAGGTCGAGAAGCGCTGGCCGGCGGCGCTCGAGCCGGCGCCCGAGATCGCCGTCCAGGACGGCGCCCTGACGCCATTCCCCGACGGCCGCTTCGACATCGTCACCATCAGCGCGGTGCTGCACCACGTGCCGCCGGCGGAACGCGCCGCCGTCTATCGCGAGCTCGCCCGGGTGCTGAAGCCCGGCGGGCGCCTCTACGTCTTCGAGCACAATCCACGCAACCCGCTGGTGCGCTACGTCGTGGCCCGCACGCCGATCGATGCCAACGCCGTCCTGCTCGACGAGAAGGAAGTGCGGCACGGGCTGCTCGATTCGGCACCCTACCAGATCCAGTCGGACTACCTGATGTTCATGCCGCCCGGCATTGCTGCGCTGCGCGGGGTCGATCGGCTGCTGGCATGGCTGCCGCTCGGTGCGCAGTATGTCGTGGCGGCCCGCAAGACCGCCTGAAAGGAGATCGCCATGGATCGCCAGACCTTCGAGGCCGAGCTGAAGCGCGACGGCTACGACATCGGCACCAACACCACCGCCGGCGCCAAGGTGAACGCCGAGCACAGCCATCCCTTCGACGTCCGCGCCATGGTGCTTGAGGGCGCGCTGACGCTGACCTCGGAAGGGCGGACCACGACCTATCGCGCCGGCGAGACCTTCGCCATGGCGCGGGGCTGCCTGCACTCGGAGAGCTACGGCCCCGAGGGCGCGGTGACGCTGTTCGGCCGGAAGAACTAGGCTTCAAGTCTCATGGTCTTCCGGACCGCGAGCGTCCCGCTCGCTCATAAGATGCCATGAGCGAGCGAGACGCTCGCGGTCCGGAAGAGCCCGAGCACCCAGCCTGGCACCTGCTGCTGGTCTTCGCCCTGTCGCTGCTGCTGTTCTGCGGCCTGGTCGCCTGGCTGCAGAACGTGCACATCGTAACCAGCAACGGCATGTACAAGAGCATCCAGGCCGAGCCCTGGATCGCCGATCCCGGGCGCGCCCGGCTCGATCCGTCGAACTATCTCTATTTCCCGCTGTACGGCGTTCTCGCCGCAGCGCTCGATGCGCTCGGCATCCTGCGCGGCACGCCGTGGAAGCAGTTCGCCTACCTCAACGCGCTGTGGGCGAGCCTCGCCAACGTCTTTGTCTTCGCCTTTGTCCAGCGCGTGACCGGAATCACCTGGGCTGCCGCGCTGACCGCCTGCTTCCACGCCGGCATCGGCTTCGTGCTGCTGCTGGCGGTCATCAGCGAGGACATCATGCCGGGCTACGCGCTGGTGCTGGGCGCGATGCTGCTGGCCGGCCTGTGGTTCGACCGGCCGACCGCGGCGCGCGTGGCGCTGGTCGCCGCGATCTTCACCCTGGGCTGGCTGATGGAATGGCGGCTGCTGTTCCCGACCCTGCCGGCGCTGGTCCTGGCGCTTGCCTGGGCGCCCATCCCGTTCCGACGCCGTCTTGCCCTGGTCGGCACCCTCGTCGTCGGCATTCTCGCCGTATCGGGCATCGTGCAGCTCGCGTGGGAAGGCCACAACGGTGCGGTCGGCCTGCACGACATCCTGTGGACCGGCAAGGGCGTGGCGACCGGCTGGGCGGGCCTGTCGTGGGACAAGGCCTGGATGATGCTGTCCGGCATCGGCAATTACTTCCTCATCGTCGGCGGCTGGGTCGACCCTCTGTCGGCCAGGCGTGCTGCCGCTCCGCTCATCGTCTCGGTGCTGCTGCAAGTCGCAATCTTCGTCGCCTGCGTCGCCGTCCTTTGGCCGCGACGTGGCGATGCCCGCCTGCGCACCATTGCCATCGTCTTCCTGGGGACCCTCGGCGCCGGGCAGGCGCTGAACTTCTATTCGCAGCCCCAGGATCCGCAGATGCAGATCAACGTCATGCCGTGGCTGACCGTGGCGTGGGGGCTGCTGCTCGCGGCACTGCTCTCCGGTCCGCGCGTCGTGACAGTCGGCCTCGTGGTCCTCTCGCTCGCGCCGCTTGCCTGGAACGCGAGCCAGCTCGCGCGCCACCGCGGCGGCGACGAGGCGGCGCTGTCGGCGATTGCCGCGCTCGAGAAGCGCTTTCCGCCGCAATCGACGGTGTTCGTCTATTGGGGCTTCGAGCCGATCTCGATGTGGCAGTACGCGCTGTGGAGCCGGACCTGGGATTGGGATGGCACGGCACCCGTCGGTCCGGCGCCGCAGGCCGATCCCAAGTTCAAGTGGATCGCCATCGATGCCGGCGCCATCCGGCACCCCGACTGGACGCCCGGGCAGAACGCCGAGGCGTTGCGCCGCGATATCGACCATGCGCTCGACAAGGGCTACCGGGTCGTCGCCTCCGACGTGTGGACCTGGAGCCTCGACGAGCTGGCCGGCCAGCTGGGGGGGCTTTCCGCCGCCAACCGTGCGCCGGCCATCCACGCGCTGCTGCACGATCGCTACACCGCCCGCGAGGTGTTCCGCGACCCGACCGCCGGCAGGTACTACGAGATCACCCGTCGCTAGCCCGCGACAGCCGCGCGCAGCGGACGGCGGGCGCCGGAACGGTTTGCGCCGAACGCAGCGCCGCCAGCGTCGGCGCCAGCAGCGCCCGCGCGAGCACCTGCTGGCCGGCATAGTTGGGGTGAACCGAATCGGCGTAGTGCTGCATCCGCTCGCCGCGATCGAAGACGTGCGTGAGGTCGATGAAGAGATCGCGATGCCGGCTCTCCGCCACCTTGGCCAGCAGCGACCGGTAGAGCTGCACCAGGCGCTTCTGCGACAGCACGTCGCCCGCATGGGTGCCGATGTAGTGGGCGGTGAGGGCGCGGGCTGGCTGGATGGCGACGCGGCAGGCCTGGCCACGACCGACACAGGCATCGAGCACATCCTCCATGTTCTCGATGTAGATGTCGGTGATCGCCCGTGCGTGCCGCGCGAACACCGCGTCGTCCTCCTCGAGCCGGCGGCGGAACTCGGCGATGCGGCGGGTGAACTCGTTCTCCAGCACCGTGTTGGCGATGGCACTGTGGCGCGCCAGCCACCAGATGAAGCCGTCGTCGAACAGCTGGCTGTAGCGCAGGCCGAGCTGGAACGGATCGCCCGGCCGCACGGCCGAGTTCGCCGGCAGGGTGAGGTCGTTGTAGCCGTTGACGATCAGCACCAGGCGCGCCGGCCGCGGTGCCACCGCGAGATGGTAGGCGAGGCGATCCTGCAACGAGACGAAGCCGCCCATCGCGCCATTGAAGATGTGCACGTCCTGCCGCCCGAGCCGGCGCCGCAACGCGCGCTCGAGCGCGGCATGCCAGGTATCGGCCTTTTCCTCGGACGAAAAGCCCTGGGCGACCGAGCTGCCCAGCACATGGATCAGGACGGAATCTCCACCGGCACAGGAGAGGCGGTCGATCTCCGCAGCGTCGTAGCGCGACCGTTTGTGGGCGAACAGGTAATCGGCCAGCGTCGCGGCGGAGCGTGGCGGCGGGGTATCGGCGCTGTAGTAGAAGCCGAACGGCCCGGGCCGGTACCCCATCTCCACCGGGCCCCCGGGAACGAACGGCAGCTCCTCGTTGGGCATCAGGTAGTGGTAGTCACCCGACACGAAGATCGGCTGGTAGGGTCGGCGGTACTGCAGTGTGTCGAGGTCGAAGAACTGACGGGCGATGAGCTCTGCCGCGAAGGCCGATGCCACGACGATCACCAGCGTCGCCAGGATCGTCCGCGGCCAGGAGCGGGAGGGAGTCGGCTTCCTCTCTTGCATTGCCAGTCATAACTACTGATTCTCGCACTGGAACGCCACGTATCGGCGTTCTGGCGGAGGGTGGCGGCATGTCGATACGAGGTCTGCTCGCAGGTCTCCTCGTGAGCCTTTCCCTCGGCGGTACCGCCGCATCTGCCGGCGAATTCATCGAGATCAAATTCCATCGTTCGGGTGCGCGAGTTCTTGCAGCGGACGATTGCAGCGCCCTGAACGGCGACCAATCCCTGCGTCAAACGCGCGGTTGATTTTGCCAGCGCCTTGGGGCATCTGGGCGGCGGGCCACGCTCCCCCACCGGAGTGCAGCTCTTCTGTAAGGGAGAGGTTTGATGAAGCCGAACATGCGTCCGGCGCGTCCCGACTTTTCGTCCGGACCTTGCGCCAAGCGTCCGGGATGGACGCCTGAAGCCCTCAAGGATGCCGCCACGGGGCGGTCCCACCGATCCAAGCTCGGCAAGAAGAAGATTGTCGAGGCGGTCGATCGCACGCGCGCGCTGCTCGGCATCCCGGCCGACTATCGCATCGCCATCGTGCCGGCCTCCGATACCGGCGCGGTCGAGATGGCGCTGTGGTCGCTGCTCGGCGCCCGGCCGGTCGACATGCTGACCTGGGAAAGCTTCGGCGAGGGCTGGGTCACCGACGTGGTCAAGCAGCTGAAGCTGAAGGACGCGCGGGTGCTGAAGGCGCCGTATGGCCAGATCGCCGACCTCGCCAAGGTCGACTGGACGCACGACGTGGTCTTCACCTGGAATGGCACGACCTCGGGCGTGAAGGTGCCGAACGGCGACTGGATCGCGGCCGATCGCGAAGGCCTCGCGATCTGCGACGCCACCTCGGCGGTGTTCGCCATGGACCTGCCATGGGCCAGGCTCGATGTCGTGACCTGGTCGTGGCAGAAGGTGATGGGCGGCGAGGGTGCGCATGGCATGCTGGTGCTGTCGCCGCGCGCCATCCAGCGCCTCGAGAGCTACAGCCCGCCGTGGCCGCTGCCCAAGATTTTCCGCCTGACCTCGGGCGGCAAGTTCTCCGAGGCGATCTTCAAGGGCGACACCATCAACACGCCGTCGATGCTCTGCATCGAGGACGCGATCGACGGCCTGCGCTGGGGCGAAAGCATCGGCGGCCTGCCCGCGCTCAAGGCCCGCTCGGAAGTCAATCTCGGCGTGCTCGAGGCTTTCGTTGCGGCGCGCCCGTGGATTTCGTTCCTGGCGAACGACAAGGCGATCCGGTCGAACACCTCGGTGTGCCTCACTATCGAGGCGCCGTGGTTCACCGCATTGCCGGCCGACAAACAGGCGGCGGCCGCCAAGAAGATGGCCGACCTGCTGGAGGCCGAGAAGGCCGGCTACGACGCGGGCTCCTACCGCGACGCACCGCCGGGCCTGCGCATCTGGTGCGGCGCCACGGTCGACAAGGCCGATCTCGAAGCGCTGATGCCGTGGCTCGACTGGGCCTACGGCGAGATCGAGCGCGAGTTCGGCAAGACGGCGGCGTAAATAAGGCCTCACCCTGAGGAGCGCGCGCAGCGCGCGTCTCGAAGGGTGCGCAACAAAACCGATGTCTGTGACCCATGCTTCGAGACGGTCGCTGCGCGACCTCCTCAGCATGAGGTGTTTTGTGAGGAGAGTCTGTCATGGCAAAACCCAAGGTGCTCATCTCCGATGAGCTGTCGCCCCGCGCCGTCGAGATCTTCGCCGAGCGCGGCTGCGACGTCGATTTCAAGCCCGGCCTGAAACCGGCCGAGCTGCGCGCCATCGTCGGCAACTACGAAGGCCTCGCCATCCGGTCGGCGACGAAGGTCACGGCCGAGGTGCTGGCCGAGGCGAAGAAGCTCCGGGTCGTCGGGCGCGCCGGCATCGGCGTCGACAATGTCGACCTGAAAGCGGCGACCGCGCACGGCGTGGTGGTGATGAATACGCCGTTCGGCAACGCCATCACCACGGCCGAGCACGCCATCGCCCTGATGTTCGCCGTCGCCCGCCAGGTGCCCGACGCCAATGCCAGCACCCAGCTCGGCAAGTGGGAGAAGAACCGCTTCATGGGCACCGAGCTCAGCTTCAAGACGCTGGGCCTGATCGGCTGCGGCAACATCGGCTCGATCGTCGCCGAGCGCGCGCTCGGCCTCAAGATGCGCGTCATGGCCTACGATCCGTTCCTGTCGGACCAGCGCGCCCAGGAGCTCGGCGTCGAGAAGGCAACCCTCGACCAGCTGCTGGCGCGCGCCGACTTCATCAGCGTGCACACGCCGCTCACCGAGCAGACGAAGAACATCCTGGGCCGCGCCAACCTGATGAAGACCAAGAAGGGCGTGCGCATCGTCAACTGCGCGCGCGGTGGCCTGGTCGACGAGCTGGCGGTGCGCGACCTGCTGGTGTCGGGCCATATCGCCGGCGCCGGCTTCGACGTCTTCACCGAGGAGCCGGCCAGGCAGAACGTGCTGTTCGGTGCGCCCAACCTGGTCTGCACGCCGCATCTCGGCGCCGCGACCGTCGAGGCGCAGGAGAACGTCGCCCTGCAGGTCGCCGAGCAGATGTCGGACTACCTGCTGACCGGGGCGGTGGTGAACTCGCTCAACATGCCCAACGTCTCGGCCGAGGACGCGCCCAGGCTGGCGCCCTATCTCGACCTCGCCGAGAAGCTGGGATCGTTCGCCGGCCAGCTCACCGACACCGACATCAGGGCGGTGTCGATCGAGTACGAAGGCCAGGTGGCGGCGCTCAACGTCAAGCCGCTGAGCCAGGTCGCGTTGATGGGCGTACTGCGTCCCCAGCTCGCCTCGATCAACATGGTGAACGCGCCGGTGATCGCCCGCGAGCGCGGCGTCGAGGTCGCCGAGGTCAAGCATGAGCGCGACAGCGACTATCACGCCCTGATCCGGCTCACCGTCACCACCGAGAAGTACACGCGCGCCGTCAGCGGCACGCTGTTCGGCGGCAAGCACCCGCGCATCGTCGACATCAAGGGCATCGAGATCGAGGCCGAGTTCGCCCCGCACATGCTCTACATCACTAACGACGACAAGCCGGGCTTCATCGGCCGCCTCGGCACCATCCTGGGCGAGAACAACGTGAACATCGCCACCTTCCATCTCGGCCGCGATGTGCCCGGCGGCTCGGCGATCGCCCTGATCCAGGTCGACCAGCCGATCTCGCCCGAGCTGCTCGGCCGCATCGCCGCGCTCGAGGGCGTGGTGCAGGCCAAGCTGCTGGGGTTCTGATGACTCACGGCTGGGCGCGCGCCGCTCATAGGCGCTAACGTTTCCGAAGACCTCACCCTGTGGAGCGGCCCGGAGGGCCACGTCTCGATTCGGGCGAAGGAACCTTCGCCCTTTGGTTGGCAACAAACCGGGTGCTGCGACACTGTTTTTCCAGCGATCTCGTGTGTCGCCCATCCTTCGAGATGGTCGCTACGCGACCTCCTCAGGATGAGGACTTTGTTGGTCCGGCCAAGGTTAGCACCTATGAGCGCGCCACTTCAGTGGTGCGCTCCCAGCGATGAGCCTCACGCCTTCGCCGCCGCCCGCAGCTTGGCGGCCGCGGGCACGGGCTTGAAGGTCAGCGCCACCGCCACCGCGGCAAGCCCGACCGCGAAGGAGCCGATGTAGAGCAGCGAGTAGCTGGCATAGGCGTCGAACACGTAGCCGCCGGCCCAGGGACCGAAGGCCATGCCGAGGCTCGCCGCCATCGAGATGGCGCCGAAGGTCGTGCCCATGATGTGCGGGCCGAAATAATCGCGCGCCAGGATGGCATAGAGCGGCATGACGCCGCCGTAGGCGATGCCGAACACGACTGCCAGGGCGTAGAACTCGCCGAGTTGGCCGACGAAGACGTAGGCGCCGGCGGCAAGCGCCTGCACCGCGAGGCCGACCGCCAGCACAGGCTTGGCGCCCAGCCGGTCCGACGCGACGCCGAGCAGCAGGCGGCCACCCAGTCCCGACAGGCCGGCCACGCTGTAGACGCTGACCGCCGCCATCGCCGGGATGCCGCAGCCGATGGCGTAGGTCACCATGTGGAAGATCGGGCCGGAATGGGCGGCGCAGCAGGCGAAGTGGGCAAGGGCGAGGGCCGCGAACTGTGGCGTGCGCAGCGCTTCGGCGGCCGTCATCCGCGGCGCAGGGGCGACCGAGGCGATCGGCGTCGCCACGCCCCGCGGCGGCGTCGGCGCGGGGATGACAACGGGCGCCCGCCGGATCAGCAGGGCGGCCGGGATCATCAGCACCCAGGCGACGATGCCGATGACCATCATCGCCGGGCGCCACTCGTAGGTCGTGATCAGCCAGCGCGCGAACGGCGCCACGGTGAGCGGCGCCATGCCCATGCCGGCCGAGACCAGGGCGACGGCAAGGCTGCGGTTCTTCTCGAACCATGCCGTGGCGACAGCCATCAGCGGCGCATAGAAGGCGCCGACGGCGACGCCGATGACCAGCCCGTAGAGAAGCTGGAACTCGAGCAGGCTGGTGGCGCGGCTGGCCAGCACGAGGCCGGCGCCCAGGATGACGCTGCCCGACAGCACGACGCCGCGCGTTCCCCAACGATCCGAAAGGATGCCCCAGCCGAACGCCGACACGCCCATCGCCAGGAAGGCGATGGTCATGGCCGTCGAGACACCGCTGCGCGACCAGCCGGTATCGTCGGTGAGCGGCTGCAGGAACACCGCCAGCGAGAACACCGAGCCCATGCTGAAGCAGGAGAGCAGCATGCCGGCGCCAATGATCACCCAGCCATAGGGCACCCGGCCGTGGGAACGACTCATGCGCGTCTCCTCTGCGGCGCGGTCTGTGCCGCCTTGTCCTGGTCGAGGATCGCCGCAAGCCGATCGTAGCCTCGCGCGAGTTCGCCCGCTATCGCCGTCTTCGGCGCACGCGGCGGGCGTGCACCGCGAAGTCCGTGCCCGATCTATGGCGCGCATGAAAAAAGGTCCCTGGTCGATGTCCGCGGGGGAGCGCTACGGTACGGAACGAAGAGACCTGCTGCACACGGACGACAAAGTGGCTGTCGTCTGCTGAGTAAGACGGTTCCTTCGTCTCTCGTTGCCAATATTCTGTCGGAGGACCGACCCGATGCCGCGAGTCAGTGAAGTCGAGGACGACGGCGGCGATCCCACGCTTGCCGCCACCTTTTCGAAGGAGCGCGAGATCTTCGGCGATCTGCTCAACCCGACCAAGGTGCTGGCGCATTGCCCGCCGATCCTGCGCGCCGCCAAGCTGCTCGGGCAGTC
Organism: Reyranella sp.; assembly: GCA_022844015.1. Lineage (GTDB taxonomy): Bacteria > Pseudomonadota > Alphaproteobacteria > Reyranellales > Reyranellaceae > Reyranella. Next base: position 32,034 of record JALHMO010000043.1, on the reverse strand, counting down.
GATCGAGCAGTCCGGCCAGCTGCCCAAGTCGCTGCCGCCGCTGATCTATCTCAGGGTGGCCTCGATCAACGGCTGCCCTTTCTGAATCGACATCAATTCCGTCCGTGTGACGGAAACCGAAGGCGGCCTGGACAAGGTCGCGGAAGTCCTGAACTGGCGCGACAGCAAGCTGTTCAGCGCCAGCGAGCGGGTGGCGCTGGAGTACGCCGAGCGCATCACCTACACCGACCAGCAGGTCGACGATGCGCTCTTCGCCGAGCTCAGGCGTCACTTCGGCGAGGCGCAGATCGTCGAGCTCACCGCGGCGATCGCGATGGAGAACTTCCGCAGCAAGTTCAACCCGCCGTTGGGTATCGGGGCGCAAGGATTCTGCGTGGTGCCGGCGGCGCCGGCCAAGGCTGCCGGCAGCTAGCTGCCGGCAGGCCCGGTGAGGCCTGCAGGTGCGCCGTCGGCTGCGCTCACTCCGCCTGGATGTTGAGCGCCTTGAGCTTCTTGCCCCAGAACGCGTGCTCGTCATGCACGTACTTGGTGAACTCGGCGCGGCTGAGCCCCGGCGGCAGCTCGAGGCCGTCCTTGGCCAGCGCGCCGGTGAATTTCGGGTCCTTCATCGCGGCGGCGGTGTCCTTGTACAGCCGCTCGAGGATGGTGTCCGGGGTCTTGGGCGGCGCGAACAGGCCGTGCCAGCCGGTCACCGCCACGTCGACACCCTGCTCCTTCAAGGTTGGCACGTCGGGCAGGGAGCTGACTCGCTTCTCGCCGGTCACGGCGAGGGCTCGAAGCCGTCCGGCCTTGATCTGGCTCACGGCCGGCGGCAGCGAGGAAAAGTTCATGGTGATGACGCCGCTGATCACGTCCATCAGGGCGGGCCCCGTGCCCTTGTAGGGCACGTGCGTGATCTTGATGCCGGCGGCCTCGGCGAACAGGGCGCCTGCCAGGTGGTTGTTGCCGCCGACGCCCGACGAGGAATAGGTCAGCTTGTCCGGGTCCTTCTTGGCCAGCGCGATCAGCTCCTTGACGTTGTTGACCGGCACCTTGGGGTCGACCGCCAGGACGTACTGGTAGTCGGTCGTCTGGATGATCGGGACCAGGCCAGCGAGGGTGTCGATCGAGGTCTTGAGCACGTGCGGATTGGTCACGACGTTGGTGCCGACGGCATAGAAGATCGTGTAGCCGTCCGGCTTGGCGTTGGACACGAAGCGTGCGCCGATGGCGCCGGCTGCGCCGCCCTTGTTGTCGACGATGACCTGCTGGCCGAGCAGCGGCGTCAGCAGCATGGCGAGTTCCCGCGCCACGATGTCGGCACCGCCGCCGGCGGCGTAGCCGACCACGAACGTGACGGGCTGGCCCGGCCAGGCCTGCGCCCGCAGCGACCACGGCAGCACGAGGGCGCCTGCGCCGAGCGCGAGGGCGCTACGCCGGTTGATCGATGTCATGATCTCCTCCCAATGAGTTTCTTGTTTGCAAGGCCGAGTGCCACGGGCACTGCCGTCGTCACGCCGGGCTCAGTTCTTGCCGGAGACGTAGCGCCCGGCGCTGTCGCCGGCAAGCTTGCCCAGGACAGCCCCCGAGACCAGCCCCGTGCCGCCGGGATAGTTGTGATAGAACAGGCCACCGACCAGCTCGCCAGCGGCAAAGAGGCCGGGGATGACGCTGCCGTCGGTGCTCTCTACCTCGCCCTGGCTGGTGATCTTGAGGCCGCCGAAGGTGAAGGTGAGGCCGCAGGTCACGGCGTAGGCCTCGAACGGCGGCGCGTCGATCGTGTTGGCCCAGTTGCTCTTCGGCACGGCGAGCCCGCGCGTGCCGCGGCCGTCCTTGATCGCCGGGTTGAACGGCACCTCGGTCATCACCGCGGCGTTCCACTCCTTGATCGTCTTCAGGAACTGCGCCGGGTCGACGCCTTCGAGCTTGCCGGCCAGTTCCTCGATCGTGTCGGCGTGCACCTTGGTCATGCGCCTGATCCGGTACTCGTCGCGCAGCCGGTCGAGCACCTTGGAATCGAAGATCTGCCAAGCGAATTGCTGCGGCTGGGCGAGGATCACCGCGCCGTACTTGGCGTAGGTGTAGTTGCGGAAATCGGCGCCCTCGTCGACGAAGCGCACGCCGTTGGCGTTGACCATGATGCCGAGCGGGTAGGAGTGCTTCTGGAAGTTGTCGCCGACCTCGAGGTCGCCGAACTCCGGCGCGTTCATGTCCCAGCCGACGGCGTGGCCGCCCGACCAGTTGCCGTGCGGCTTGGCGCCGATTGCCAGCGCCATGTTGATGCCGGCGCCGGTGTTGAAGCGCGTGCCGCGGACCTTGGCGAGATCCCAGGTCGGGCCGAGATAGCGGGTGCGCATCTCGGCATTGCTCTCGAAGCCGCCGCACGCCAGCACCACTGCCTTGGCGCCGATGCGCACGCGCCGGCCCTTGTGGCGGGCGATGGCGCCGCGCACCACGCCGTCCTCCTCGATCAGCGATACCGCCGGCGTCTCGTAGTGGATCGGGATGCCGGCCTTGACCGCAGCCTTGTGCTCGAGATCGACCAGGCCCGGCCCGCCGCCCCATGCCTCGACCGCCAGGCCGCCCCAGAACTTGTATTTGCCGTTCACCTTGAAGGCCTGCCGGCCGTAGCTGGGCTGGAAGCGCACGCCCTTGCCGCGCATCCACTTCAGGGTCTCGAAGCTGCGCCCGATCAGGATGTCGGTCAGCTCGGGGTCGCAGCGATAGTTGGTCACCCGGCCCATGTCGTCGAGGAACTGGTCGGCGCTGTAGCTGCCGAAATCGACGTCGCGTTTCTCGTCGTCGGTCAGGTCGTAGAGCTGGGCCAGGTCGTCGACACCGTGAAACACCACCCGCATCGCACCGGCGGTGTAGGTGCTGTTGCCGCCGCGCTCGGCCTCCGGGGCCGCTTCGAGCATGGCGACCGTTGCCCCTTGCTCGCGAGCCGCCAGGGCGGCGCAGGCTGCGGCATTGCCGGCGCCGATCACGAGTACATCGACCTGGAAATCGTCCACTTTGGCACTCCCTTTGCCTACCCATACGACAATTCGAGGTTACAATACCGTCATGGGTGATCGTTTCGACCGTCTAGGGGTCCGGCATGCCAATGTCGAGGCCCTGCTGCGCAGACCGGGCATCGGCCACAACAACGGCCCGACCTTCGACATGTCGTGGGAGGCCTGGGTATGGCGCCGGGCCACCGCCAAGGCCTGGAAGACGCCCAAGCCGGAAGTCGCGAAGATGCGGCTCAAGCGGGCCGAGCGGCTCGGCATCAGCTACAAGGAGCTTGCTTCGGTAATCATGGACAGCGGCGCCCATCTCGGCGCCGCCGTGCTGCCGCTGTCGCTGGCCGCCCGGGTGCGGCGCGGGCCGGGTCGCGAGATCATCGTCGAGCCGCGCAACTCGGTGGCCGCACTGGTGGCGAAATTCCGCGGCCGCCTGCTGATTCTGGGCGATATCGACGCCGTGCCGGCGATGAATGAAGCGGAACGCGCCGACTTTCTCGCCCTCCTCAATCGCGCCTTCGACGGCAAGGTCGAGGCGATCGGCTGGGGCCATGACGGCCCGGCCGTACGCGACATGCTGAAGGCCAACGCGGTACCCCGTCAGGAGGCCTTCCTGGTTGGCGCCGGGATGGCCCACCGCGTCCTCGGGGAGGCCGCCGGCCTGCCCCTGGTCAAGGACATCGAGGGCTGGTTCGCGTCTGCGACCTGAGGAGGCTCATCGCTGGGAGCACGCCACTCCAGTGGCGCGTCTTCTCTTTGATCAGCGATGATCGCGCCACTGGAGTGGCGCGCGCCCAGCAAATGACCTTCACCTCGGCAGCAGCTCCTCGGTCAGCTCGACGATCTCCCGGGTGCGGGTGTGGCGTGGGCCCCAGGCGCGATCGAAGTCGGCGCTGAGGCGGGTGAGAGCCTCCGAATCGAGCGCGGCTTCCGCCTCCTCGACGCTCGAGAACTCGTAGAGCGCGATATGGACCAGCGGGTTGGTCCTGCTCCAGCAGCGCCAGCCGCGCTGCGCGGCAAAGCTCTTCACGGCATCCGGAAAGTGCTCGGTCCGGTACCATTCGTCGAATTTTTCCCGATCCGACGTGTAGGTCAGTCGGGCGCGAACGATGAGAAACGCTGCGGCCACCGATCTCCCCCTCTCGAGTGCGACAGGAATCGAAGAGTACGCTCGATCGAACGGCGCCTGATCCAGGCGGTGGGACGCCTGCTCCAGACGCAAGAACGCTGGTTTCGACGGAAGAATGCCACCGATCGGCGAAACGGCAATGGGCTTGTTGGCGCTGGACGTGCCGGAAGGCTGAGGTATGCATGCCGGCATGACCGAAACCTTCGTCCCGCCGCTCGCCGGCATCCGCGTCGTCGAGCTGACCCACACGATCCTCGGGCCGTCGTGCGGCATGATTCTGGCCGACCTCGGCGCCGAGGTGATCAAGGTCGAGCCGGTGGACGGCGACCGCACCCGCAGGCTGAAGGGCTTCGGCGAGGGCTTCTTCGGCTACTTCAATCGCAACAAGAAGAGCCTGGCGCTCGATGCCGACGCGCCGCAGGGTCGTGCAGTGCTGGTGAAGCTGCTGCAATCGGCCGACGTCATGATCGAGAATTTCGCCCCGGGCTCGATGCGCAAGCGCGGCCTGGGGCCCGAGCACCTGGAGAAGATCAACCCGAAGCTGGTCTATTGCGCCCTCAAGGGCTTCCTGCCCGGACCCTACGAGAAGCGGCCGGCGCTCGACGAGGTGGTGCAGATGATGGGCGGGCTCGCCTACATGACCGGTCCCTCGGGACGGCCGCTGCGCGCCGGCACGTCGGTGGTCGACATCATGGGCGGGCTGTTCGGTGCCTTCGGCACGGTGCTGACGCTGAAGGCGCGCGAGCGTACCGGCAAGGGCGGCCTGGTCGAGAGCGCGCTGTTCGAATCAGTGGTGTTCCTGATGGGCCAGCATCTCGCCATCACGGCGATGAACGGCGCGCCGCCGCCGCCGATGCCCGAGCGGGTGAGTTCGTGGGCGGTCTACGAGATCTTCGCCACGTCGGACGGTCAGCAGGTCTTCATCGGCATCACCAGCGACGGCCAGTGGAAGCGCTTCTGCGAGACCTTCCGCCAGCCTGAGCTTGCGGCCGACCCTCGGCTCGCCACCAACAACCAGCGCATCGAGGCGAGGCCGTGGCTGGTGCCCAGGGTGGCCGAGATCTTCAAGCGCCTCCCGAAGGACCGGATCGAGGCGCTGGCGCTCGAGGCCGACATCTCTTTCGCGCCGGTGGCCCGGCCGCAGGACCTGTTCGACCATCCGCACCTGCTGGCCAACGGCTCGCTGGCGCCGACCACGCTGCCGGGCGGCGTCAGGACGCGCCTGCCGCTGCTGCCGTTCCAGATGCTGGGCTGGCGTCCGCCGCTCGTCTCCGATCCGCCGACGGTCGGCCAGCACAACGAGCAGGTGCTGGCGAAGATCGGCTATGATGCCGCGGAAATCGCGGCGCTGGGCGCCGCTCGCATGCTGGGACCGAGGAAGGCGACATGAACATTCGGCGCGTGGTGACGGGACATGACGGCGACGGCAAGGCCATGGTGGCAATCGACGAGGTGACGCGCGATGTCGTCTCCTACCGTCCGGGGGCCACCATTCACAACATCTGGTCGACGGCGAGGTTTCCGGTCGACAACACGACGACGGCCGACGGCGCCAAGGAGATCACCGCGACGACGCGCGCCGATGGCACGGTGTTCCGCGTCATCGAGTACGGGCCCGGCGTGGCGCCGCGCAACCATCGCACCGATTCGATCGACTACGCCGTCGTGCTGTCGGGCGAGATCGACATGGAGCTCGACGAGGGTCGCGTCGTCACCCTGCGTGCCGGCGACGTGCTGGTGCAGCGTGGCACCATCCACAACTGGGTCAACCGCTCCAATGCGCCTTGCGTCGTTGCCTTCGTGCTGATCGATGCCGAGCCCTACCTGCACGACGGCAAGCCGCTCGCTGCACACGGTTAGGGTCTGTGGCGATAGAAGCACTTCATTTTTCCGGGTTGGCGCCTTCCAGCAAGGATGTTCAGGACGACTCGTCGTCGATGATGAAGCGATAGGTCCGCTGTGCGCGCGGCCCTTCGAGATTGGACGATTGCCCGAGACCCAGGGCGAAGCCTTCGACCATGGCATCGAGGGCTTGCGAGACCCGGCTCGCCGCATACTCGTCGACCTCGCGCTCGACATTCTCGCGCGTGTCGCCGGCACCGCAGCTCGGACAGGCGATCAAGCTGTCGGGACGCGCATCGTCCGGCCCTTCGAGAGCCACCTTGCATCGAGCGCACTTGACGACGTGGCTTGCTGTCATGACGCGGAGGTGCTCCTTGGAGGCGCCGGAAGGGAGGCCATGAGAAGTCTACCGCGAAGCGAAGGCACGGACCTTGCCAATCCGAGCCGACCCAAGGGATGGTCGGTCAAACTATCGGGAGGCAAGCGTCATGGCCGATGTCATCAACGAATCGGTTGCCCTGGACCTGATGAAGCTGATCGCCCGCTCCGAAGGCCGGCGCTTCGCCCCGGGCAGGTCGGCGCGTCCGATTGCCGATCGGCAATGGATCCTGCGCACCTATGCCCAGTGCCTGCAGACTGTCCGGCGGCCTGCCAGCGTGGACAAATGGCTGGCCCCCACGCCGCCTGTCCGCAAAAACCGCCGACCGTAACGCGAACATACCTGGAACATATGTCAAGAAGATATTTTTTATCAGGGAGTTGACTGTTTTCTTGTTCTTTGGAACAAAATAGGTACATTCAAGTCATCCCGGCGGAACTTTTCCGCATTGCCGCTCCTCAGAAGAGCATGGGAGAACAAGGAGACAGCTGATGTCTGCAGTTCTGAAAGTGGTCGAGAGGGAGGGCATGGAAAACAAGAACAAGGCGCTCGACGCCGCCCTCGCCCAGATCGAGCGGGCCTTCGGCAAAGGCTCCATCATGAAGCTCGGCCAGCGCGAGGCGCTGGAAATCGAGGCGATCTCGACCGGCTCGCTGGGGCTCGACATCGCGCTCGGCATCGGCGGCCTGCCGAAGGGCCGTATCGTCGAGATCTATGGCCCGGAAAGCTCGGGCAAGACGACGCTCGCGCTGCATGTCGTGGCCGAGGCGCAGAGGAAGGGCGGCGTCTGCGCCTTCGTCGACGCCGAGCACGCGCTCGATCCGGGCTATGCCAAGAAGCTCGGGGTCGACATCGGCAACCTCCTGATCTCGCAGCCTGACGCCGGCGAGCAGGCTCTCGAGATTGCCGACACGCTGGTCCGGTCCGGCGCCATCGACGTGCTGGTGATCGATTCGGTCGCCGCCCTGGTGCCGCGTGCCGAGCTCGAAGGCGAGATGGGCGACTCGCTGCCCGGCCTGCAGGCCCGCCTGATGAGCCAGGCGCTGCGCAAGCTCACCGCCTCGATCTCCAAGTCGAACACGCTGGTGATCTTCATCAACCAGATCCGCATGAAGATCGGCGTCATGTTCGGCAACCCGGAAACCACGACGGGCGGCAATGCGCTGAAGTTCTACGCCTCGGTCCGTCTCGACATCCGCCGCATCGGCGCGCTCAAGGACCGCGACGAGGTGGTCGGCAACAGCACGCGCGTCAAGGTGGTGAAGAACAAGGTGGCGCCGCCGTTCAAGGTCGTCGAGTTCGACATCATGTACGGCGAAGGCATCAGCAAGACCGGCGAGTTGATCGATCTCGGCGAGAAGGCCGGCGTGGTCGAGAAGTCCGGCTCGTGGTACTCCTACGATGGCCAGCGCATCGGCCAGGGGCGCGAGAACGCCAAGAACTACCTCAAGGAGCACCCCGAGGTCGCCCAGGCGATCGAGAACAAGGTGCGCTCCAATGCCGGCATCCTGGCCGGCGCCTTGTTGGACGGCGGCAAGGAAGACGACGACGAAGACTGACAGGCGTGCCGATGTGAGCCCTCGGTTTGGCCGGTCGATGCTTCAAGGGCGCGAGGTGCCCGTGTTGTCCGTGAGCCGGCGCAGATGCTCGACCAGCGATCGGGCATGGATCGGCAAGCCGGAGAGGCTCCTGACGCAGATTCGCAGGCGTCGGCGTGCCCAGGGATCGGCGAGCGGGACGACTCGGATCGCCATGGTCTTGCGGCAGCGCAGCGCTGCCGTTCGCGAGACGATGGCGACCCCGATGCCTCTCTCGACCATCCTGCATACGGCATCGAAACCGCCGGGGAGTCGCAGCCGGAGCCTGAGGCGAGATCCGCCTCGGGTGGCGTGATCGTCGAGGTGATCCTGCAAGGCGCTGCCCGGAGCCAAGCCGACGAAGTCATGGGCGAGCGTGTCACGAAAGGCGATACGCTTCTGCCGGCCCAGGACATGGCGCTGCGGCGTCACCAGCACCAGGCGATCCTCGGCGAAGGGAAAAGTCTCGAACTCGGCTGCCGGATCGACGGCATCGGCGACGATTCCGATATCGGCTTCGCCTCTCGCGATCGCGCGGACGATATCGCCGCTCGGTCTCTCGGCGAGATCGACGTCGATCGAGGGGTGAGCCTGCAGGAAGCTCGCGAGCGCCGAGGGCAGGAACTCCAGGCTCGCTGCGGTGTTCGACGACAGCCGCACCCGGCCGCGGAGCCCGCGTGCATGCTGGCGCAGATCGCCGCGCAGGCGCTCGATCTGCTCGAGCACCAGCCTCGCATGCTGGATCACGGTGAGGCCCGCTTCCGTCGGGACGACGCCTCGGCGCCCACGGTCGAACAGCGCGGTGCCGAGGGTCTCCTCCAGGGCGCGGATGCGCTCGCTGGCCGAGGCCAGCGCCATGGCGGAGCGCGACGCCCCATGGGTGATGCTGCCGGTCTCCGCGACATGAAGGACGAGCCGGAGATCGACGAGGTCGAAGCGCATGACGACATTCTGGCCGGATCGGGAGCCTTCGGCCAGGCCTGAGGCAGGCCTCGAGCCTTCCGCATTGTCCGCCCGCCGACCGCCCCTCAGGGTAGGCGAATGGATGGCTCGATTCTTCCCTGGCTGGTCGCCGGCCTGGTGTTCCTGCTCGCGGGCCTGATCAAGGGTGTGATCGGCATGGGCCTGCCCACCTTCGCGATGGGCCTGCTCTCGCTCGCCTTCGCGCCGGTCGAGGCCGCGGCGCTTCTCGTCGTGCCGTCGCTGGTCACCAATGCCTGGCAGCTGATAGCCGGCCCGGACTGGCGGGCACTGGTGCGTCGCCTGTGGAGCATGATGGCAGGCGTCGTGGTCGGCACGCTGCTCGCCACGGATGTGCTGGCGAGCGACATGGGCGGCGTCGGGCGGCTTGCGCTGGGCGTCGCGCTGCTGACCTACGCCGCTATCGGCCTGTCGGGCGCGCGCTTCACGCTTGCGGCGGGCCGCGAAGCCTGGGCCTCGCCGCTGGTCGGCATTGCGACAGGTTTGGTTACCGGAGCCACCGGCGTCTTCGTGCTTCCGGCGGTGCCCTACCTGCAGGCGATCGGCCTCGACAAGGACGATCTCGTGCAGGCGCTCGGGCTTTCCTTCACCGTGTCGACCTTGGCGCTGGCCGGTGGGCTGCTGCAGGGCGGCGGATACTCCGGCGCTTCGGCAGCGATGTCGCTGGCGTGCCTGGCCCCGGCGCTGGCCGGCATGGCGCTGGGGCAGGTGGTCCGGCGCCATATCACGCCCACGACGTTTCGCAGGCTGTTCTTCGCGGGCCTGTTCCTGCTGGGAGCATACCTCGTGGGCCGCCAGATCGCGTAACATGCGCCTCCGACAGTGGAGGGCGCGATGAAGTTTCCCAGGCAGGTCCGGCTGGTCGAGGTGGGGCCGCGAGATGGTCTGCAGAACGAGGCCAGGCCGGTCCCGGTCGAGGCCAAGGTGGCGCTGATCGATGCCCTGTCGGCGGCCGGGCACCGCGCCGTCGAGGCGGGCAGCTTCGTGTCGCCGAAATGGGTGCCGCAGATGGCCAACACCGACCAGGTCATGACGCGGATCGCGCGCCGGCTCGGCGTCGCCTATCCGGTGCTGGTGCCCAACAAGCAGGGCATGAACGGCGCCGTCGAGTCCCGCTGCGAGGAGATCGCGGTGTTCACCGCGGCCTCGGAGGCGTTCTGCCGCAAGAACACCAACTGCTCGATCGACGAGAGCTTCAAGCGCTTCGCCCCCGTCCTGGAGGCGGCACAGAAGCATGGCATGAAGGTGCGCGGCTACGTCTCGACCGTGATCGCCTGCCCCTACGACGGCACGGTGGCGCCCGTGAAGGTGGCCGAGGTCTCCGAGCGCCTGTTCCGCATGGGCTGCTACGAGGTCTCGCTCGGCGACACGATCGGCGTCGGCACGCCGGCCGACTGCGTGGCCATGGTCGACGCGGTGGCCGAAAGGGTCCCGCGGGAGAAGCTCGCGGCGCATTTCCACGATACCTACGGCCAGTCTCTGGCCAACATCCTGGCGGTCATGGAGCGGGGCATCGCGGTGTTCGACACGGCTGTCGCGGGGCTGGGCGGCTGCCCCTATGCCAAAGGCGCGTCGGGCAATGTCGGCACCGAGGACGTGATCTACCTGCTGAACGGCCTTGGCATCGAGCATGGCGTCGACCTCGATGCCGTCGCCGAGGCCGGCCGCACCATCTGCGCCGCCCTGGGCCGCGAGCCGGCCTCGAAGGTGGCCCAGGCGCTGAAGGCCAGACTCGCGGCATGAAGAACGCGCAGCACGCGGGGGCAAACGGGCAGAGAACTCGCGAGTGACAAGAAGACCCGTCATCCCGAGCGGAGCCGCCCGATAAGGCGCTGGTTACAGCGCCATTGGCGGCGTGGTCGAGGGGCCTCTCTTGGTAGTGCCAGCAACGAGACGGGTCCTTCCGCTGGGCCTCGCTTCGGCTGCGCTCAGGGCAGGCGCAATGCCCGGCGCTGGTCGGGATGACGATGTTTGTCGCCAGTGCGTATGTCGTGCCGAAGGAGGAGGTACATGACGGACGTGTGCTGCACGAACGTTCAAGACGCCTCGCCGGCGGTGCGCCATAGGGAGCCGATGGATGGGCTGCTCGGCTTCCTGCTTGCAGCGGTGGCCCTGGCCGGCAGCCCGGGTCCGGCGACGCTCAGCTTGGCCGCCACCGGTGCGGCGTTCGGCGCGCGACGAGGAGTGGGCTACCTGGCCGGGATCGTCGTCGGCATGATCGGCGTGATGGCCATCGTCGCGAGCGGCGTCGTCGGCGTCCTGCTCGCCGTCCCCGGCGCCACGCCCATCGTCACCGGGCTGGCGGGAGCGTACTTCGTCTATCTCGCGTTCCGTATCGCCACGGCGCCGCCGCTCGGCGACGCGTCGAGCGTGCGGCGTCCGCCGAGCTTCGGCGCGGGGCTGCTGCTGTCGTCGATCAATCCCAAGGGCTACGCCGCCATGGCGGCGCTGTACTCGGGCTTCGTGCTGGTGCCGGGACGGATGGTGCTCGATGTCACCGCCAAGCTGGCGGTGCTCGTGCTGGTCATGGTGGCGGTGAACGTGGCTTGGCTGCTGGCCGGTGCCGCCTTGACCGGCCTGTTCCGCGAACCCCGCACCAACCGGGCGATCAACGTGGCCTTCGCGATCCTGCTGGTGGCGTCGGTCGCCCTGGTTCTGCTGCCCTGATGGGGCGACGCCGTGCGAGGGAGCCGGCGGCGCAGGTTGGGTCAGCGCTGCACGACGATGCGGACGTTGACGGCGCTCGAGCGGCCGGACTCGTCGACGACGGCGACGCGGGCCGCACCTGGTCCGCCGGGTACCCACCTGCTGCCGTCGATCGGCTGGCCGTCGACCAGCCAGCGCAGGCGGCCTTCGCCGCCCAGCGCCTTCAACGGCACCGCTTCGCTGTTGCCGAGCTCGATGCTGGCATCGGCCGGCGGGTAGGCGATGCGCGGCCCGCCATTGGCATCGCCGGGCGGCCGCAGGGCACGCATGATCGGCGGCAGCTCGCGATGCGAGGCGACGCGCAGCACGTCGACCGGCGGCGCGGTGGCGCGGTTGTCCTCCGCCGGCAGCCGGCCGAATGCCTTGAACAGGACAGGCAGGGCGGCGACGCGCCCGAGGCCCTCCGGACGCGACGTGCTGTCGGCGTGGCCGACCCACACGACCACCGTCCAGTTGGTGCTGTAGCCGGCGGCCCAGGCGTCGCGGAACCCGGCCGAGGTGCCGGTCTTGTAGGCGATACGGCGCTCGCGCAGGTTGACCGGCAGGGCGGCGAAGCCCTCGGGCAGCGGCGCCTCGGCGAGGATGTCGGCGACATACCAGGCGGCCGCCGGCCCGAGCAGCCGCACCGGCTCCTTCCGCGGCCGGTCGCGCCGGATCTGCGGCGGCGAGAACTGTCCGCCCGTCGCGAGGCCGTTGTAGAGGGTGGCCATCTCGAGCGGCGAGATGGTGGCGCTGCCGAGCGCAATGCCGAGCGAGGCGCCGAGGTCTCCGGGCGGCAGGCCGGGCGTGGCACCGGCACTGCGCAGGGTGGCGAGGAAGCGCTGCGGGCCGACCTTCTCCAGCGCCAGCACTGCCGGCACGTTGAGCGACTGCTGCAGGGCGCGCCGCACGGTGACGGCGCCCTGGTGGTCGCGATCGAAGTTGCGCGGCAGCCAGTCGCGGAAGCGCACCGGCACGTCCTCGACCAATGACTGCGGATGCAGGGTGCGGTCGTCGAACGCCATGGCGTAGATCATCGGCTTCAACGCCGAGCCGGGCGAGCGATGCGCCCGCACCAGATCGACCTGGCCCGCCTTGCCGAAGAAATCCGAGCCACCCAGCCAGGCGACGACGGAGCGCGTGCGGTTGTCGATCACGACCATGGAGATCTGGGCGCGGTCGGGGAACTGGGCGCGCTCCTCGCCGACGAGCTGGGCGAGCGCGCTCTGCAGCTCCAGGCGGATGGTGGTCGGCACGGCCGTGCCCGGCGACTGGCCGGCCAGCCACGTGGCGAGGTGCGGCGCGTGCATCGGCATCGCGAGCCGGCGGTCGGGCGCGCGGCGCGTCACGGCCTTGTCGTAGAGCGACTGGTCGATGACGGCGTGGTCGAGGCCGCGCGCCAGCACACGATCGCGCGCCGACTGGGCGCGCTGGGCGGCGCGATCGGGCCGCCGCCGCTCGGGCGATTGCGGGATGGCGACCAGCAGCGCCGCCTCGGCGGCCGACAGGCTCTTCGGCTCCTTGCCGAAATAGGCGAAGGAGGCGGCACGCACGCCCTCGAGGTTGCCGCCCATCGGCGCCAAGGTCAGGTAGATCGCCAGCACCTCGTGCTTGGAGTAGCGCCACTCGAGCTGCAGGCCGCGGGCCGACTGGATCGCCTTGGTGAGCAGCCCGCGCGGCCGCGGCTCGAGCAGGCGGGCGGCCTGCATCGAGATCGTCGAGGCGCCCGAAACGATGCGCCCGCGCGACGCCCATTGGTACGCGGCGCGCACGGCGGCCAGAGGATCGACGCCCCAATGGTCGTCGAAGCGGCGATCCTCGTAAGCCTTCAGGAGAGCGAGATAAAGCGGGTCGACATCGTCGACCGCGGTAGCCAGCCGCCACTTGCCATCGGCTGTCGTGAAGGAGCGCAGCAGGCGGCCGTTGGCGTCGACGACCTCGCTCGAGCGCTGGTGGTAGCGCGTCAGGTCTGGCGGGAACAGCCGGTCGAGGGCCAGCGCTCCCGCCGTGGCCAGGGTGACGGCGAGGGCTGCGCCAACGAGGAGCCGCTGCAGTTTCATGGCGCGCGGGCCGCGGTCGGTTCTTTGCGGTCCTCCCCAGCTCCGCTGGGGAGGTGCCCCGTCATCCGGGGAGGAGGGGTCATGAGCCCAAGTGGGGCTTTCGACCCCTCCGTCGCCGTATGACGGCGACACCTCCCCAGCAAAGCTGGGGAGGAGAACGAGCGGACGCTCCTGGTCCGGAAGGGGATGACAGGCGCCATCGCGATGCTCGGCGTGGGGCGATCGCTCAGCGCGGCGCGATGGTCACGTGGCCCATGGCGCTGCGGGCATAGACGCGCGGCGCGTACATGTCGGAGACGTGCACTGCCGGCAGGGCGAAGCTGCCCGGCGTCACGGCGCGCACGATGTAGGCGACATGGTAGGAATTCGGGAACAGGTCCGCTGAATCCCACCACATCCGATAGTTGCGCCGGCCGAGGTTGAACGACGCGAAGAAGCGGTCGTCGCGCGCCTCGGCGATGCGCGTGTCGGTCAGCTTGTCGAGGAACGAGAACGACTTCACGGTCTCCTCGTTCAGCACGCTCTCGATCTCGAAGCCGGCTGGCAGCAGGTCGAGCAGCGCCGCCTCGTGATAGCCGCCTTCGAGGTTGCGGCCGCGGATCGACACGATCACCCGCTCGTTCTGGCGCAGCCGGGCGAGGTTCGCCGGCCGGCCGTCGAGGGTCAGGTAGCGGCGCTCGACGCTCAGGCCATGCGAGGCTGCGGGCTGCGGCTCGACCGGCACGCCGCGCGCCGTCACCTGCAGCCAGACCGCACGGTCGCCGTCGTTGGCAACACGGACCCCGCGTTCGACTGCCGCCCGGTCGGGGTTGATCACCACGGGATCCTTGCTGCCCTTGTGTTGCTGGCCATCGACCGAGTAGGCGAGCTCGGTGCCGCCGCCGGCCATGGCGCGCGCCGCCAGCAGCAGCCACGCCTGCTCCTGGGTGGTGGTGTACTCGCCCTTGGCGACCAGTTGCTCGCGCACCGAGGCGACGACCTCGTTCAGCGCCTGTTGGCCGCCGGCCTCGGTCGCAAGCGCGATCAGGGCGGCGCGGTTGCGCAGCGGCGAGCCATAGTACTCCCCCGGCACCGGCTGCTCGATGCGCTGGCGGGCGATCGCGAAGGCGAGCCGCGCGCGACCCGGCTCGGCGACTTGGTTGAGCGCCGCGGCAAGCTGCGCCCAGGCCAGGCCACCCGTGATCTCGCCGGACTTCGTGTCCTGGAAGTAGCGGATGCGGCCGGGATCGGCGAGGCCGCCCTTGGCCAGGACGTACCAGGCATAGGCCTGGGCGTTGGCCGAGAACTTCTCGACCGAGCGGTTGAGCCACGCCAAGCCGCGCTGCAGCGTGGCCGCCGGGACGTTCATCTGCTGGTCGCGGGCGCGCAGCAGGAAGTCCAGGGCATAGACCTGCAGCCATTCGGCGGCCGGCGAGAAGGGCCCCCACATGCCGAACGAGCCGTCGGACGTCTGCATGTCGACGACGCGATAGACCGCGTCCTGCACCCTTTCCTGGACGTTGAAGTCGGCCTTGGCGTAGCCCAGCAGGGCGACGTCGTTGTAGTAGAGCAGCGGCAGGGCGCGGCTGGTCGTCTGCTCGAGGCAGCCGTACGGATACTTCTCGAGCGCCCGCAGCAGGCCCGGCACGTCGATGCCGGGGACGCGCGACAGCGCGACGCTGACGCTGGTCGTTCCGGGCGCGAACTGGGCGACCAGGTTGCGGTCGACCGTGAGCTGACGCTGCGGCTCGAGCTGCGACACGGTGTCGATGGCGCTCGCCGTCTGCGCCGAGCGCACCTGGATGTCCCATTCGCGGCGCACCGCGAAGTTGCCCGGGCCCTCGACCGCGACGGCGACCTTGCCGAAGCCGGCCTCGCCCGCCTTGATATCCCAGGTCAGCAGCTCGCGCTGGTTGGTCGCCAGCCGGCGCGTCTCGGCGACCGGCCGGTCGAGCGCCACCGCGCCGCTCGCCTCGAGGGTCAGGCGGTAGTCGCCGGCCTGGCCGTCGACATTGTGCAGCGACAGCGACAGCCGTCCGCGATCACCCGGCGCCAGGAAGCGCGGCAGCACGACGTCGGCGGTGACCGCGTCGCGCACGAACAGCCGCTGGTCGGCCGAGCCGACCTTGGTCTTGGCGTAGGCCACGACCATGATGCGCAGTTGGCCGATGAAGTCGGGGATGTCGAGGCCGATCCTGGCCTCGCCGTTGGCGTCGAGCTTCACCGGGCCGCTGAACAGCGACACGGTGCGGGTCGGCACGATGTCGAGGCCGCCGATGTCGCCGGCGTCGCCGCCGACCCGGATGCGCCCGACCTCGTCGGCCTTGGTGTCGAGCAGGCGGCCGTAGTCGTCGCGCATCGCCACGCCGAGCCGGCGCTTGCCGAAGTAGAAGTTCGCCGGGTCGGGCGTGCGATAACGCGTGAGCTGCAGGATGCCCTCGTCGACCGCCGCCAGGGTGATCCAGGCCTCCTCGTTCTGCAGGTTGGAGACCTTGACCGGCACCTCGATGCGCTGGCGCGGCGTCACCTTCTCGGGCGCGGTGATCTGGATGCCGAGCGTGCGCAGGGCCGGATCGATCCCCAGCCAGACTGCGCCGATAGCGCGCGTCGGCGTGCGGTCGGCCGGCGTCGACAGCGGACGCCAGGCAGTGACCAGCGCATAGGCACCGGGGCCCCATTCGGCCTTGACCGGCACTTCCACCGTCGTACCGCCTGACGGCACCTGCACCGGATAGGTGGCGACGATGCGGTCGGTGGCGATGGCGACCAGAGCCTCGCCGGCGAACGACGGCTCGATGCGCACGCGTGCCGAGTCACCCGGCCTGTAGTTCTGCTTGTCGCTCGCCACGCGCAGCGTGTCGGGCGCCTCCTCGCCCGAGCCTTCGCCGCCGTACCAGCCGACATAGAACTGCATGGTCGTCGAGGTGTTGTTCTCGGTGTCGACCACGGTCAGGCGGTGGCTGCCCCACTGCAGGTTGAGCGACAGGCGCAGCGGGGCATCGGCCGCGAGCGCCACCGTGTCGGTCGTCAGCAGCCGGTCGTGCTGGGTCGACTGCCAGCGCCAGCGGCCATCGACCTGGTACCACTGGTACGAATAGTTGATGCGATCGAGGCGGTACTGGATGGTCGGTCGGGCGATCTGCTTGCCGTCCGCATCGACCGCGACCACGTCGAACTCGGTGGTGGCACCCTCGCGGGCATAGCGGCCCTCGAACGCGGGACGGATGCCGAGATAGACGTTGCGCGTGCGCATCGGCAGGGCGGTTTCGGTACGCGTCGCCCGTCCGCCGCCCGGCTCGAACACGCGGGCCTGGATCTGGGCGCGCAGCGGCAGCACGGTGTCCTTGATCCCGTTGCCGCCCCACTCGAGGCGCGACTTGCCGGTCTCGTCGGTGTCGGTGCCGTTCAGCGTGATGAACGGCGGCTCGAAGCTCTCGCGCTCGCTCTCCGGCCCGAAGCGATACTGCGCGTAGCTGGCGAACGGGTTGTCGTCGACGGTGACCCGCAGGTCGGCCTCGACGGTCAGGCCGGACGCCGGTGCGCCGTAGAGGAAGTCGGCCTGGATTCCGAATCCGTTGATCTCGCCCGGACGCATCATCGGACGATCGGGCTTGATCTCGACCTTGAGCTTCTCGGGCACGAAATCCTCGACCGAGAACTCGACGCGGCCGACCGAGGGCGCCTTGGGATCGATGTGCGCCGTCACTGACCAGCGGCCGCGACGCGACGATTTCGGCAGGTCGATCGCCTGGTGGATCGCGCCCGAGCCCTGCAGGGCCGCGGTGTAGCGCGTGAACTCGCTGCCGTCGGGCCGCTTGACGATCAGGGTCACAGGCATGTCGGCGAGCGAGGTGGCGCCGTTGTCGCGCAGCATCGCCATCAGCTGCACGGCCTCGCCCGGGCGGTAGATGCCGCGCTCGGTATAAAGGTAGGCATCGACCGGGCCCGGCTGGTCGCGGCCCGAGATGCCGCGGTCGGACAGGTCGAACGGCGACTTGGTGAGCTCGAGCCGCGAGAAGTCCTTCTTGGCCTCGTCGGTCGCCATCACGGCGAAGGCCTCGGCGGCGCCGCGGCCCCGGAGCAGGCCTGCCGCGAAATTCGCGCGGCCGGCGGCATCGGTGATCACCTTGCCGATCGGCTCGTTGCCACGGGTCAGCAGCACGACCTCGAGACCGGCGATCGGCAGGGCGGTCTGCAGCGAGCGGGCGAAAACCGTGAGCCCGTCGGCGCCCGTGAAGGTGGTGAGCGCGATGTCCGTGTCGACCAGCCACATGCCGGCGGCGGTGCCGTCGGACTGCTCGTCCTCGTCGTCCTCGTAGCCGTAGCCGCGCGCGGGCGGCTTGGCGGCGTCCCAGACGACCACGAAGTAGGCGCCCGGTTTCCAGTCCTGGATGGTCTCGCGAATCGGGAAGGCGGTGACGATCGGCTGGTTCTGGACGTTCTTCACCTCCATCGTGCCGCGCCAGATCCGCTTGCCGTTGTCGCCGCGCAGCCAGCGCCGCAGCGACCACGAATCGGTCATCGGCTCGCTGCCGGGATAGGTGGCGTCGTAGCGGTCGTTGGCGAAGCGGTCGATGGCGCGTTCGTTGACGCGATAGACCGAGATGCCGACCTTGGAGACGTTGATGGTGGTGACCGGCACGCCGGCGGCCGAGCCGCGCGGCAGGATGAAGCCCTTGCCGGGCAGGTTGACCACCGCCGGCCGGGCGCCCAGCGACACCTCGACCGTGCGCTCGGTGTCGAGCTTGACGTCGCCGGCGCCGGGCAGGCCGGCGAGCAGCTTCACCTTGTAGTCCGTGCCGTAGCTCAGGCCACCGATGCACAACCGACTGTCGACCACGCGCACTGCCGACTTGACCTCGGGCTCGATGCGCACGAAGTCGCCGTAGCGTACGCCGCTCGGCACCAGCCCCTTGTTGAACTCGAGGCAGGCTTCGGCTTCCGAACCCTTGGTATCCAGCCAGTAGCTCCGGTAGCCGAATGGCGCGGCGGTCATGGCCCGCGGCTCCGGAGCGGGGGGCGTGGCGGCAGGGGTCGTGTTGGCCGGCGTCGCGGGCGTCGCCGGTGCCGGAGTGGTGGTCTGCGCGGTCTGTGGAGCGGGGGCGGGCGTCGGCGCTGGCGCGGGCGCCGGTGCCGACGCTACGGTGGGTTGAGTCGGTCGGTCGATCGAATCGCGCGGTTTGCCGATGACATAGCCTGCGATGCCCGATCCCAGCATGAGCGCCGCGACCAGAGCAACGAGCGTCGACCGATTCATGAGAGCCCCCGTGGAAAGCGCGCGCACTCTATGTCGTGCATTGTGCAAACATTGTGGAGTGTGAACCTGCCGCCGCGAATGTTCCATCGCTGTGTCGTGCCGGACACGGTTTCGGCCGGTTGTGGATAGCGACGGCTTGAGCGAGCCCGGTCCAGGGTATTAATCGCGAGCCATGACATTGCATCTCATCAAGCTCGCGGTCGGCGTCGACGATCTCGCCCACATGAAGACCGTGCAGGCCGAGCGCCGCCGCCAGCGCCGTCAGAGCCCGCGCTCGCCGCACTGGGTCTACACCCGCAACACGCCGCGCCGCGCGGCCGAGCTCCTCGACGGCGGTTCGCTCTACTGGGTGGTGCGCGGCGTCATTCGCTGCCGCCAGGAGCTGGTCGGCTTCGAGGAGGACATCGACCGGGACGACGGCAAGCGATACTGCCGGATCGAGGTCAGGCGAACCCTGGTGCCCACCGCGCCCCGGACCTGCAAGGCGTTCCAGGGCTGGCGCTACCTCGAGCCCGAGCGGTCCCCGCCCGACCTCTCCAAGGGCGACACTGCCGACATGCCGGCCGCGATGGCAGCCGAGCTGAAGCGGCTGGGGTTGCTGTAGGGCGTCACCGGCTGGTCAGCTTGAGCTCGATGCGCCGGTTGCGGGCCGAGTCGATGGTGGAGAGGGGCTGGAACTCGCCGTAGCCGGCGGCGACCAGGCGCTCGTTCGGGATGCCCTCGCTGTGCAGGAACTTCACCACGGCGATGGCGCGGGCGGCCGAGAGCTCCCAGTTGGTCGGGTAGACGACGTTGCGGATCGGCTTGTCGTCGGTGTGGCCGTCGACCTGCAGCACCCAGTTGACGTCCGTCGGGATGCGGTCGACGATCTCGAGCAGGCGCTGGGCGACGTTGGCGAGCTGCTTCTCGCCGCCCGGCTGGAGCTGCGCCGATCCCGACGGGAACAAGACCTCGGACTGGAAGACGAAGCGGTCGCCGACGATCTGCACGTCGCGCTGGCCTGCCAGCGCCTCGCGCAGCTTGCCGAAGAACTCCGAGCGGTAGCGCGCCAGCTCCTCGACCTTGCTGGCGAGCGCGCGATTGAGCTTCTGGCCGAGATCGACGATCTGCGCCTGCTGGTCCTTGGCCTTGGTCTCCGACGCCTCGAGCGCGGCGTTGAGCCGGGCAAGCTCGTCCTTGACCCCGGCCAGCTCGGCGGTCAGCCGCACCACCGCGGCCTTCTGCTCGGCCGAGAGCTTCTGCTCCTCGGTGAGGTCGCCGAACAGCTTGCCCTTCTCCTGGTTGGCGGCGGCCAGCGAGGCGGCGAGCCGCGTCAGCTCCAGCCGCTGGCGCTCGATCTCCTTCTGCAGATCCTGGGCCTTGGCCTCGGCGCTGCGGGTCTGGCTCTGCAGGGCGGCCGTCAGCTTCTCGCGCTCGATCAACATCTCCGACAGCCGCTCGGTGAGGCGGTCGCGCTCGCCCTTCAGCGTCTCCACGAACTTGCGCTCGGCCGAGAGGTCGGTGCCGAGCCTCTCGCGCTCGGCCCGAAGCGCCTCGATTGTCCGGCGCTCGTTGGCGATGTCGCCGGTCAGCCGGTCGCGCTCGATGCGCAGCGTCTCCGAGGTTCGCCGCTCGCCGGCCAGGTCGGTGCCCAGCCGGTCGCGCTCGCTGCGGGTCTGGCGGAGCTGCAGGGTAAGCTGCTCGAGATCCTTCTGCAGGCTCTGCGACGCCCGCTTCTCGATCGACAGCTGGCTGGCGAGATCGCCGATCTGGCGGCTGAGCTGCTCGATGGCGCTGTCGCGGTTGCTGAGCGTGCTCGACAGCGTGAACTGCGCGACGCTGAGCAGCGACAGCAGGAAGATCATCACCATCAGGAGAGTGGTCAGCGCGTCGACATAGCCCGGCCAGATGTAGTCGGCACCGCCGCCGCGGCGGTGAGCGGAAGCGGCCATTGCCTAGCCTTCGCCGGCCGGCTGATTGCCGACACGCGTCGAGGCGATGGTGCGGGCGAGCAGCCTGAACTCGCCGCGCAGCTCGTCGGCGAGCGCCGTGCGCGACTGCACGTTCTCCTCGACCAGGCGGGCGAGGTGGCCCTCGATGGCGCGCTGGTGGTGGACCAGCGCCTCGCGCTCGCTGTCCGACGAGCGCTCGGCCAGGCGCTCGACCGTGCCGCGCAGCTCCTCGATCAGGGCGGTGCGGCCGCGCACGTTCTCCTCGACCAGGCGAGACAGGTAGACCTCGGTAGCGCGCTGATGGGCGATCAGGGCCTCGCGCTCGCTGTCGGAGGAGCGCTCGGCCAGGCGCTCGGCCGTGCCGCGCAGCTCCTCGATCAGGGCGGCGCGGCCGCGCACGTTCTCCTCGACCAGGCGTGCCAGGTAGACCTCGGTGGCACGCTGATGGGCGATCAGCGCCTCGCGCTCGTCGTCCGGGGCGCGCTCGCCCAGCCGGGCGACCACGCCGCGCAGCTCCTCGACCAGGGTGGCGCGGCTGCGCACGTTCTCCTCGAGCAGCCGGGCGAGATAGGCCTCGGTGTTGCGCTGGTGGGCGGCGAGCGAGTCGCGATCGGTCTGGTCGGGCGCGCGCTCGGTCAGCCGGGTCACCGCGCCGCGCAGCTCGATCGAATGCTCGGCCATCCGGGCGAGCAGATTCTGCTGGGCGCGCATCGTCTCGGCCAGCGCCGCCAGCCGCTCGACCAGCATGGCGTTGGCGGTGACGGTCGTGCCGCGCGCCTCCTCGGCGCGACGCAACGAGCGCGTCAGGTCGTCGATGCCGTCTGCAGTGCGCTCGAGCAACGCCTCGACATAAGCCGACACGCCTTGCTCGCCCTCGATCTGCGGCCCGCCGGAGATCCGCGTGGCGCCGGCCAGCCACTCCTCGAGCTCGGTATGGAAGCGGCCCTGTGCCTGGCTCGCCTGCAGCTCGAGGAAGCCCACGACCAGCGAGCCCGACAGGCCGAACAGCGAGGCGCCGAACGCAGTCGCCATGCCCTTGAGCGGGCCTTCGATGCTTTCCTTGAGCCGGGCGAACATCTGCACCGCATCGCCGCTCGACACCTGCAGGTTGGCGATGGCATCGGCGACGGCGCCGATCGTCTCGAGGAGTCCCCAGAACGTGCCGAGCAGGCCGAGGAAGATCAGCAGCCCGATCAGGTAGCGCATCAGCTCGCGCCGCTCGTCGAGCCGGGCGGCGATGCCGTCGAGCAGCGCGCGCGCCGCCGTCGGCGAAAGGCGGAAGCGCTCCTGCCGCTCGCCCAGCATGGCCGCCAGCGGCACCAGGAGGTTGATCGATTCCATCTCGAGGGGCGGCGCGCCTTCCTCGCGATGCTGGAAGCGGCGCAGCCAGCGCACCTCGGGCCACAGCAGGATGACCTGGCGCATGACGAAGAAGATGCCGATCACCAGGACGGCGACGATGACGCCGTTCAGGATCGGGGTGTTCATGAACACCCGCACCAGGTCATGGTGCAGCAGATAGGCGAGGCCCGCCACCGCCGCCAGGAACAGCAGCATGCGTACGAGGTAGGGAAGGGGGCTGCTCATCCGGTCGAACGCATTGGGGCCTTCTCAGG
Source organism: Reyranella sp. (assembly GCA_022844015.1). Lineage (GTDB taxonomy): Bacteria > Pseudomonadota > Alphaproteobacteria > Reyranellales > Reyranellaceae > Reyranella. The sequence continues at coordinate 9,614 of JALHMO010000043.1, read as the reverse complement.
GTAGCTCACTGGGTGGCCACCAGGATATCGACCCGCTCGCCGCTGCCCGAGAAGGCGCCAACCTCGATGCGCGCCCTGACGCGACGGTCGATCAGGTAGCTGCGCACCACCAGCGCCCGCGCCAAGGCAACCTTGCGGCTCTCGGGATCGCCCTCGCCGGCATGCGCGTGGAGCTCGATGCCCCGGACCTTGCGGTCGGAGGAGACGATGGCGGCCACGCGGTCGAGCTCGGCCTTGGCGCCTTCGCTCAGGATTGCCGACCCCGGCATGAACGGGATGGCGGAGACGGCCTGGCCGGATGGTGCCGGTGCAGGCGGCTCTGGCGCCAGCGCGGCCATTGCCGTCGGCCGTAGAACAGGCGCTGCTGCGCGCGCCGGTGCCGCGGGCGGCTCGATCACCTGCACCGGGGCAGGTTGCACGGGGGCGGGAGGCGATGCCACGGGCGGCGCCGGCGCGGCGGCCACCTGGGCCGGCGGCAATGTCGCCGGGATCGCCACCACCTGGCGGGCGGACGAAGGGGGCGGGGTACGACCGACATCGCCCAGCCCGTCGTCGATCAGCCGGCTCTCGATGCGGTTGGGCGGCGGAAGGTATCCTTGGGCTTGCGCGGCCACGGGGCCCACGGCAGCCGCCACCCCCGCCGCGACGACGGCGAGGCTGCGCAGGGCATTCGTGAGCGCGGGCATATGGGCTGCCTTTCCAAGGAGTTGGGGGTCCCGGTAGACGCGTGGCCTGAGCGTCGTGCACCTGCCATCCACATTAGCCAATGGCACCCACGGGTCAACCGGCTGCAGCAGCGGAGTCGCTCTTGCGAGAGCAGCGGCGAGTGGACACCAGGGGACGTGGCTCGCCGTGGGCACGCAGCGGTCCGCCACGCCCGTCGCCCGCACAGTCGCCCGCCGGGCGCGCCAGATCCTGACCGGCCGGTAAGGTAGAGAGAGAAATTCTTCGGCCCCGGATTTTGCGTCCGTTGCGTCCGTTGCGTCAGTGCCCTTTGAAATCAATGGCTTGCGACTGACGCAAGAGCAGATGTCGAAAGCGGTCTTGCGTCAGCCGGGTGCGCTGCCTCGGTCTCGATCGCCGGCACGTCAAACATCCGAACCGCCCACGTGCCATGGGTGCCGACGCGGCCGAACGGGACCTTGGTCACACCCTCGAGCTTGCGCATGATCCATCCTCCTCGATGCGGCGCTGTCGCCGGCGACGCCTCGTCGCCTGCCTCGGCCACGCTAGCCGAGACTTGCGCGACGTCAACCCGGTCCAGCAGAGCTCAGGCAAGAACTACCCCCCAATCGGCAGGGCATTCGCACATGGCCACTTCTCCCGTCATCCCGAGCGGAGCCGCCCAATCAGGCGCTGTCTACAGCGCCATTGGCGGCGCAGTCGAGGGACCTTTCTTACTGGTCTTGCAGTAAGATAAGGTCCCTCCACTACGCCTCGCTTCGCTCGGCTTCGGTCGGGATGACGGAGTAGCTTTTCCACATGCGAACGCCCTTCCCCGATCGGGTGCAGTTCGGTGACACGGCATGGTGCGGACGACGGCTCATTGCCGGGAGCACGCCACTCCGGTGCGCTCCCAGCAATGAGGCGACGTCGATGGGCAAAGATGGTGCGACCGCAACACCCATCACGTCCCGACCGCCGCCGTGGCGGCAGATTGCCGCCAGCCCTACGCCTTCGACAGGATCTCGACCATCGAGTCGCGCAGGCCGAAATTGCTGGCGAGCAGGGATGGGCCGCCGAGCTCGTAGGGCTTGCCGGCGATGTCGCTCACGACGCCGCCGGCTTCGCGCACCATAAGGATGCCGGCGGCGACGTCCCACGGCGCCAGCCCGAGCTCGAAGAAGGCGTCGTAGCGGCCGGCCGCCACGAAGGCGAGGTCGAGTGCGGCGGCGCCCCAGCGGCGTACGCCCGCGGTGCGCTCGGTGACGGCCGCGAGCTTGGCGTGATAGCCGGCGTGGTCGCCCTTGCCGAGATGGGGGATGCCGGTGCCGACGAGGGCCCGCGCCGGGTCCTTGCGGCCCGACACGCGCAGGCGGCGCGAGCGCGCGCTCGGCGTGTCGACGAAGGCGCCGTTGCCCTTCTCGGCCCAGAACAGCTCGTCGGAGATCGGCTGGTAGATGACGCCGGCGATGATCTCGTTCTCGCGCTCGAGCCCGATCGAGATGGCGAAGTGCGGCACGCCGTGCAGGAAGTTGGTGGTGCCGTCGAGCGGGTCGACGATCCAGCGGTTCCGCCCGTCGCCCTTGGTCTCGCCGCCTTCCTCGCCGAGGAAGCCGTAGTCCGGCCGGGTGCGCGCCAGCTCGGCGCGCACGGTGCGCTCGGCCCGGATGTCGGCGTGGCTGACGAAGTCGCCCGGACCCTTCTCCGAGACCTGCAGATGCTCGACCTCGCCGAAATCGCGCTTGAGAAACTTGGCCGCCGCGAAGGCCGCCCGGATCATCACTGTGATCGTCGCCGAGCGCGGCGCGAGGGAGCGGCGCTCGGGCGGCCCGGAGCGCTCCCGGCCCGGCGCCATCGGGGCGCGGCCGATGCGGGCGACCGGCTGATCCGGCGCGCGGACCACTCTCTCAATCCTTGGCGCGTTCGAGGTAGCTGCCGTCCTCGGTGTTGATCACCAACCGCGTGCCGACGCCGATGTGCGGCGGCACCATCACGCGGATGCCGCCTTCGACGATGGCCGGCTTGTAGGACGACGAAGCGGTCTGGCCCTTGACCACGGCGTCGGCCTCGATGACCGGCAGCACCACGGTCTTGGGAATCTCGGCGCCGACCGGCGTGCCTTCGTAGAGCGACACCGTCACCTCCATGCCGTCCTGCAGGAAGCGGGCCTGGTCGGCGTCGAGCACGTCGGAGCCGACTACGAGCTGGTCGAACGTCTCCTTGTCCATGAAGGTGAAGCCGTTGTCGTCCTTGTACAGGAAAGTGCAGTCGCGCTCGTCGATATGCACGCGCTCGATGGTCTCGCCCGAGCGGAAGCGCTCCTGCAGCTTGTTGCCCTCGCGCAGCGCCTTGGCTTCCAACGCCACGAAGGCGCCGCCCTTGCCGGGATTTATGTGCTGTACCTTGGACGCCACCCAGAGCTTGCCGTTGTACTCGACGACATTGCCGGCGCGGATGGAATTGACTTGGACTTTCATGGGCTTACCGCTGGGGTCGGAAAAATGGAATTCGGCCTCGCCCGCAGGGGCGGGGCGAGGCCGGCGGCGCCTTCTATCAAAGGCCGTCCCTGCCCGCAACCGGGCGTCCTGCCGCCCTCGCGGCGCCGCGAGGTTAGCGAGACGAGTTTCTGGCAAGCATCGTGTCAGCGGAGAGCCGGTGCGAAAATTTGTGTCAGTCGCGCGCCGGCTGCCACCCTCGATAGTCCTACCAGCGCCTGATCCGCCAGGGCGGCCGAGCCGGTCACTCGATGCGTCCTCCCTCGAGATAGACGCCGTCGATGTTGACCAGCCACGGATCGAAGCGGCCCTTGCCGAGCGCGGTGCGGGCCGCATAGAGGCCGGTCGCCATGGCATGGTCCTGATTATTATACTTGAACATGCCCGATCTGCCGATCGGCAGCAGGTTTTCGAAACGGTCGAGGAAGGACTTTACGGTCTCGATCCTCGTTTCGTGGCCAATCTCTATGACCGGATAGGCCTTCTCCGAGCGGACGACGAACGATCCGGCAAGGGCGCCGAGCGATATCCCCAAGCGGCGCAACTCGGAGACGGCGCGGGCGACCAGCGCGTCGTCGGAACTCGACCATGTCTCGTCGCCAGCGAAGCAGAAATACTCGACCGTCAGGGCATGGATGTCGGCTGCCGGCGTCATATCGGGCGAGAAGTTGCGGTAGTTGGAGATGCGGGCCATGCTTACGTCCGGCGAATGGACGTAGATCCAGTTGTCGGGGAACGGCGCCGCGCCTTCGATGACGAGCTTCACGCCGACATGATTGCGATAGCGCAGGCCGTGCGCGGCATCGAGCACGGCTTGGGGCGCCGGCGGGTCGAACTGGCGCACGAGGTCGCTGAGCGCCGCGCTCGACAGGTAGAAGTCGCCGCGGAGGGTCCGTTCGAGGCCGTCGGCATCGCGGTAGTGGATGGCGGTGACGCGGAAACCGTCGCGCTCGATGCGCAGCACCTCGGCCTTCTTGTGCACCGTACCGCCGCCCGCCGCGACCAGGGCTTCCATCTTCTCGTAGAGCTGGCCCGCGCCGAGGCGCGGATAGAGGAACTCGTCGACCAGGGTCTTGATGACCTTGCGGTGTGGCCGCACGGCATTGGCGATGGCGGCCATCAGGCTCAGACCCTTAATGCGCTGCCCGGCCCAGTCGGCGCTGATCTCCCGGCACGATATGCCCCACACCTTCTCGGTGTATGTCTTGAAGAAGATCTCGAACAGGCGACGGCCGAAGCGATCGACGATCCAGTCCTCGAACGAGACCAACCGCGGCTTCGCCACCAGGTGCCTCGCCCGCGCCAGCAAGTAGCTGGCGAGAATCTCGGCCGACAGCCGCAGGCCCATGCCGAACAGCGCGTTGATGGGCGTCAGAGGGTAGTTGAAGTATTTCTGCTTGTAGAGGATCCTGGTCAGGCGCGAGACACGCAGGACGTCGATGCCGCAGACCTCGACGAAGAGTTCCTGGACCTCCTTGTTCAGGGTGAAGAAGCGATGCGGGCCGATGTCGAACCGGCAGCCTTGGAAGTCGAGGGTGCGAGCCAGCCCGCCCACCCGGTCGAGCCGCTCGATGACGATGGCCTGTGCTCCGTTGCGCGCCGCCTCGAGCGCCGCAGCCATGCCGGAAGGGCCGCCGCCGACGATGACCAGCGCCGGACGGCCTGCCGTTTCACTCGCGGGCACGGGCATGGCTGGTGGGAGCGAGCCCGGCGATCCTGCGCACCTGGAAGCGGATGCCCCGATTGAAGGTGAGGTAGCGATGGCCGGCGAAGGAATAGACCGACACGATGCCGATCGCGAAAACCTGGCCCAGAGTTTCGGCGCTGAAGAACGGAGCGAGCGCGCCGCTCAGCACGGGCGTGGTCGGCAAGAGGATCTCGATCAGGCCACGGGCCGCGGACGCGAAGGCCGAGCTGATCACCAGGCCGGTCGTAGCGACGAAGAGAAACGTCCGGCCCTGGGCGATCCTGGTGCGGTCGTTGCCGCTGAAGGTGAATCGCCGGTTGAGGAGAAAATTGACCATCATCCCGCTGGCGTAGCCGAAGGCGATGGCCAGGGGATACTGCCATTGCGAGGTGAACCCGGCTCCCTGGACGAGCGCGAAGCCGACGATGAAATTGATCGCGGCGGCGCACGCTGCGCAAGCCACGTAGCGGATGTACTGGAAGACGATCGACACCGCTCGACCCTTGCCGCTTTCTTCGAGGCAAGGCAACTGCCGGCGTATGCAATTGTTTCGCCTCGGGCCCTTGGCGCGCAGTCTACGGTTGACAGGGGGCGGCACGCCTCGGAAGCATTATCCGCTGGTCCTGCAACCGATCTGGAAAGACTGTCTTCGTGCCAGTAGATTGCGATCGTGGCTTGGCACGTGCGCTGGCGGCGATCATCGTTCTTGGGACGGTGCCCTTCCTTGTCCTCGGGGCCGTGCTGAACGGCTTTCCCCTGATCTTTCCGGACACCGCCAGCTACATCGCCGACGGCGCGCGCCTGACGACGGATCTGCCGCGCGCCTTGGGCTACGCCGTGTTCCTGAAGCCGTTCGCGTGGCTCGGCTCGCTGTGGGCGGTCGTCATCGTCCAGGCGGTTCTGACGCTCTACGTCGTCCGGGCGATGGCCGAGGCGTTCGGCTGCGATCTCGACGCCGTCGCAGCGTTTGCGCTTGTGGCAGGGCTCGCCGCGTTCAGCACCCTGTCGTGGACGGTGAGCTGGGTCATGCCCGATATCTTCGCCGGGCTCGTGGTGGCGGGCGTTTCTGCCCTTGTCGCCGGCGCGCTGGCCAAGCCGGTGAAGCGGGCTGGCCTGCTCATCATCCTGACCGGCCTCGGCGCGGCCATGCATTCGACCACCATCCTGCTGACGTTGAGCCTCGTCCTTGTCGGACTCGCCGTTGCCTGCTGGCAGGCCTTGACTGCTCCTGCGCGGCGGATCGTCGCCCGGGTCCTGGCGCTCCGGATGGCATCGGTCGGAGCGCTCGCGATCGGTTCGAGCCTGGCGATGAACATGTTGGCGCATGGGACACCCAGCCTGCTGCCGCCCTACGGCACGGGGTTCATCCTGGCGCGGCTGGCCGCTGACGGCCTCCTGCAGGATCACCTGGAGCGCCATTGCGCATCGATGCGCTATAGGCTGTGCGAGCATCGTCACGAGCTGCCAGCCAAGTCCGATACCTTTCTGTGGGAAGAGAGCGCCCCCTTCACGCGCCTGGGATCGTTCCGTGCCATGGAGGAGGAGGCCCGGCGGCTGGTCACGGCGATCGTGCTCGAGCGCCCTGGGGCAGTGCTGAAGAACGCCCTGCGAAGCACCGTCGAGCAGGTCGGCCGCTTCGATCCGGGAGAGGACATGAAGTATGCCAGGGCGAATCCCTATGTGCTGCCCATGCTCGAGAGTTTCGGCATTCGCGGCCTCGATGCCTACGGGGCGGCGCTTCAGCACGATTCGCAGTTTCCGGCCGCTCCCGTGCATGCGCTTCATGTCGTAGGCCTCCTCGCGTCTGTCGCGGCGCTCGCCGTGCTGCTGCTCGCCGGCGGCCGGCTTCTCACGCCGGCCCAGCGCATCGGGCTGGTGGTCGTTCTGATCGGGGTGGCCGTCAACGCCGCGATCTGCGGCGGGATCTCCGCGCCGACCGGTCGCTACAACGCCCGGGTCATTTGGTTGCTGCCCTATTGTGCCGTGGTGTTGTCGATCGGCGCGGTACGTCGCGCCCACGCGTGCGCCGATTGAAGAGAGGCTTGCAAGTGACCCATGGACCGAGGACGACGTTCGGGTGCTAAGGGCGTGCAGGCGAGACGCCGGGGGCGCGTCCGCGAACCCGTCATCGTGTGACCGGCTCGGCTCATAGCCGGAGCTCGGCCTGCTTCTTCCTGGGCAACGCCGCCGCGATCACGGCGTGGGCGCGCCGCAGGTAGGCCTTGGTCTCGGCGGCGCTCAGGACCCGCGGATCGTCGAGCGCCACCCACTTGGCGCGCGCGAGATAGGGCGCCGGCCTGAAGCCCTCGGCGCGCGACAGGGAATCGTAGTGTTCGGGCGCGCACTTGAAGCTGATGCGGGCGACCGAATGTTCGGGCGGCGCGATCAGGCAGAACATCTTGCCGCCGACCTTGAAGACGATCACGCCCTCCCACTGAACGGTCCGTGTGGCAGCGGGCAGGGTGGCGCAGAAGGCATCGATCTGTTTCGGGGTCACGGCGCGGCAACATGCCAGAAGACCACGACTCCGACGAGCACCCCGTCCAGGGGACGCGGCGAGATCCCGGAGGTGCTGTCCGGGACGCTTGCAGGAGCCTCCCGTCCCATGGTGGAAGAAATCCGGCGGGTCGCGCGTGCCATGGGATACAGTCGTGACCCGATACAGCCGGAGAACACGATCAATGCCTGATCGCTACGAGGATACCGATCTGCGCCGCGGCTCGAGCAGGCACGACCTGGTGCAACGGCTGCAACTCGATCTGATCGCGCTGGGCTTCAACGGCATCGACAAGGCCGACGGCGTGTTCGGCCGCCTGACCTACTGGGCGGTGCGCGACTTCCAAGCTTACGCGGCAATGGAACATGTTGCCTTTGTCGCCAACCCGGACTCGAGTGTCTATGCAGACCAGCTCGGCCGCGTCGCCACGGGTGCCTCGCGTTATCGAGGGCCTGTCTCGGGCATGGTCGACCAGGCGACACGCGCGGCGCTGGAAACCTGGCTCGCGTCGAAATGGCGCTGCCCGGTCGTGGTCGAGGCGTGGACGATGTCCGGCGGCAACCGTGCCGGCCTGGTGGCCGAGAACATCTGGCGTCACGACCAGCTCGCCAGCAGCAGCCCGCGCGTGTTCGTGATCGACCTGTCCGATCATTTCGGCCATCCCGCCGGCACCTCGATCGGTGATCGGGTGGCTCTGGGCGACTTCCAGAAATATCTCCAATGGAGCGGGCCGCGGTCGGTGCCGCCCACGCATACGGTGCCCGACGGGGAGATCCTGCCCGACAGCCTGATCGGCAAGCCGCTCGGCATGCTCTCGCCTGAGGAACATTCGACCTACAAGGTGGTGCGCGCGGTGTCGGAGGTCGAATGCATCGGCTTCTACGACAGCGTCAATGCCTACGACAACGCGTTCGTCTCGGCGGGACCGTGCCACTGGACCCTGGGCATCGTCAGCCCGGGCGGCAACGTCTCGGAAGGCGAGCTCTGCGGGTTCCTTGCCTATCTCGAGCATGCCCATTCCAGCGATTACGCGCGGCTGCTCGGAGCGTTCGGCGTCGAGGTCGACGAGAAGTGGGTGGACGCCACCGGCAGCGCGACAGGCAAGGCGCTGTTCAATCCGGATTCGCGCAAGTACGCCGGATGGGTGGCGCTGGTCGACGAAAGCGGGCAGGCGCGCCGCCTGGTGGAGCGCGAGGAGGACGGGAACTTCTTCAAGAGCTGGCATTGGTTCTACAGGTTCGTCGCTGCCGGGCGGCAGCTCGAGGGGTACCGCCGCGCCATGTGGACCATGGCGCGCGTGCGGCTGCGCGACATCGCCGCTGCCCCGATCGATCCGACGCTCACCATTGGCGATGTCTTCACCTCGGAGCGGGCAAGGGCGATCCTGCTGCGCTGGCACATCCGTTTTCCCGGTCACATCGTGTCCGGCGGCAAGGCGGGCTTCGCGGTAAGCCAGGCTTTCGCGGCGGCGCGTCTCCGACTGCCCCTGTGGCCGGCCAATCCCAGGGAATGGGATGAGGAGCACGAGGCCGTGCTGCTGGACGAGTTGCGCAAGGGCGCGAAGACTGCCGGCGGCGGCCTTCCGCAGACAATCGAGCAGGTCGATGACTGGCCAACGTGGGCCGGCGGCTCTAACCCGCGCCGCTACCGCCTGTCGCCAACGATCGGCGGACTCGCGACGAATCGCAACTCGTTCCTCCTCGAGGGCGGCGGCCTGCCGCCGCCGCCGTACTAAGCCATAGGCTCGATCATACTCTTCCGGACCGCGAGCGTCCCCCTCGCGCAGCTGGAAGAGCGAGCGGGACGCTCGCGGACCGCAAGAGCACGAGCCTGATCCGTCGCTGCTCGGCTCCGGTCGGGATGACGGCTTTCTTGTCCAAATGCGAATGCCCTGCCCGGGCAGGCCGTGCGATGGTCGGGCATGACCGACTGGCGGCCAGACAAGCTCGCAAAACGTCTTCCCAACCTGCAGGCCCGGACGCGCCTGCAGGCGGCGCTGCGGCGCTGGTTCGAGACGCAGGACTTCGTCGAGGTCGAGACGCCTATCCTTCAGGTGGCGCCCGGCGCCGAGGTGCATCTCGCGGGCTTCGCCACCGCCTGGGAGCTGCCCGACGGCGAGGAGCGCGAACGCTGGCTGCACAGCTCGCCCGAGCTCGCCATGAAGAAGCTGCTGGCCGGCGGCATGCCGCGGCTGTTCCAGTTCGCCCGCGTGTTCCGCAACGCCGAGGGCTCGGCACTGCATCATCCCGAGTTCACCATGCTCGAATGGTAT
>JALHMO010000042.1 GCA_022844015.1 Reyranella sp. | reverse complement strand
GGCGCTTCGCGCGGCTTCGACTGAGGAACCGGATTGATGGCCAAGCTCAAGATCGCGCTCGCCTGCCAGGGCGGCGGCAGCCAGACCGCATTCACCGCCGGCGCGCTGAAGACGCTGTGCCAGGCCAGGATCGGCGAGGCGTTCGATGTCGTCGGCATCAGCGGCACCTCGGGCGGCGCGGTGTGCGCCACGTTGCTGTGGTATTCCTTCATGAAGGGCGAACGGCCGGTTTGGGATCGCATGATGGCGTTCTGGAAGGAGAACACCGCCCAGGGCCCGGTCGAGCACGCCATCAACAAGTTCATCGTCGACTCGGTACGCATGGTGAATTCCGGCATGATGCCGACGCTGCAGCTCAGCCCGTCCTCTCCGGCCATGCAGTCCGTGATGCAGTTCATGACGTCGGGCCAGCGCATGGGTTTCTCCGACTTCCGCGGCCTGCTCGAGAGCCACATCGACTTCGCCGAGATCGCTTCGTGGGGAACGCGGGTGGAACGGCCGGTCCTGGTCCTCGGCGCGGCCAACGTGACCAGCGGCGCCCTCGCCAAGTTCGCGTCGAGCAAGGAGCCGATCAGGGTCGAGCACGTGCTTGCCTCGTGCGCCGTGCCGAGCATCTTCCCGGCGGTGCAGATCGGCGCCGACGCCTATTGGGACGGCCTGTTCTCCGACAATCCGCCGGTCGAGGAGCTGATCCGGCCGCGCACCATGGGCGAGCGCAACGTTCCGGACGAGATCTGGCTGATCAAGATCAATCCCACGGCGCGCGCCGCCGTGCCGGTCAAGCCGGGCGACATCGTCGACCGGCGCAACCAGCTCGAGGGCAACATCTCGCTGTTCCAGCAGCTCGGCCATCTCGAGATGATCAATGACCTCATCCTGGACGACGCGTTCCGCCCGGAGTTCCTGGCGCGCTTCGACATCAAGGCGCCGGTGCGCATCCCCAAGTCGTTCCAAAGCGACGCCGACAAGCCCTACCACATCCCCTGCATCGAGATGCCGCTCGAGCTGCAGGAGCTGCTCGACTACGAGGGCAAGATCGATCGCAGCTCGCACAACATCGACCGCCTGATCGCCGAGGGCGAGAAGGCTGCAGCGCTGTTCCTGCAGCAGCGCGCGGCGGCGGTCGCCGCGTCGTCCCTGCGCGAGGACGAGACGGCGGGACAGGCGGCGGCGTAGGCAGCCCGGTGCCGCCCCGGCGGCAGACATGAGGGGAGACGCCCATACGCGTTGGCCTTTCCGGGCTTTCCTCCCCAGCAAGGCTGCTACGGAGTGGACATATCTGGAACCCCTCCCCCGTCCCACGCTGCCGAGTTGACGCATCATATCGTCCTCCCTGCGCGAAGCGCGGGGAGGTGCCCCCCGGAGGGGGCGGAGGGGTCATGAGCCAAGGGTCTCGGCATGAGTCGCCGATCCGTGTCGTCACCATGATGAGCGTTCTGGCAAGGCGTGCGTTGCTCTCGATCCCTCCGCCCCCGATCACGGGGACACCTCCCCAGCCTCGCTGGGGAGGAAAGCCCGAAAAGGTCGGCGCCCATGAGGAGATGTCCCCTTCCCCCAGGGGCTGGCTTTGGCCGCGCGGCGGCGTTCACTCTTTCCCGCGCAGCAAACCGTCCTTCTCGCCGAGCGCGGACGTCGACACCAGGTGACGAACGCGCTCGAGCATGATCGTCCGGAGTTGCGCGCTCAGGGCGCCGAAGCCCATGGCCTCGGCGACCGCGCGGGCGGCCTCGTCGGGGCTGATGGCGATGCTGCGCTCGACCGCCCCCAGGATCGCGAGGTCGATCTCCGCCGGCGGCAGGTTGGCCGGCTGGCGCAGGGTTGTCGATTGGACGGCGCCACGGTCGCGCACGCGGACGATCCCGTCCGGCGTGGCCCAGAACGGCCCGCCCACGAGCCTGCCGTCGGCCTTCGCCGCGGCGAGCGCCTTGTCGACGCTGGCCCGGATGCGCGAGCCGACCCGCTGGGCGCCCCAGGCCCGGGCGACCCGCCGCGCCACCTCGTCGCCATGCACCGGCTGCTCGACCGTCACGACCTCGGTCACGTAGCGCGCCAATGCGCCCACCGGCACCAGGTGCGCCTCGTCGTAGGCCGCGATCCTCGCGACGTCCGCTTCGACATACGGCACCGAAGCGGCTTCGGCCGCCGGCACGGGCTTGCGCTCGATGCGGACCGCCGTCTCACGCGCCTGGCGTGCCTCGCGCTCTGCCTCCAGGTCCGATTCATGGGCCGCCTTGGCGGCCTCGATCGCGGCGAGCACCTTGGCGAACGCGTCGTCCGGCCGGTTGAACCAGTCGGTGCTCCAGATGCGATGCAGCCGCCAGCCTTTCGATTCGAGGACCTGCTGGCGCAGCCGGTCGCGCTCGCGCGCCCACAGGGCGCTGTGATAGGTGGCGCCGTCGCACTCGACGCCCAGCAGGTAGGCGTTGGCGCTGGCCGGATCGCGCACCCCGATGTCGATGCGAAAGCCCGCCGAGCCGACCTGGTAGTCGACCTCGTAGCCGGCCGCGCGGATGCGGTTGCCGACGGCAATCTCGAAGTCGCTGTCGGCGTCGCGCCCCGTCGGCGCCGGCACGTCGGTCTGCCCGGTCTCGGCGAACTTCAGGTAGGCGTGCAGCACGCGCCGGCCGACCGGCACGCCGGCGCCGCGCAGCTCGATGTCGCCATGACCGATCGAGGCGAAGATCTCGCAGCGCCGCCGCGCCCGCGTGAACAGCACGTTCAGGCGGCGCTCGCCGCCGTTCGCGGATACCGGCCCGAATCCCTGCGCCATGTAGCCCGCAGGATCGCGCGCGTAGCAGATCGAGACGAAGATCACGTCGCGCTCGTCGCCCTGCACGTTCTCCAGGTTCTTGACGAAGAACGGATCGGCCCGGCCGCGGTCGAAGAAGCTCTCGCGATCGGGATGGTCGGCGCGCAGGAGCTCGAGCTCGGCCAGGATGGCGTCGCGCTGCGCCACCGACAGCGTGGCGACGCCGAGCGAAAGATCGGGCGTCTCGCGGGCGTGGGCGATCACCGCATCGGCGACGGCGCGCGCCTCGATGGCGTTGGTGCGCGTCCTGCCGCGGTCGTAGACGCCGGCGATCCGGCGGAACACCAGTCCATCGCGACCGGCGCGCTCGGGACTGGGCGGAAACTTGAGCTTGCTCTCGTAGAACGCCTGGTTCGAGACCTCGATCAGCGACGGATGGCGCGACCGGTAGTGCCATTGCAGCGTGCGCGCCGGCAGGCCGCGCGCCTGGCAGAGCGTCAGGATGCTCTCCATGGCGCCCGCCGCCACCGTCGCCGCGCCTTCCGCCGCGTCCTCGTCGTCGGGCGCGTCGGCGGCGTCGCCCAGCGTGCGATCGAAGAAGCTGGTGGGCGGAAGCTGCTTGCTGTCGCCGACCACCACGACGCTCCCGCCGCGCGCGATCGCGCCGATCGCATCCTCGGGCCGCATCTGGCTCGCCTCGTCCATCAGCACGAGGTCGAAGGCGACGCTGCCCGGCGGCAGGAATTGCGCGACCGAGATCGGGCTCATGAGGAACACCGGCTTGATCCTCTGCACGGCGCGGCCGGCGCTTTCCATGAGCCGGCGGATCGAGGCGTGGCCACGCCGGCGCGCGATCTGGCCGCGGACGAAGCCCATCTCGCCTTGCGCGCCGGACGGCATGCCCTCGGCGTGCCGCGCGGCCACCTCTGCGGCCGTGGCGACGAACAGCTTGCGCTCGAGATCGCGGAATTGCGCCACGAGGCGGCTGCGCTCGTCGCCCCGCAGCGACGCCAGGTCGGGCGCGCGCGCGATCATGTGGTCCCACATCGCCTCGGCGCGGGCGTAGCGCCAGGTGGCGGCGGCACGCGCCGGATCGAGTGCGCCCGTTGCGAGCCGGTCGACGATGGGGTCGAGACCGGCCGCGCGGCCCGCGCCTTCGGCTTCGACGAGGCCGAACCATTCCTCGATCCGGTCGAGCGCGTCGATCCAGAGCGCGGCACGCCGGTCGATGGCGTCGACGCCGGGCCGCGCGTCGGTCGCGCCGGATGGACAGTCGGCGTCGTCGAGGGCCGCCGCCCTGTCGAGGCCCAGCGTCGAGGTCACGGCCCCCCAGATCTCCTCGAACGACTCCAGCCGGGCTCTTGCGTCGGCGGCGGCCGCGGCCACGGCGCCGCTCTCCGCGACGGCGCGAATGGTCCCGTCGAGCTGAGCGGTCGCGCCCGGCAGGCCCTGCCCCGCGGCATACCAGTCGACGGCGAGCCGCAGGTCGGCAGTGCTGGTCTGCTGTCCCTGCCAGCGCCGACCGAAGGCAGCCCGGCCATGCTCCTCGTGCGCCGCCAGCTGCCGGGTTGCGCGCTGCAAGGCCATGATCCCGTCGAGCCGCCGCAGGCGCTCGTCGTGAACCCTGGTCGCGCCGGTGAGCGAGACCGAGTCGAGCAGCGCGACGGAGCGCCGGAACTCGCCGCTCAGGAAGCGAAAGAAGCTCCTGCCGCGGCTGGCGATCGCCGCCCGGACGGCGGACCAGTCCTGCGACAGCCCGACCTCCGATGTATGGGTCGATGCTTCCGTCAGCGCTCGCGCGACGGCGTCGGCTGCATCCAGCAGCGTCCGCGCCTTCGCCGGATCGAGGCGCAGCGCCTCCTGCTCGACCAGCGCGCGCATCTCGCCGGGCATCCGCCCGAGATGATCGAGCCAGCGCAGCAGGTCCGCCTCGCGGGCGGCGATATCGCCATTCAATCCCCCGAGCAGGGCGGCGCCGTGCACCATCGCGGCCCGCAACCCGGCAGCCCTCGTCCGCAGCTCGTGCAGCTGGCCGGCAAGCCGGTCGCGCTCGACCGGGGTCAGGCGGCGGGTGGCGCCGCGCCAGGGATGACGCGCCGATGGGCCTGCGCTGGCCACGCGCGACACCAGCACGTGCAGGGCCGACGCGGCGTCGGCAGCCTGACCGGCTCCCTTGATCCTTGCGACATCCAGGGCAAAGTCGGGCGGTGGCAGGCCGCTCTCGCGCGCCTGCACGAGCGCCGCGATCGTCCGGAACGGCGACTCCGACAACCCGTCGAGCGGCGTGTGCAGCAGCGCCGACAGCGCGTTCAGCCGATCGCGCGCGTGCGTGAGATCGGCGGCGATGTCGGCGGCGCCGTCGGTCACCCGGCCCAGCTCCAAGGTCCGGCCGAGCTCCTCCAGGACGGCTTTCTTGTTCGCCTTGCTCGAGTGCAGCTCGAGGCACAGCGCATCGAGGCCGCAAGCGCGGAGACGATCGTGGACGACCTGCAGGGCGGCCATCTTCTCGGCGACGAACAGGATGGACTTGCCCTGCCGTGCCGCGGCGGCGATCAGGTTGGCGATGGTCTGCGACTTGCCGGTGCCGGGCGGGCCCTGGACCACCATGCTGCGGCCGTCGGCCGCCATCTTGACCACGGCGGCCTGCGAGGAGTCGGCGTCGAGCACATGGCCGAGATCGGCCGGCGCGAGGAGCGCATCGAGGTTCTGGTCCTCGCCGATCGGCAGGGGCGGCTCGTCGAAGCCTTGCGACAGCAGCCCGTTCACCATGGCGTTGCGATCGAGGCCGGCCGCCGCCGGCCACACCGCCGGATCGAGGTCGCGGTAGATCAGGAACTTGGAGAACGAGAAGAAGCCCAGCAGCATGGCGTCGGGCTCGACGCGCCAGCGGGCCCGGGTGGCGATCGCCTGCTCGACCAGCGCGAAATAGTCCGACGGTGGCCAGTCCTCGCCCTCCGGCAGCCCCGGCAGGTCCAGGCCGAAATCCTGCTTCAGCTTGGCCTGCAGGGAGAGATTGGGCTCGAGGTCGTCGTCGCGCCGGCGCAGCCGGAAGCGGCTTCGGACGCGATCCCGCTCCAACACCACCGGAATCAGAAGCAGCGGAGCATGCCGCTCGACGTCGGAGCTTTCGGCCTCGAACCATCCCAGGAAGCCGATGGCGAGGAACAGGATGTTGGCGCCCTGCTCCTCCTCGAACAGGATGCTGTCGCGCTGCAGGGCAAGCAGCCGCTTCTGCAGCGGCTCGGCCGGCAGGCGAGTCTGCAGGCGATTGTCGGTGTGGCGCGCCGCGATGCCGGCGTCGCCCGGCTCGTCGACCGGGATGTAGACGGGCGCCGGGGAGGCGCCGTCCTCGCCGTGCCGCTGCCCGTCCGCCGCGGCAGCCGGTTGCGCCGTCTCGTTGGCGGCGAAGGTGAAGACCGCGCCGTCGCGCCACAGCGCGCCGAACACCCGATCGGCCTTCTCGTCGATCACCTCCAGCGCATTGGCCCGGGTCGAGCGCAGCGGCGCACTGACCAGCCGGTTGCGCGTGCCGATGTCGAGCAGATTGCGGCGCAAGGTCTCGATGTGGCGCGCCAGCGCCGGATCCACGGCGCTGCGTGATGCGCCAGCGGGTTCAGAACCTGCAGTATCGCCCTCCGCAGAGAGCTTCGTTTCAGCCATGCCCGCCCCGCTACCGCCCTTGCCGTCGCGAGCGAGGGCCAGCGATCGTATCCCGGCCGGGACCTGCAACCAAACGAGCCGCAGGCGCAATGCGCTCGGCGGCGCACGGAGCCAATGGCAATGGTCCCTCGCTACTCTCGGCATGACACCTAGACTGTCATCCCGAGCGGCGCGAGAGACCTTTTGCCCTCAGGTCGGTGGGCCGAGGTGACCGCTCATAGGCGCGAACTTGCAATGGGACCCACCCTGAGGAGCGGCCCAGAGGGCCGCGTCTCGATTCGGGCGAAGTAACCTTCGCCCTTTGGTCGGCGACAAATCGAGTGCTGCGACACCGCATTTCCAGCGATCTCGTGCGTCGCCCATCCTTCGAGACGGCCGCTACGCGACCTCCTCAGGATGAGGACTTTGTTGGACGAGCCAAAGTTAGCGCCTCTGGGGTGACCGCTCCCGTTCGCGAGCGGGCCGAGGTCAGCGCACGGTAACCGTGGTCGTCGAGGCCTGGGCCGGTGCCGGATAGACGGTGGCGGGCGTCGTCACGGTCGTCGTCGAGCCCGAGGGCGATGTGTAGGTGGTCGACTTCGTCGCCGTCGCCGGAACCGGCGCCTGAACCGTCCGCGACTCGACGGAGCACGCTGCGATGCCGGCAACCAGGGCCAAGCAGATCAACAATCGCGTCATGAAGCCTCCTTGCGTCTCGACCGACAACGGCGCCCCCGAGGGGCGGTTCCGAGCCGGCGGGTGGGTGGGGAGGTCGTTCATTGGGTCCTCTCCGCCCGCGTAAGCGCTGTCGAATTCACTCATCATCTTGTCCTCCCTGCGCGAAGCGCGGGGAGGTGCCCCTGCAGGTGGCGGAGGGGTCAGGAGCCTCAGTCGCAGCGTCCGTCAATCTTCTTGCGGTTCAGTTTGCCGGGCGAAGCGCATCACGTTGGGATGTCATCGCCGACTAGTGGTATCGCCAAGACAAGTACTCTAGCAGTACGTGTGTTTCCCTTGACCCCTCCGCCCCCTGCGGGGGCACCTCCCCGCGCTTCGCGCAGGGAGGACAACATGATGTGTGAATTCGACAGCCGCGTCGGCGGGAGAAACAGGAGTTGTGTCCACGCCGCAGCAGCGAAGCTGGGGAGACCCGGCAGTCGACGGCATGGGCGCGGAGGCCCTCTACTTCCGGTCGGGATGCCAGACCCCGTCCCAGTCCGCCGGCGCGCCGTTCTCGGCGAAGCTGCGGCAGCGCTCGACGAACACCTGGCAGGGCCCGTCGCCCGGCTTGAGCGCGAGCGCACGCTCGAAGTGGCGGACGGCATAGGCGAAGCGGCGGCCGCGATAGGAGTCCTTGCCCTTCTCCCAGGCCTCGAGGAAGGCGTCGTGGCCCTCGTCGGGCGCCGGGCCGAGCGGCTGCCAGACCTCGAGCACGCCCGACGTGCCGACCGCCACAACGCGATCGACGTGGCGCCACACGAAGCGGCCCTTGGCCTTGTCGTGGACCTCGCCGCTCGCCAGCACCTCGGTGCCGTAGATCTTGTTCAGGCCCTCGAGCCGGGAGGCCTGGTTGGCGACGGCGCCGACCAGCGTGTAGTTGATGCGCTCCTTCGCGCCGACATTGCCGACCACCGCCGGGCCGGTGTGCAGGCCGAAGCGGGTACGGAAGCCCGGCCGGCCGCGGTCGCGCCACTTCGATTCGAGCTTGCGGCTGGCCTCGGCCGCCTCGAGCGCGGCGCGCACGGCGTTGACGACATGGTCGGGATCGGGCGCCGGCGCGTTCCAGAATGCCATGATGCCGTCGCCGATGTACTTGTCGATCATGCCGCGGTGATTGGCGATCGCCGTGCCCAGCACATCGAAGTAGCGCGACAGGCGGCTGGTCAGCAGCTTGGGGTCGATGCTCTCGCTGATGAAGGAGAAGCCCTCGACGTCGGTGAACATCAC
This sequence comes from Reyranella sp., assembly GCA_022844015.1. Taxonomy (GTDB): domain Bacteria; phylum Pseudomonadota; class Alphaproteobacteria; order Reyranellales; family Reyranellaceae; genus Reyranella. The sequence goes on along the minus strand of JALHMO010000042.1, from coordinate 34,660 downwards.
CGTGAGCTCGCGCTGCTCGCCGCCGACGCCGGCGTCCTCGGGCGAGCGCAGGATCTGCGCCACCAGGTCCTTGGAGACGTAGCGGCCGAAGATCTGCAGGCCACGGCGCATGTTCTCGACCGAATCGGAGAGCTGGCGCAGCTCGGTGATGCTGCTCACCACCGGCTCGGGGTCGGAGAAGTCGAGATTGCGGATACGCTCGGTGCGCTGGGCGATGCGTCTCACCGCGCGCGACATCAGCAGCGACACGCCGAGCACCGCGAGGGCGGCGAGCGCAAGCGTGCCGCCCGCGATCATCGCCGCGCGCTGAACCAGCGCCTTGGAGGCGGCAAAAAGCTCCTCGTCCGGCACCGCGACGCCGATCATGAAGGTGCGGCCGAGCAGCGCCGGCATCGGGCGCACCAGCAGCCGGTAGTCGCGGCCATCCAGCGTGACGTCGCGCGCGGCATGATCGCCCGCGCCGGACGCCTCGACCATGAGCTGGCGCAGCGCCTGGCGGGCCAGCGCATCCTGGCCGAAGCAGCCGGGGTCGGCGGGCTTGCACGGCTCCGACCCGATCACCGCCTCGGGACTGCCGGGCGAGGCCATGACGATGGCGTTGGGCGTGATCTTGTACTGGGTGATCAGCTCGTCGAGCGTGTCGAGTGAGAAGTCGAAGCCCAGCACCCCGCCCCGGAGCGGGATGCCCGCCGAGATGCCGACGTCGTCGACCCAGGCGAAGCGATAGGGCTCGGTCAGCGTCGGCGCCCCGCGGCTCGCCGCGTCGATGTACCAGGGGCGCTGCCGCGGATCGAAGCTGGTCGGATGCACGCGCGGCGGCGTGGTGCCGCCGCCGGGCAGGACGAACCACCAGGTCTCCGGCCGCGTGCCCGGCCCGCCCTCGACGCTGCGGACGATGACCGCCTCGCCGTCGGGGGCGTCGTACTGCTGGCGCTGGGCGACCGACAGCAGCGACAGCCGGCCGGCATAGAGGAAGCGGCCGTCGTCGTAGCCGACGAAGGCGGCCTCGACGGCGGGATGGCGGTCGAGCAGCTCGACCAGCTGGCGGCGGCGGTCGTTGTCGGCCGCCGCGCCGGCCGACGCGGCGAAGCTCGGCTGGGCGGCGAGCGTTGCGCCGACCGAGACGATGGAGCGCAGGCCGCCGGACAGGAAGTTGGAGACGGCGGCTTCCAGGGTCGACATGCGGTGCTCGACGCTGCGCTGCTCGAGCAGGTCGACCGAGCGCCAGCCGAGCCACAGCAGCGCCGAGGACAGCGGCACCACGACCAGCGCGGTCATCACCAGGATGCCGACGCTGAAGGGGATGGATCTGGAGAAAATCGACAAGTCGGTGCCCGTGCCTCAGGTCATCGTAGCATGGTCACGGTCGTTCCCGCCCGGGGTCACGCCTCTCTTCTCCCTCGTCGCGCCTTCTCGCGCAGTGCCGTTCGCCGATCACGTCCCGCAGCGGAAGCGGACGTAGAGGTTGACCTTGTCGGCGAGCTGGTGGTCGAGCACCACGAAGGGCCCCTTGCAGGTTCGCTCCATGAAGGGCTGGACCACGTTCCAGTTGCGTTCGCTCTCGAGCCTGGGATCGGGATCGACGACGACGGTGCCACGCACCAGCAGCAGGCGGTACTCGCCGGCCGTCTCGGCCGGCGCGACGCGCACCTCGTAGAGCTTGCCATCGACCCGGACGGTCTCGGCGCGCGAGCCCTCGAGCGTGCCCTTCGACGTGACGCAGGCCGCCAAACCGAGCAGCGCAAACACCGACAGCAGAGCTCGCGTGATCATCGACACCTCGTCCACCCGGGCCTGGGCTTGCATCGGCAAGCTCACGAGCCCCATGCAACTCTAGCCCGGCTTCCCGAAGATGTCGCCGCGAGGCCCCGATTGGGGCAATGTCATGGCGAGGGGTCAACCTTCCGTGCATTGACGGACTCGCGACGCAGGCTTCTAATTGCGTGGGGCGTGTGAGTACATCTGTCGATCGTTCGGTGCGTCGCAAGCGCACGGCTGCAAGCTTGTTCTCCGGCATCGGTGAGACACTTCCGGCCTGACCTCGACTGCGGCGAACGCTCCCTGGGGAACAACGGGGGCGTTCATGGCATCTCTTATCGGCGGTCTCGGCGGCTCCGCGGGCTTCGGCGAAGAATCGATGCCGCGCAACGACGATTCGCCGTCGATACCCATCGACCTGACCTCCGTCTTCGGGCTCACCGGGCTCAACTTCTTCGGCGCGACCTATACGGGACTGTTCCTCAACTACAACGGCAGCATCTCGTTCAGCTCGGGCATCACCTCCTTCAGCCCGACCACCATCAGTGGCAACACCAGCGTGCCGATCATCGCGCCGTTCTGGGCCGACGTCGACATCCGCAACACCACGGACCCGAGCCCGGGCACCAACCTCATCTGGTGGGACCTCGATGTCGCCAACAAGACCTTCACCGCGACCTGGGACGATGTCGGCTACTACAGCCAGCACAACGACAAGACCAACGCCTTCCAACTCCGCCTGGTCGGCAAGGACACGCCGGGCGACTTCGACATCTACTTCTACTACGAGTCGATCAACTGGCTGACCGGCGACGCCTCCGGCGGCACGGGCGGCATGGGCGGCAACATGGCCCGCGCCGGCTACTCCTCGGGCAACGGCAAGAACTTCAAGGAGATCACCGAGTCCGGCACGGCAGCGATGGCGAACCTCGAGAGCCTCGGCAACGCCGGGGCAGGCATCTTCCTGTTCGAGGTGCGCAATGGCGTGGTGCCGCTGTTCACCAGCGCTGGCGACACGGTCGACTTCAACAACCTGACCGAGGAGCAGAAGGCCTCGATCGCAGCCAACAACGACGTCTATCACGGCAAGGGTGGAAGCGACACGGTTGTCCTGCCCGACCCCGCCAACTACGACCAGGTCGTCGGCAAGGACAAGGACAACAACGACATCACGCTCAACTGGGAATCCTCGACGACCTTCTTCACCGAGTCGAGGGCGGGCGACACCTATCTGGTCGCTGCTCGGGCCGGCAATCACGTCATCGTCGCGGGAGCCGGCAACGATGCCGTCACCATCGACGGCAATGGCAACAACACGATCACGGCAGGCAGCGGCAGCACGAGCGTCGTCATGATTTCCGGAGGCGGCAACAACACCATCGTCGGAGGAACCGGCAAGGCCAACATCGACATCGACACGACCGGCACCGGCATCAACCTTGTCGCCGGGAGCGACGGCAAGACGTCGATCAAGGTCAAGAGAATCGGGTCAGGCCTCGACGAGATTACCACCGGCGCCGGGGAAACGACCATCGTGATGGATCGGACGGACGCAAGCGGCAGCAGCAGCATCAAGACCGGCGCGGCAAAGTCCGAGATCACGATCACCTCGGGCCGAGGCCGCAACACCATCGAGGCCGGCGCCGGCGAGCTCTCCGTTGCCATCAAGGCGACCGGCGGTAACGAGAACAACACCATCCTGCTGGGGGCAGGCCAGGCGAAGGTGACCTTCACCGGCGTGCCCACGGTCCACGACTTTGGCATTCAGCAGGTGCTCGCGGGCAGCGGTCAGGCAGCGGTGACGTTCGAGGGCACGTTCCTCAACAGCTCGGTGAAGGGCGGCCTCGTCAACACGTCGCCGGCGACCTTCACCGACATCACGGTGAAGGACTCCACGGCAACGCTCTACCTGCACGGTGGCCTGACGATCGACGCGTTGCGCCTGGACAAGGATGCCAAGGTCGCCGTGCTGGACAGCGGCGTGGTGAAGATCTCCCACGTTGCCAGCGACGATGGCCTCACCCTGAATGCGGGCACGATCGATGTCGGGGCCTTCGCCACTCTGGAGCTCACCAACGAGTTCTACGGCAAGGTCAATCTCGGATCCGGTTCGAGCACGCTGATCCTCAATCAGCCCGTCGGCTTCGGTTTCACTGCCAAGACCGGCACGTCGCAGACCCTGGAATTCCAGCTAGGCAACCTCATCACCGGCGACAAGATCGTCCTGAAGGGGATCAATCAGTCATCACCGATCTTTTCCGCCTCGCTCGGCGACCACAAGCTCGCTGATGGCACCACCCAATTCATCCTCCAGCTCGCCGGCCTCGGCGATATCGCCGTCGGATCGATCAACGGAGGCATGGGCTTCAGCAACAACGCGTACTTCGATGTGGCGTTGAGCGCCAACAAGCAGGACACGGTCCTGACGCTGAAGGAAGGCAATAATTTCGACGCCGCCCTGCTCGGCCCACAGGCGCGCTCAACGCACGGAGTCTCCGGAACCGGCATCAAGATCGGCATCATCTCCGACAGTTTCGCGAACAATCGCGCAGGCCTGACGAGGGACCTGACTTATGGCGTGATTCCCGGCGTCAACGTGCTGTCCGACGCGCTGGATGGATACGTCTTCTCGGGAGGCCTCGACGAGGGCCGGACGATGGCCGGGATCGTGCATGCGATCGCGCCGCACGCAACGCTCTACTTCCACGCAGCCACCAATGCCTTCAATTTCGACGATGCCATCAACGCCTTGCGTGCCGCGAAAGTAGACATCATCGTCGATGATCTCGGGTTCGGCCGGCCCGCCGAATACCTGTCATCGATGAACTCGGTGATCAATTCGGCCGTCCGAAGCGGCATCACCTTCGTGACCGCCGCGGGCAACGATCGCCCGTCGCTGCCGATCTACGGCCACTCGGCGAACCCCAACGTCGTCGCGGTCGCCGCGATGAACGTCCTGGCGACACCCACTCTTGCGGCGCCGGGTGGCCACTATCTCCCGGCGGATACGGAGACCTTCTCGTCCCTGGGAACGAACGGCAAGCCCGACGTCACCGGCGTCGATGCCGGCCAGACATCGTTTCCCCTCGGTGTCAACGGACTGAGCCCATTCTATGGCACGTCCGCCGCTGCTCCTTCGGTCGCGGCCGTCGTCGCCCTGATGATGGATGCCAACCCCCTGCTCCGGGCACTACCCAAGGAAGTCGCCAGAATTCTCGAGGCAACGGCGCTGGCGTTCGGCACGGCGTCTGACGCCGGCGCCGGCCTGGTCCAGGCGGAGAGGGCGGTCGCCATGGCGATCACGCACCGCGAGAACTTCTTCGATGCCACCGGCAATCCGGTCCAGGGCGCGAGCCTCGCGGTTCCCGACGGCCTGTCGGCGACGCCGCTGCAGCCCGTCTCGGCGGCCCTGTCAGTCCCGGTCGGCAATGCCGGCACCGGGGTCACGGTGATGATGCTGGTCGAGATGGGACAGGCCGTCACAGTGAGTGGCCTGCCGAGCTTCACGCTCAACTCCGGCGGCCTTTTCACCTATGACGCCGACCACTCCTCGCTTGGCCACGGTCGGCTGATGTTCAACTACACCGTTTCCGGTCCCGACCAGGCGCCGCTGCTCGCCATCACCGGCTTCAGCGGCACCATCGAGGACCTCTCCGGCAACGACGCCGATTTCTCGGCCCTGTTCGGCAAGGCGACCGGGCTCACCGTCAACTCGCCCCTGACCGTGACCTCGATCGCGAGCTCGCAGGTTGGTGTCGTCCAGGCCGGCCAGACGATCGAACTCACCATCACGCTCAATCACGGCGCCACCCTGGTGTCGGCGGGCGGCTTGCCGAGCCTGACGTTGAATGTCGGCGCCATCGCAACGTTCGACGCTGCCAGCTCCAACCTGGCGGCCGGCAAGCTGGTGTTCGACTACACGGTCGCCGCCGGCCAGGCGACGCCAAGCCTGACGATCGCCAGCGTCGATCTGCCGGGCGGCTCGACGATCAAGGACGTGAATGGCAACAACGCCGATTTCGCCCTGGCGATCGACCAGAACATGGGCGTGCAGATCGGCCCGGCCTTCGTCGCCGCCGTCCTGCCACAGGTCGAGCAGACCGCCATCGGCAGCGGCCAGACCGTCGAGGTCATCATCGCCGTCAGCCAGGGCGTCGTCGTCGACATTTCCAAGGGCGCGCCCACGCTGACGCTCGGCAACGGCGCGATCGCGACCTACGACGCGGCGACGTCCGACCCGTCGAAGGGTCTGCTGGTGTTCGACTACAAGGTCGGCGCAGGCGACCAGGCCGCCTCCAACCTGCTGGTCGGCACCGTCGCACTCAATGGCGCGACCATCCGCGATTGGAGCGGCCTCGATGTCGACCTCTCCGGCTCGCAGAACACGCCGACCGGGCTCACGATCGGCTCGCCGCTCACCGTCGCGTCGACGGCGCCGTCCAAGACCGGCGTGCTGAACCTGGGCGAGTCGGTTCAGATCACTCTCACGATGAGCGGCGGGCTTCAGGCGTTCGATGCCAATGCCGGCGGCCTCTCGACCTTCACCCTGAGCGGCGGCGGCACGGCATTCTACGACCCGGCGGCCTCCGACCCGGGTGCCGGCAAGCTCGTGTTCGCCTACACCGTGGTCGGCTCCGATCAATCGATCGCCAATCTCGCGATCACCCAGTTCAACCAGAACGGCGGCATCTACTTCGACGGCAAGGGCAACTTCGCCGACTTCTCGGGTGCGCTGAACGTGCCGCTCGGCCTTCAGGTCGTCGTGCCGGACCCGGCCACGGTCACGATCGCCGCGGCTTCTGCCGTGAAGGCGGAGGGCAACGGCGGAACGACTGCCTTCACCTTCAACGTCACCCTCAGCAAGGCCCTGGGCACCACGGCGACGATGAGCTGGTCCGTCACCGGCGGCGACGGCAACTCGGTCGGCACCACGGATTTCGTCGGCGGCACCATGCCTGGCGATACCCTGAGCTTCGCCGCCGGCGAGACGGTCAAGACGGTCACGGTGGCCATCCAGGGCGACACGACGGCCGAGGCCGACGAGATCTTCACCGTGACGCTGTCGCATGCGACCGGCAGCGTGGTTCTCGGCACGCCGAGCGCCACCGGCACCATCCAGAACGACGAGGCGACGGTCGCGATCGCCGCGAGCAGCGCGAGCAAGGCCGAAGGCAATGCCGGATCGACCGCTTTCACCTTCACCCTGACGCGCGGCGGCGACACCTCGGCGTCACAGAGCGTGGCGTGGTCGGTGGCCGGTTCTGGTGCCAATCCGGCCAGTGCCGCCGACTTCGCGGGCGGCATCTCGCCGTCGGGCAGCGCCACGTTCGCAGCCGGCGAGACCTCCAGGATCATCACGATCGCCGTCCAGGGCGACACGGCCGGCGAGGCCAACGAAGGCTTTGCGGTGACGCTCTCCAATCCGTCGCCCGGCCTCACCGTCACGACGGCGAGCGCCGCCGGCACCATCCAGAACGACGACGCGTCGGTGTCGATCGCCGCCACCGACGCCAGCAAGCTCGAGGGCAATGCCGGATCGACCGCGTTCACCTTCACCCTGACGCGCAGCGGCGACACCTCGGCGTCGCAGAGCGTGGCCTGGGCGGTCGCCGGCTCCGGTGCCGCGCCCGCCAATGCCGTCGACTTCGCCGGCGGCGCGCTGTCCACGGGCAGCGTTACCTTCGCCGCCAGCGAGACCGCCAGGGTCATCACGATCGCGGTCCAGGGCGACACGACCGGCGAAGGCAACGAAGGCTTCACGGTGACCCTGTCCAATCCGTCGCCCGGCCTCTCCATCGGCACCGCCAGCGCCTCCGGCACGATCCTGAGCGACGATACGGCGGTCTCGATCGCCGCCGCCGGTGCCAGCAAGGCCGAAGGCAACGGCGGCACGACCGCCTTCACCTTCACCGTGACGCGAAGCGGCGACACCTCGCAGGCGCAGAGCGTGGCGTGGTCGGTGGCCGGATCGGGCGCCAGCCCGGCCAGCGCCGCCGATTTCGTCGGCGGCGCGGCGCCCACCGGCAGCCTCACCTTCGCCATCGGCGAGACCGTCAGGACCGTCACGGTCAACGTCCAGGGCGACACGACAGGCGAGGCCAACGAGGATTTCACCGTCACCCTGGCCAACGCCTCGGCCGGTCTCGCCATCGGCACCGCCAGCGCCACCGGCACCATCCAGGACGACGACACCTCGGTGTCGATTGCCGCCACGAGCGCGAGCAAGCCCGAGGGAAACAGCGGGACGACCGCCTTCACCTTCACCGTGACGCGCAGCGGCAACACCGCCGCCGCCGGCCAGAGCGTCTCCTGGGCGGTCGCCGGCTCGGGCGCGAGCCCCGCCGTCGCCGCCGACTTCGCGGGCGGCGTGCTGCCGACGGGCAACCTCGCCTTCGCCGCCGGCGAGACCGCGAAGATCGTCACCGTCAACGTCCAGGGCGACACCGCGAGCGAGCCCGGCGAGACCTTCGCCGTAACCCTCTCCAACGCCTCCGCCGGCCTCGCCATCGCCGGCGCGAGCGCCACCGGCACCATCCAGAACGACGATGCCGTCCCGCTGGTCGCCCACGGCGATGCCTACGTTGTCCTGCGCGGCAGCACCATCGTCGCGAGCGCCGCCAACGGCGTGCTGTTCAACGACGACGGCAGCGGCCTCACCGCCTCGCTCGAGACCGCACCGGCGTTCGGCAACCTGCAGCTCGCCGCCAACGGCGGCTTCACCTACACCCCGCTGTTCAACTTCTCCGGCGTCGTCAGCTTCACCTATCGGGCCAGCTCGGCCGGCGCCTCGGCCGACGCCCAGGCCGTGCTGTTCGTCGTGCCGACCGTCACCTCGCCCACCTCGATCACCCTCGACCTGCTCGCGCTCTCCCCCGAGCAGCAGATCGCGGCGACCTACGCCGCCTTCTTCGGCCGCGCCGCCGATGCCGACGGCTTCGACTTCTGGGTCGGCGAGTTCGTCGGCGGCCTGCCCACCCAGGGCCCCGCCGCCCTGTTCTCCAACATCGCCTCCTCGTTCGGCATCAGCGCCGAGGCCCAGGCCCTCTATCCCTTCCTCGCCAACCCGTTCGGCGCCAGCAACGCCCAGATCACCGCCTTCCTCGACAGCGTCTACAACAACCTCTTCAACCGCTCCTCCGACGCCGACGGCCTCGCCTACTGGACCGGCGAGATCCGCAACGCCCTGGCCAACGGCCAGTTCGTCGGCTCCGTCCTGGTCAACATCATGAGCGGCGCCCAGGACACCGCCGCGGGCAACGACATCACCACCCTGATGGGCAAGGTCGCCGTCAGCATCGACTACGTGAGCGAGCAGCGCGAGCACGACACGCAATGGGCCGGCGCCGCCGACATCGCCGCCGCCACCAGCCTGCTCGACGCCGTGACCTCGACCCCGCAATCCATCCTCACCGGCATCAGGACCGCCGAAATCCTGATCGCAAACCACGCCTGAGGGGGCGGCGCCCGAGGCCGGCGCTTCTCGGAGCGCGTGACCTTGTCGAACGTAGTCGCCCCTCCCTCGTCATCCTGAGCGGAGCGAAGGATCTCGTCGTCACAAGCTCTCAGGCGAGCGCGTTGCGCGCGATCACCTCGCGATAGAAGGCGGCGCTGAGCTTGGGCGTCCGCTTCTGGGTCGCATGATCGACATGGACGATGCCGAAGCGCGTGGCATAGCCGTCGGCCCATTCGAAATTGTCGAGCAGGCTCCACAGGAAATAGCCGCGCACCGGCACGCCGTCGCGGGTCGCGCGCTGCAGGTGCATCAGGCAGGCGCGCAGATACATCACCCGGTCGAGGTCGTGGATCGCCCCGGACTCGTCCGGCGCGTCGTTCGCGGAGGTGCCGTTCTCGGTGATGTAGATCGTCTCGACGCCCCACAGGCGATGGCAGTGCCGTGGCGCCCAGTAGAGCGTCTCCGGGCCGAGGCTCAGCCATTCCGACGCCATGTGCGGATGCGAGTCCTGCAGCGGCAGCTCGACATAGCCGGGCGCGGCCTCGCTCGCGAGCACGTACCGGGTCGGCGTGTAGATGTTGAGCCCGACGAAATCGACTGGGCTCGCGATGACCGCCAGATCCCCGGCGGGAAAGCGCGGCGCCTCGCCGCCCTGCCTGGCGAGCCAGGAGTCGGCGTAGCGGCCCTCGAGGATCAGGCCGAGATAGGGCGCGTTGAGGTCGCGCGTGGCGCGCTCGGCGGCCGCGATGTTCGCGGGCGTCTCGATCGCCGGCAGCGCCGTCGACATGTTCTCCGCCGGGCCAACGAGGGTGCCGGACCGGCCATGCGCGCGCACCGCCTGCACGCCGAGCCCATGGGCCAGCACGGCGTGATGGCGGGCCTGGTTCAGGCGGCCGCGCGGCAGCCTGAGCCCGGGCGCGAAGTTACCCCAGCCGTAGCCCTGGTCGATGAAGACCTGGATCTCGTTCAGGGTGAAGAAGCGGCGGACGCGGTCGGACAGGCGACGGGCGACGTGGCCGGCATAGGCGGCGAAGGCGTGCGCCGTCTCGCGCGCCTCCCAGCCGCCGCGCGCCTGCAGCGCCTGCGGCAGATCCCAGTGGTAGAGCGTGGCGAAGGGCTCGATGCCGGCCGCGAGCAGCGCATCGACCAGCCGGTCGTAGAAGTCGAGACCCTTCGGGTTGGGGGCGCCGTCACCGTCGGGAGAGACGCGCGGCCAGGCGATCGAGAAGCGATAGGCGCCCATGCCGAGCGCCTTCATCAGCGCGACATCCTCGGCATAGCGGTTGAAATGGTCGATGCCGGCCGCGCCGGTCGAGCCGTCGCGGATGCGGCCGGCCTCGCTAGCGAAGACGTCCCAGATCGAGGCGCCGCGTCCGTCCGTCGTGGCGGCGCCCTCGACCTGATAGGACGAGGTCGCGGTGCCCCACAGGAAGCCGTCGGGAAAGCGGACAGGCAGGTGTTCCATGCGGCTACGGTGCCAGCAAGGCAGGCGACGCCGCAATGCTCTTGGCCAGGGCGAGTCTCGATTCGAGGGAATCGCGAGCGGTCCCTCGAATCGAGAATGTGCGCGCGGGGATTGGTTGTTGCCAGAGGCACATTCCGTCCGGTTGATCCGGCCGAACGAAATGTGCTCCAGGGGGTGCCATTGCCCTCGCGGGCGGGGCGCCGCAGGATGGCGGCGGAGGCCATCATGACGACGACGACCACGGACCCGGCAGGCGCGCGGCGCGTCCACGGCTATTGCGGGCTCTGCATCGCGCGCTGCGGCACCATCGCCACCATCGAGCACGGCCGCTTCACGCGGCTCGATCCCGATCCCGGCCATCCGACCGGGCAGGCGCTGTGCGCCAAAGGCCGCGCCGCGCCCGAGCTGGTCTATCACAAGGATCGCCTGACCCGGCCGCTGCTGCGCACGCGGCCCAAGGGCGAGGCCGATCCGGGCTGGCGGCCGATCTCGTGGGACGAGGCGCTCGACCGCACCGCGCGGGCGATGCGCGAGATCGCCGGCAAGCATGGCCCGCAGGCCGTCGCCTTCAGCCAGTCCTCGCCCTCGACCACGGCGATCGGCGATTCGGCGCCGCTGGTGCGCCGCCTGATGAACGCCTTCGGCACGCCCAACATGGTGTGGCCGCTCGATCTCTGCGGCTGGGGCCGCGCCTTCGCCACCCGCTTCGCCTTTGGCGTCGCCAGCGTCGGCACCGGCAGCGCGGGCGGCGCCATGGCCGACATCGGCCGCGCGGGCTGCCTGATCCTGTGGGGCTACAACCCGTCCTACTCGCGGCTCACCCACGCGACGGCGACGGTCGAGGCGCTGAAGCGCGGCATGAAGCTGATCGTCGTCGACCCGCGCCACGTCGGCCTCGCCAGCAAGGCCGACGTCTGGTTGCGCGTGCGCCCGGGCAGCGACGGCGCGCTGGCGCTCGGGCTGGCCAACCTGATGATCGCCAACGGATGGTACGATCGCGCCTTCGTGCGCGACTGGACCAACGGCCCGCTGCTGGTGCGCGCCGACACGGGCCAGCTGCTCAGCGCCGGCGATCTCGGGGCGAGCGGCGCGGCGCACGCCTGGGTGGCGTGGGACGCAGATGCCGGGAAGCCCGTCGTCTACGACCCGGCCACCGGCCGCTACGATCGCGACACGAGTGCGGGCGACACGAGCGGGGGCGAAAGGGGCGGGAGCGAATGGGGCGGGCTCGCGCTGGAGGGCGAATACGCCGTCATGACGCCGCACGGCACGATCGCCTGCCGGCCGGTGTTCGACCACTACGCCGCGCTCTGCCGGCGCTACGATCCGCGGACCGTCGAGGCGACCTGCTGGATCGCGCCGGCCGACCTCGAGCGGGCGGCGCGGCTGATCTGGCACGCCCGGCCAGTCTCGTACTACGCCTGGAGCGGCCACGAGCACCACGACAACACGACCGAGACGGCGCGCGCCATGGCGCTGCTCTATGCGCTGACCGGCAGCTTCGATGCACCCGGCGGCAACGTGCTGCTGCCGGCGATCCCGAGCCGCTCGATCGGCGGCGAGGAGCTGCCCTCGGCCAAGGCGATGGCGCCGCCGATCGGGTTGAGCGAGCGCCCGCTCGGCGTCGCCCCGACCAACAGCGTGTCGACACAGGATTTCTATCGCGCCGTGCTGGAGGGCGAGTCGTATCCGATGCACGGGCTGGTGGGCTTCGGCCACAACATGCTGCTGGCCCAGGGCGATCCGGTGCGCGGCCGCGCTGCCCTGGCGGCGCTCGACTTCCACGTCCATGCCGACCTGTTCATGAACCCGACGGCCGAGCTCGCCGACATCGTGCTGCCGATCGCTTCCGCCTTCGAGCGCGACGCGCTGAAGATCGGCTTCGAGATCAGCGCTGAGGCGCAGTCGCTGGCACAATACCGCACCGCCCTGGTGCCGCCGCCGGGCGAGGCGCGGCCCGACACCGACGTGATCTTCGACCTGGCCGGGCGGCTCGGGCTCGGCGACCGGTTCTGGAACGGCGACATCGATGCCGCCTTCCGCCAGCAGCTCGAGCCGAGCGGGCTGACGCTGGAGCAGCTGCGCGCCGCGCCGGCCGGCGTGCGCGTGCCGCTCACGACGCGTCATGCCAAGCACGCCGACAAGGACGCGGCGGGCAACCCGCGCGGTTTCCCGACGCCGTCGCGCCGCGTCGAGCTGTGGTCGGAGACCCTGCGCAAGGGCGGCCATGCGGCGCTGCCCGCGTTCGTTGAGCCGCGCAACAGCCCGCTCGCCCGGCCCGACCTCGTTGCAGGCTTCCCGCTGGTCCTGACCTGCGCCAAGCCGACGCTGTTCTGCCAGAGCCAGTTCCGCGCAATCGCGGGATTGCGCCGGCGCGCGCCCCACCCGGAGGCCGAGCTGCATCCCGCGGCGGCTGCGGCGCGCGGCATCGCCAACGGCGACTGGATCGAGGTGCGCACGCCCGCCGGCGCGATGCGGGCGCGCGCCCGCCTCAACCGCGACCTCGACCCGCGGGTCGTGGTCGGCGAGCACGGCTGGTGGCAGGGCTGCGAGGAGCTGGGCTCGCCGGGCTACGATCCGTTTGCGCCCGACGGGGCGAACTTCAACGCCACGATCGACCCCCTGGCACGCGATCCGATCAGCGGCACGCCCAACCATCGCTCCAATCTCTGCGAGGTGAGGCGGATCGGCGACTGAAGGACGCTGCGGCTACGCCGGCGCGTTGCGGGCGATCACGGCGCGGTAGAAGGCGGCGCTGAGCTTGGGCGTGCGCTTCAGCGTCTTGAAGTCGACATGGACGACGCCGAAGCGCTTGGCGTAGCCGTCGGCCCATTCGAAATTGTCGAGCAGGCTCCACAGGAAATAGCCGCGCACCGGCACGCCTTCGGCGGTGGCGCGCTGCAGGTGGACGAGGCAGTTGCGCAGGTACATGACGCGGTCGAGATCGTAGACCGTGCCGTCCTCGGCGGGCTCGTCGTCGGCCGAGGTGCCGTTCTCGGTGATGAAGATGTCCTTGACGTCCCACAAGCGCTGGGTGTGGCGCGGCGCCCAGTACAGCGCTTCCGGCCCGAGCTTCAGCCAGGGCGAGGCCATGTGCGGATGGGACGCCTGCAGCGGCACGGTGATGAAGCCTCGGGCGGCCTCGCTCGCCAGCACGTACTCGCTCGGCGTGTAGACGTTGAGGCCGACGAAATCGACCTTGCTCGAGATGATCGCGAGGTCGCGCGACCCGACGCGCGGCGCGGCGGCGCCCTGCGCGGCCAGCCAGGCGTCGGTGTAGCGGCCTTCCATCATGACCGTGAGGTAGGGTGCGTTGAGCTCGCGGGTGGCGATCTCGGCGGCGCGCACATGCTCGTCGGTCTCGACCGACGGCAGGGCGGTGGCGATGTTCTCTGCCGGCCCCACCGTGGTGCCGGCGCGGCCGTTGGCCCGCACCGCCTGCACGCCGAGCCCGTGCGCCAGCACGGCATGGTGGCGTGACTGGTTGAGGCGGTCGGCCGGAAGCCTGAGACCGGGCGCGAAGATGCCGTTGGCGTAGCCTTCCTCGATGAAGGCGCGGATCTCGTTCAGGGGCAGGAAGCGGCGCACGCGATCGCCGAGGCGGCGCACGACATGCGCGGCGTAGGCGCCGAACGCCTCGGCGGTGTCGCGCGATTCCCAGCCGCCGCGTGCCTGCAGCGCCTGCGGCAGGTCCCAGTGATAGAGCGTGGCATAGGGCTCGATGCTGCTGGCGAGCAGGGTGTCGACCAGGCGATCGTAGAAATCGAGGCCCTTCGGGTTGGGAGCGCCATCGCCGTCGGGAAAGACACGCGGCCAGGCGATCGAGAAACGATAGGCGCGCACGCCGAGCGCCTTCATCAGCGCCACGTCCTCCGCGTAGCGGTGGAAGTGATCGACCCCCGCCGCGCCGGTCGACCCGTCGCGAATGCGGCCCGGCTGGCGCGCGAACGCCTCCCAGATCGACAGGCCGCGGCCGTCGGCCTCGGCTGCGCCCTCGACCTGATAGGCCGAGGTGGCGGTGCCCCAGAGGAAGCCGTCGGGGAATCGCAGGCGCGCCGGAGACGCGGGCGCACCGGGGCGGGGGGCGCTGTTGGCGGTCTCGTAGGCCGCCGTCGCCAGCGCGGTCGCGCCGCCGGCCATCATCCAGGCCCGCCGCGTCAGGGGGCGCATCGGGCCCAGTCGTCTCGAAAGGTCATCGGGTCGTAGTGTAGCATCCGTCGTGCCCGTCGCCCATCCGGGTCGACACTCAGGAAGGTCTCGCGCCCGTGAGTCTCGCAGCATGAACAGACGATCGTTGCTGGGCGGGCTTGCCGTGATGGCAGGCCTGCCTGCGAACCGGTCGACAGCCCAGCGTGTTCACCAATGTCGTTCACGCCGCGCGCCTGGTCGGCGCCGCCGGCGCCATCGTGTTCCCGCGGTCTACAGCCAGCGCGCCTTCATCGAGGCCGGAGGGTTGATGAGCTATGGCGCCAGCATCCCGGCCTCCTACGTCATCAAGGGCCTCTATGCCGGGCGCATCCTCAAGGGCGCGAAGCCGGGCGACCTGCCGGTGCAGCAGCCCAGCCGCTTCGAGCTGGCGCTCAACCTCGGTACGGCGCAATCGCTCGGCCTTGCCCATCCTGCTGACGGCCGACGAGGTGATCGACTAGCGCTTTCTCACCGCGAGGGAACCTCACGCGGTTCCCTCGCGGTGAGAAGGCGCTAACGGAAGATGATCGTGGCGAGGGTCATGCCATCACCTGACAGCGTGGGGATCACGCAACCTGCAGCGCGCGCAACGCCGGCAGGCGCTCCTCCGTGAAGACGTGCGAATATTCCTCGCGCACCATCGGGTCGGTCGTTGGCTCGCTGCGTCCCAGAGCACGCAGGCACTGCCGGTCCCCGGCCGAGAGCGCGACGCCGCCGCCGGTGACCGGGCTGGCGAGGGCGATGTCGACAGCGTCGAGGGCCTTGTCCTCGAGCAGATGGCGGTTCAGCCGACCGGTCCGATGCTTCATCGCCGATACCGTGTTCTCGTCCTGCGCCGTCTCGACCAGGCCGTGGGCGACGAGGAACATCACGACGTCGAGCAGCGCGCGCGGCGCCACGCGCGCCCCCGCAAGCCCCGCCGCGATGTCGCCGAGACGGCACGGCCGGCGTGCCGACAGGCTCCCGAGCACTGCCGACACCGCGGCGGCATCCGGACCATCGGGCTGCAGGGTCAACGCAGCGCGCAGCGGCCGCGGCAAGGCCGTTACCGCGGCCGTCGCGATCACCCGCTCGTCGAGGATGGCGGCGTCGCGCTCGGCCGCGGACAGGGGCTGCGGCTCCTTCACCCAGTAATCGCGGCGGAAGCGCTTGTTGAAGATCGCGTCGCGGACGAGCTGACGCAGCACGGGATCGGCCAGGCCATCGACCAGGCGGCGCTGCGCCGCCGACATGTCGAGCCGATCGACGATGTCGGACAGGTCGGCAGCGCCGGCATGGACGAGCCCGAGGAGGCCGAGCCTCCGCGCCACGGTGCTGAAGAACATCGGCTGCCAGTCGCGATTGAACAGCTCGTGCGCCAGCGCGCCCACGTCCTGGCGCCCGAGGGCGGCACGCATGCCTGCGAGCCCGGGATTGTCGCGCGCCATTGCCGGCCCCGTCGCCAGCAGCCGGTCCACGAAGGCCATCGCCTCCCCGACATGCTCGACGACGCCGGCTCCTTGCCCGCCCGACGCCTCGGCGTGCGCGACCAGCAGCTCGCGCACCGGCAGGAAGCCCGCCCAGCCGGGCAGGGCGTTGTAGCCGAGATAGAGCACGCCGCCCGGACGCAGCCTCGCGTGCACGAAGCGCAGGATCGCGTCGCGGTCGGCGTCGGCGATCCAGCTCCACACGCCGTGCAGGCCGATGAAGTCGAATTCCGGCAGGTTGCTGCAGGCGCAGTAGCGGGCGAACGGCTCGTCGGCGATCGAGAGCTCGGCACCGGATGCCGACGCCAGCCTTCGCGCTGCGGCGGCATGCAGGGGATTGAAATCGGTGCCGTACCAGGCAACTGGCGAGGCCGCAGCATGGATGGCGAGGCTCGCGCCCTGGCCATAGCCCAGTTCGCACGCGGTCCCGACGGCCGGTGGCCGGATACCGGCCCGCAGCAGCACGAGGCGCGCGCGCAGCGGATTGAGCTCGGCCTGGTAGCCCCAAATGTAGGGGACCGTGACGCGGTAGGACTCCGTCATCGCCGCAGTGTGTGCCGTGCGATTCGCGGCGTCCAATCGCGGCGTTGCTCTCCTGTCCCCCCGCCAGGGCAGGGCATTCGCATACGGCATATCGCCGTCATCCCGAGCGGAGCCGCCCTCATGGGCGGCGTAGTCGAGGGACCTCTCTTGCCGATGCCGCAACAAGAAAGGTCCCTCCACTCCGCCTCCCTTCGACTGCGCTCAGGGCAGGCGCTACGCTCGGCTTCGGTCGGGATGACGGAGGTTTTGTGACAAACGCGGGTGCCCGCCCCGCCGGAGGCAGAGTGAGGGGGCGACACATCGGTCGCCTCCTCACCTGACCTCTCCCCCTCCGGGGGAGAGGACCTTGATGTCGACGAAACGCGCGCCGTTACTTCTTCGAGATGTTCCAGAACACCGTGACCGGCGCCTGCATCACGCCCTCGACGTTGGTGCGCAGCGCGAAGGGCTGACGGTACTGGCCGAGATTGATGTGGGTCGGGTTCTCGACCCAGTACTTCTGCAGGTCGATGACGATCTGCTTCTGCTTGGCCGGGTCGGTCTCCTTGGCGAACTGGTCGCGCAGCTTCTCGATCGTCTGGTCGCACGGCCAGCCGAACATCGCCTTGTCGCACGAGGCGTTGAAGAAGCCGGCCATCACCGGGTTGAAGATGTCGGCGGCGGCCCAGCCGGTGATGAAGGCGTTCCACCCGCCCTTGTCCGGCGGGTCCTTCTTGGCGCGTCGGCCGACCAGGGTCTGCCAGTCCATCGACTGCATCTCGACCTTGAATCCCGCCGCCTCCATCTGCTGCTTGGCGACGGGCGCCATGTTGGTCAGCACGCCGAGGTCGGTCGACTGCATAAGCACGACCGGCGTGCCGTCGTAGCCGGCCTCCTTCAGGATCTCGCGCGCCTTGGCGGCATCCTGGTTCAGGATCCCCTGCATGCCCTCGTCGGTGGCCAGCGGCGTGCCGCAGACGAACATCGGCTTGCACACCTGGTAGTATTCCGGATCGCCGATGGTGGCCTCGAGGAACGGCTTCTGGCCGAGCGCCACCGAGACGGCATAGCGGATCTTCGGGTTGTCGAACGGCTTGTGCAACGCGTTGAAGCGGAAGGCGTACTGGTTGCCGAGCTTGTTGTAGTTGAACAGCTTGATGTTCTTGTCCTTGGCGAGCAGCGGCAGC
This sequence comes from Reyranella sp., assembly GCA_022844015.1. GTDB lineage: Bacteria > Pseudomonadota > Alphaproteobacteria > Reyranellales > Reyranellaceae > Reyranella. The sequence goes on along the minus strand of JALHMO010000042.1, from coordinate 16,621 downwards.
ATGTCGAGGCTGGGTGCCTCCAGCATGTCGATCTCGCCGTTCTGCAGGGCGCCGATCTGGGTCTGCACGTCGGGGATCCAGACCCATTCGATGCGGTCGACCTTGGCGAGCTTGGCGCCGGCCAGTCCCGACGGCGGCTCGGCGCGCGGCTTGTAGGTCGTGTTCTTCAGGAACACGACCCTCTCGCCCGGCTTCCACTCCTTGGCGACGAAGACGAACGGGCCGGAGCCGATCACGTCCTCGACCTTGATCTGGGTCATGGGATCGGTGTCGGCCGTCTTCTTGGGCATCATGAAAGCAACGTTCGACGACGGCTTGGCGAGCGACTGCAGCACCAGGCCGTAGGGCTCCTTCATCTTCATCCTGAAGGTCCGGGCGTCGACCGCCTCGAAGCCGGCGACGAAGCTCATCATCTTCTGGCCCATCGAATCGCGGGCGCCCCAGCGCTTGATCGAGGCGATGCAATCCTCACCCGTCACCGGCTTGCCGTCCGACCACACCAGCCCCTCGCGCAGGGTGAAGGTCCAGGTCAGCTTGTCGTCCGACACGCTCCAGGTGTCGACCATCTGCGGCTTGACCTCATACTGGTCGTCGAGCGCGAACAGAACGTCCCACACCATGTAGCCGAAGGCGCGCTGGACGTAGGCGGTGGTCCAGATTGGATCGAGAATCTTCACGTCCGAGTTCATCACCGCCTTGAGCGTGGTCTGCGCGCTCGCCGGCACCGCCGCCGCACCGAACGCTCCACAGGCACTGGCCAACACGGCGAGCGCGGTCACTGATTTCCTGAATTGAAGCATGGTTTGCCCCCTCCTACCCGTCACCGAAGCAAAATTCGAGCCTCCCCCGAGAGCAGTAGAGCGCCCGGGTCCTGTCTCCGCAAGTCGATACGATCAGTGTTGCCGCTCGATCGCCGGCCAGGGCCGGCAGCGTCCCGGCGATCGATAGTTGCAACGCGCATAGGCTTTCTTCCGGATCGCGAGAGTGTGTCGCGCATGCTGGCGCTACCTCCGCGCTCATGGAACGGCGCTGCGGCGGGAGCCATGAGCCACTGCGATGCAAGCACATGATGAGGGGCACCGGATGAGAGCGCACCGACGCGCCGTGGCGCGCCCGCCGCGCCGCAACCGCACTCGTCAGCTGGCGGCGAGCGCGGGCGCCGGCTTGCCGGGCGCGGTCGGCGGCTCGGGCGGCGACGTGCCGTCGGGCCGCGGCTGGACGGCATCGACCGGCCCGGAGGTCTGCAGCACCACCCGCGCGCCTTCCTTGGCGAACTCGATGCCGAGCCCCGGCAGCGTTCCGAACAGGCGCTTCACGGCCTCGCGCTGGATGGCCGAGGGATTGCCCGGCCGGGCGGTGAACTTGAAGCGCACCAGCAGCGCGTTGTCGACGATGTCGGCGACGCCCTGCATCTTGAATGGCGCCAGGATCTCGTCCTTGAACTGCGGCAGCTCGGCGATCTCGGCGCCGATCTTCTTGGACGCCTTGCGCAGCGTCTCGAGGTTGGTGTCGCGGGCGAAGCGCAGGTTGAACTTGGTGGTGATCCAGTCGCGGCTGAAGTTGGTGATCTGCCCGAGCTGGCCGAACGGGATGGTATGGACCTGGCCGTTCTGATGGCGCAGCTTGATCGAGCGCAGGGTGAAGCCCTCGACGGTGCCCTTGGCGCGGCCGGCATCGATGTACTCGCCGACGCGGAAGGCGTCGTCCGATAGGTAGAACAGGCCGGACACGATGTCGCGCACCAGGGTCTGGCTGCCGAACGAGATTGCGATGCCGAACACCGAGGCGCCGGCAATCAGCGGCGTGATGTCGACCCCGAAATCGCCGAGCGCGATCATCACGGCGACGAGGCCGATCAGCACCGCCACGGCGCGGCGCAGCAAGGGCATCATGGTGCTGATCCGGGAGGCCGGTCCGGTAGGGGCGTCGCCATCGGCGATCGCCGCAGCCGCATCCTTGCTCTTGCGCTCCATGTAGGGATCGGTGGCGAACTTGAACAGCTCCCACAGCACGAAGGCGATGAACAGCGTGATCGCCGCGGTGCGCGACGAGCTGGTGAGCTCGCCCCAGCCGCTCTCGTCGACCAGGCCGAAGACCTGGACCACCCAGCTCTGGGCGATCGCCACGACCACGCCGATCAGCACCGCGACGCGCACGCAACGCGCCACCACGTCGGGCAGCTTGGGCGCGCTGCTGGCCGGCGTGAGGCCGACCAGCTGCGAATCGAGGCGCCGCACGACGGCCTGCATGAAAGTCTCGAACAGCAGCAAGCCGACCACCAATTCGAGGGTAAGCGCCATCGCCTGGCCGACATTCGCCCTGCCGGAGATGGCGCCGTAGTCCAGCGTGACCACGAGGCCGGCGAGGAACAGCGGCGCGGCGGGAATCCAGTAGCGCCCGACCAGCCCGATGGCCGGCGCCGCGGTGCCGAGACCGCCGAACCATTGCCGCGCCGCGTCGCGCGAGCCGAACGTCATCCACAGGAAGGCGAGCAGATAGATCGTGGCCGCCAGAATCTGATAGCTCGCCAGCGCTTCGGGAGGGGTGCCGATCGCGCGCAGGACCGCCATCAGCAGGCGTCCCGCCGCCATCAGCAGCAGCACGGCCGAGATGCGCCGGTACATGTCGCGGGCCTCGTGATCCCCGACGGCGCACAGGCGCGCGGCCGGCATGTCGGGCTGCAGCACGATGCGGAACAGCAGGACGAAGAGACGCCATTCCCAGATCGCCGTCAGCACCGCCACCGCCAGCCTGTCCTGCGGGCCGCCGCCGGCGAACCAGGCGCCCGCCGCGGCGTGGCAGACCAGCCAGACCACCAGGACGCCGAGCCCGTCGAGCGCCGCCACCGCCGCGAGGCTGGCGAGCGACTGCCAGCCGAACTCGGGCGCGGTCTTGGCAGCGAGCCGACGGCGCGGCAGCGCCAGCACCTGGCGCAGCATGGCCTCGGCCGCCACCGCCACGGCGGCGATGATGCACAACAGCACGAGGAAGCCGCCCAGGCTGCGGCCGCCCTGTGCCGCGGCGCGATCGATGCGGTCGGGAATCGACGCGATCTGGCCAAACATCACCGGCGTTGCGCCGAGCACGGCGCCGGCCCGCTCGAAGAACACCGTGAAGGCGTTCGGCCCTTCCTTCGGCGGCATCTTGACGATCTTGGGTCCCGGCGGAGGCTTGCCCTTGCTGCCCTTGCTGTCCGCGGCAGCTGGCTTGGCCGGCGCTGCGGCGGGGGCCGTCGCGCCTTCGGCCTTGAGCTTCTCGGTGACCGAGTTGCTGATCGCATCGACCAGCGCATCGAACTGCTGCTGCGTCATGCCCGCCGGCGGCGGCGCGGGCGTGGATTGGGCGTGCGCCGGCACCCCGAGCAGAGCGACGAGTATTGCCAGGAGCAAAATTCGGATCATGTGGGCTACCTTCCCCGCGTTCCGTCGGCCACGGCAATCCAACCTCGCTCCACGCGACCCGAAGCGCAAGTTTCTTTATTGATGCTGCAAGGTCTTCCGGTTCAGCGCGGGGGCCTGTCGGCCGTCCTGCGGACGGTGCGACCGCGCTACCGAAACGACTGCAGGCAGAGATAGGGTGCGGCGCGGCTGGTTCCGATGACCAATCCGACGACCGCCATGTCTACCGACGCAACCACGTGCCCGACATCGTAGACCGGCAGACGGTCGCCCAGCGACACCTGCTTGCGGGCCTACGCGATCAGGCAGATCGACGGCTCGTAGACCACGGGCATCGGCAGGGTCGGCTGGGACGACACCGGCTTCACGGTCGACGGCGTCTTCATGTGCGACGACGAACTGCATCACGGCGGCATGATCTTCCGCCGCGAGAAGCGAGGCTGATCGGCGTGGCGCGGGCCGAGGGAAAGAGCCCGCACCACGCCGGCGCCTCGGGCCCGGCTATCGCGACCGATAGAGGTCCCGGGGACTGCGGTTGCGGCAGATGTCGTCGATCTCCGTCCGCGACAGGCCAGGCGGCGCCGAGGCGATCTCGCCCCGCTCGAGCAGCTCGCAGACGAGGTCCATCTCCTCGGCGATCTGCCAGTTGCCGACCTCGGCCAGGGCAAAGAGACCGAGAAGGATCCAGACCAAGGGCGACCAGGCGAGACCAACCAGCTCGTTCGCAGCCCGCCGCGCCCACGAGCCCGGGCCTGTCGAGGCGATCTCGCCAGCCGATCGTCCCAGGCGCCAAGGGGCGTCGTTCACGGCGGCGACCTCGCGCAGTATCACAGGTCGGCGGGGGACGGCGAGCGGCCGACCGGCCGGTGGCGCTGCGGACGGGGCTCGGAGATCCCGTTGTCGAAGCGCATGGCGGGCACGGCGACGACAGCGAGAAGCTGAGCCGCCACGAAGAGGACGAACGCGATGTTATCCAGCAGGGCTTCCATCAGGGGCCTCCGGTCGATCTCGATGGGGCTATTCAAGCCCATGACCATGGAGCCGATCGTCCGCGCGGCGTTACGGGAGCGTGATTTCGTCCAGCCGCTGGATGAAAAAGTGGAGAGGCGGCGACCTGACGGGCGGGGCGGAGCCGCCCCTCCGGCCTTGCCGTACGGTTTCAGCGATCAGCGAATCGCTCTAGCATGGGCGGATGAGAAGAGTTGGCGTGCTGCTGGCGGCGGCAATCCTCGCGGGTCCGGCGCATGGCCAGTCCCCGCCGCCCTTGGCCGCGAGTACGATGACCTGCGGCACTTTGAAGGGAGAGTCCTCGCGCAAGCACTCGACCACGCAATGGACGATCTCCGGGCCCGCAGGCAAGACCACGGAAACCGGCATCCTGAAGAGCGGCCCACGCTTCGAATGCCTGGACGGCGCCGTCCTCACCCTGGAGTTCGCCTCGACGGCGGGACACGGCGTGTTCGAGGCGTACTTTCCGGACGGCAGCATCATCAGCTATGGCCGCCAGCAGATCGACCGCCGTGGCGGCCGCGTCGTCCTGCCCGTGCAGGCGAAGGTACGCATAGGCGCGCCTTGGCGCGCCGCCTTCGACTATCACTGCCGCCTCGACATGCCGGCGGATCCCATCCCGGCCAGCGCGCGGGCGGACTGCATCTTCTAGGCCGGTTGGCGGCTCAGCGGAGCCATCGCGCAGGTTGAGTGGTCAAGCTGACCTTGCGATCTGCTCTCATGGTTTTTCTTGTTGCGCCGAAGCTCGGGACGGCGGCAGAGGCGGTGGGTATGTGGGCGAAGGCGAGCATTTCCCCGCGTTCCCCGGCTGCCCGGCGAGCGAGGCGCGCGCCAGTCGATATCCTCGATGGTGGCGCGCTGGCGCAGCTTGGCATGACGCAGCCTGGCGATGAGCTGGCGATTGGAGCGCCCGGCGGCCGCGGGGCACCGCCCAGCAGATGACAGGCGACGCGCTCGCCATTGTGGAACAGCTCGACAGTGCGCTGGGTGATGCGCGCCTCGAGTTGCTGGCAGCGCGCCGATGGCGCCGTTGAGTTCGCCCAGCGTGAAGAAGCGCTGGTTGCGCAGGCGGGCCAGGATCCAGCGCTCGACGACCTGCACGCCGACGACCTTCGCCTTGTCGCGCGGCCGGCCCGGCCGAGCCGGCAGGATCGCCGTGCCGTAGTGGGTGGCGAAGTCCTGGTAGGTCGGGTTCAGCCCGGGCTTGTGCCAGTTCGCCTTCGGCACGCCGGCCTTGAGGTTGTCGGGCACGATCTGCCGCGGCACCCTTCGGCAAGCTCAGGGCAGGTTGCCGGCGAAGAACGCGAGGGCCTGGACATGTGCGCCGATACAGTCGGGCAGCGTCTGCGTAAGCGTCGCCTCGGCGTAGGCGTAGTTGGAGGCTCCCAGCACGGCGACGAAGACCCGGGCGGCGCCGATCTCGCTGGTGCGGCCGTCGACCAGCTCGACGGTCTGGTCGGCATAGTCGACGAACAGCCGCTCGCCCGCCGGATGGATCTGGCGCATGACAGGCGACAGCCGGCTCTCCCACGACTGGTAGAGCTCGCAGAAGCGGCTGTAGCCGTAGCCCTCGGGCTCGCCCGCCCGATACTCCTGCCACAGCAGAATCAGCGTCACACCGGGCCGGCGAAGCTCGCGATGCAGGCCCGCCCAATCCGGCTCCGGCTTGCGTCGCGCCCCCACCGCCGGGCCGCCGCGCACGAACAGCAGCGCCTCCAGCGCGGTGTCCGTCAGCTCTTCCGGCAACGGCCAGCTCAGCCCGGCCGCTGCCGCACGGCCTGCATAGTCACCCACGGTGCTGCGGGCCAAGCGCGCGCTGCGCGCGATCGCCCGACCACTCAACCCCTCGGCCTTGAGTCGCAATATCTCCCTGACACAACACATCGGCACTCTCTCGGCTGGCAGTCCCCTGCTGAGCGGCCTGCGCCAAGCCGACGCGGCTTCGGGCGAGCCCGCCAGGATCCAGCGCCCGCCATCAGCAGGGTGGCCGACTTCAAATTGGAACCGGTGGCCGACTTCCTTCAGAATCCGCACCCAACAGCACCTAATAGCCGTCAGGCGCCGCCCTGGGCGCCGTCACGGCGGCGGCGGTGGGGGTGATCCTCAATCTGGCGGTGTGGTTCGGCCCGCACGTTCTTTTCGCCCATCAGACGCCGATGCGTTTCCTCGGTGCGTCCTTTCTGCCGGTGCTCGGCTCGGTCGATATGCTGTCGCTGGTGCTGTCGCTTGCCGCCGCGGTGGCGATCTTCCGCTGCAGGATCGGCATGATTCCCTTGCTGCTGGCGAGTTCCATGGCCGGAGTCGTCATCTACCTTGCCATTGGACCGTCCCGGACGATCGGTCCCTGACAGGAGGAACGCTTGAACGCGCGACAGGCGAGGCGCAACGCGATTTCGGCCCAGCTCGCCTCGCTCGATGTCGCGGCCGCGCCGGTGTCCAAAGTTAACGGCTTGATACACGAGGAACTGCTCGCGGCCAATTCCATGATCCTCCACGAACTCGATTTCGAAGACCTGGCGGGCGCCTCGCCTTCCTCAAGCGATTCAAAACCTGGCTGGTGTTCGCCGGGGGCCGGGGCACCCGTGGCGCCGGCGTCCGAGCCTCGAACCTTGGTACATACCCAATCGTTCCCAAGCTTGCGAAACACAGCCGCCAAAACGGCAACTACTTTGCCGAGATTACTCTCGCCGCGTCGGGCGGCAGAAGTTGGGCAAGGTTGCTAAGGAACTCGTTGGCGGGGAACGCACCCACAATACGTCCGCGCTCCCTCATTCCATTGGGGGCAACATCCAGCACCACAACCGCCGGAAACTTGGTCACTTTCAGATCTTTCTGCAACTGAAGAACGTTGCCTTTGTCGTCCTCGTCGCGCGCGGGGTCGACGGCGACCAGCACCGCCTTCGCGTGCAAGGGTCGCAGGCGCGGATCAGCATCAATCGTCGTGGCAAGCACGACGCACCATCCGCAGGGTGATTGCGTGAACATCACGATCAGCGGGCTCTTGGCGGCCAAAGCCTTCAAGAAGCCATTGTAGAGTTCATTGCTCCACCCCCGCGGGTACCCCGCCGTCGGCTTCGGCCCAGCGCTCGGCACGCTCGTGGGCTGCTGCTGCTGCGGGCGGGGAGCGAGGTCAAAGCCGCCTTGGAGATCTTCCAGGTTGAGCGGGTCGGCGGGCGTTGTCGCCCGCGGCAGGATTTCAACGCGCGATTGCGCCGAAGCTTGCAAACCGCAAACCATCATAAACACAAGCCCCGCTGAAATGAACTTTTTCATGAGCTCTCAATTCCTGTGGAATGAAATCTCGGCGCAAAAAAGAGGCTGTCCAATGAGACGATACGCGCGAATTTGGTTAAGCTTCAAGTGCCTTGAGCCGAAGGCTTCCGCGGGCCTCCGGTTCGAGTCCGGGCTTACTTGGAGGGGGCGTGAACGCAGCGCGTCGGTGGAGATCTTTCCTGTTGTCGCTGGTCATCGCCGTCGTGGCGGCCGACCTCCCGGCGGCGGCGGAGATCATGACCTTCGATGTCCGGGGGAATCAGCAGATCCGGGACGAGCCGGGCTGGTCGGTGCTCGCCGAAGGCAGGATCGACGTCGGCGCGACTGAGCGATTGCGGACAAAGCTCAACGTGCAGCCGCTGCCTCCGGGTACCATCGTCTATTTCCATTCGCCCGGTGGGTCCCTGTCTGAGGCGCTGAGACTCGGTGGGTTGATCCGCGAACGCAAACTGAACACCTCGATCGGCGCCGCAAGTCCAAGCCAGCGCATTCCCGGGCAGCCTTTTCACTGGATTGATATCCAGCAAGGTATCTGTTTCAGCGCGTGCGCTTTCGCCTTCCTGGGCGGCGTCGAGCGCTTTGCTGGAAAAGGCCTCTACGGCGTGCATCGTTTTTTCGATCCGAGCGGTCGTCCAGATCCTGATGCCATGGACAGAGCACAGATCATGAGCGCGGCGTTGCTGGAGTTCGTGCGCGGGATGGGTGCCGATCCCGCGCTTCTCAGCGAAATGGTCAAGCAGGGCGGTGCGGGCATGAACATCCTGGCGCTCGACAGGCTCGACGCGCTGCGTGTGACAACACCCTTCAGCCAGACCCGATGGGAGATCGTGGCCGAGAACGGCGCGATTGTAGCAAGGGGCGTCATCCAGGACAGGGACGGGAGGCATGTGATGGAGTTCGGCTGCCGGACGTTGAGCCTCGGCCGGAAGGAACTCACGATGCGGGCGTCTCACTTCTCTCGAAGACTCCAAGAGTACGTCGCCCACGAAATTACGTCCAAGGGTTTGCCGCTACCTGCTTTCAGGATCCGAACCAAGACTCTCCTCGTCGCGTCGGGGGTTGTCTTTCAAGAATTTCCCCTTGAGGACGATGCCATAATTGGCGCTCCGCAATACCATCAAGGTCAATTGACCGCCGTGATCCGGGTGACGCCGCGTATCCTCTCGTTTCTGGAGACAGCGACACATCGTGTCGGGGTCACGTTCTCCATTGAAGGCGCTCCCTGGCATATATCATCGGCTTCCGTGATAGGCGATTACACCAACGGCCGAAAAATGGTTCTGGACTTTGCCAAAACCTGCTCCTGAACCTCCCCTCCCCCGACCCTCATCCATTGCAAGGGAACCCACGAGATGACCCGCCGACTTGTCTCCGTGCTCTTCGCTACGATGACGGTCACCGCCGTTCCGGGGCTGGGAGCGGCGGCGGACTGGACGTTCGAGGAACGCGCCGGTCCGGCCGGGAAGGTCTATTCCGCGAAGGCGGGGACCCGCATGGGCTTGGAATGCGGCGGCGGAGCGACTCCATCGCTCTGGGTCACCACGCCTTCGCTGGCCTGGAAGGAACTTGCCGGGGCGGAGGCGGTGATCGATCTCATGCTGCGGAAGACCGGGGTTTTCGGGCTTTTCGGCCGCCGGTCGGAGGGCATGTTGCTATCGGGCCGATACGACCAAAAGGACACGCCCACTTTCGCAACGGCGCGCGTCACCGGCGGAAAGGTCTTCGAGCTTGCGCGGAAAATGAGCGAGTTCGACGAGGTAGCGCTCAGCATTGACGCCAAAGGCAGCCTCCCGACGGTCGCTCCGACGCGAGCGGAGTTGACGGTCGCGGTGGCCGGCGCCGGCGATGCCTTGGGCAAACTGCTGAAGTCGTGTCCCGCCGGAGGATGAGGGGAAGCAAGCTCGCCTCTCGCCGCCGCAGAAGGACTTTGCAGCCATGTCGGTCGCCTGTCTCATTCTGGTCGTGCTCCTCGCGCTTTGCCCTTCGCCGGCTTGGGCGGTCCCAGCCCCCATGTCTCCCGCCGATCTTCTGGCGGCGAGCGACCTTGTCGCCCTGATTCGGGTGCTCTCCGTCACCTGTCTGGAGGTGTGGAGGCATGGTGGGACCGGCGAGGAACTCGCCTCTTTCGAGGCCCGGCTTGGCGTCTTGCGGGTAACAAAGGGCCAAGCCCGCCGCTATCGAACCGTGCGGCTGACGTGGGAAGAGGTTTCGAGTCAAACCCTCGGAAACTGGTGCGTGCGATACTCGACGAAGAGGGCTTGGCGGTATGGTTGGGCCACCGCCCCCGCTCACACGAGGCTCGCCTTTCGGGCCGATCTCGACGCGCAGGAAACGAAATCCAGGATAAGGCAATGCAGATGGGTGTGTCGCGCTGTCGTAACCCGCTTGCCGACAGATTTTGCCGAAGACCGTGTCCCAAGGGCGGCCCACCTGCTGGAACAGGAAACGACGGAGGGAACCAAGGTTGTCGCCGAAAGTTGAGTTTTCTCGCAGCCCTTGATTGGAGGGCGTAGGCTTCAAGGAGGCCCCTTGTGCCTCGCTGAAGGGGCTCGCTGGTTCTCGGAAGCCCTTCTCGCCTCGCCGTTCCGCCCGAGACGCCGAGCCGATCCCCTTGGTGAGGGCTTTGCGACTGTGGACGCTGTCATCGGTCACTTCGACTTCGTCCCGGTTACGAAGGCCGGACTGCGACTCCAGCCGGATGCTAGTCCATTTGTTGTCGTCGAAGCCAAGATGTACAGCGGCTTGTCATCAGGGACCAAGAACGCCCCGACTTACAATCAGGCGGCCCGCAACGTTCCATGCATGGCAGCAGCATTTCATCAGGCCAGGCTTCAAGTCCATGACTTGAACAAGCCAGGTTTCTACGTGATAGCGCCCGCAAAGGACCGCCGAAGTGCGGCGAACGCTGATCTCGAAACAAATCAGGTCACGCGGAAGTTCTTGAACTGCCACGGGTCCTTCCTGTCGATGTCCTCCGGGAACAGCCGGCCGCGGTCCTGCAGCGGGGTCCAGTCGCTGTACTTGCCGACCACCGGGCCGAGGTAGGGCATGCAGATCTCGAGGTTGCGGGCGAAATCCATCTCGTCGGCCTCGACGATGCCACGGTCGGGGTTCTCGAGCGCCCAGACGATGCCCGACAGGACCGGCGCGCAGACCTGGATCGAGGTCGCGTTGTTGTAGGGCGCCAAGGTGCGCGTCTCCTTGATGTCGAGCTGCGAGCCGTACCAGTAGGCGCCCTTCCTGTGGCCCATCAGCAGCACGCCGAGCTCGTCGCGGCCCGAGGTGATCTCGTCGACGATCAGGCGCTGGCGCTTCTGCTGCTGCAGGTTCTTGCCCGAGATCTCGTGCATCGACATGATCGCCTGGTCGCACGGATGGTAGGCGTAGTGCACGGTCGGCCGGTAGACGACCCGGTTGCGCTCGCGCACCGTGAAGTAGTCGGCGATCGAGATCGATTCGTTGTGGGTGATGATGAAGCCGTGGAACGGCCCCTCGAGCGGCGTCCAGGTGCGCACCCGCGTCAGCAGGCCGGGCTGGTTGAGGTAGATCGCGGCGTCACAGCCGAATCTGTGGCGCGCGCCGTCCCGCGGCAGCGCCTTCTCGTGCGTGCCCCAGCCCATCTCGGCGGGCTGGCTGCCCTCGGAGACGAAGCCGTCGATCGACCAGGTGTTGACGAACTCGCCGACCTCCTTGGGTCTGGGCGAGACCTGGGTGTCGCGCTCGGCGATGTGAATCACCTTGATGCCGAGACGGCGGGCGAGCGCGCCCCAGCCCTCGCGCGTGGTCGGCGGCTTGGCCTTCACGCCGGTGTCGCGCGCGACGTTCATGATTGCCTGCTTGACGAAGTGCGAGACCAGGCCCGGGTTGGCGCCGTGGGCGATCACCGCCGTCGGCCCGCCGCGATACTTCGGGACGAGCTTCTGCATGGTGTCGCGCAGCGCGTAGTTGGAGCGCCGCGACACCGACAGGGTGGGATCGGTGTAGCCGCCCGGCCACGGCTCGATGCAGGTGTCGATGTAGAGCGCGCCCTTCTCCTGGCAGAGCTCGACCAGCGCCGTCGAGGCGACCTCGACCGAGAGGTTGACCAGGAAGTCGCCCTTGGCGAGCCGGCCGGCCAGCATCTGGCGGTAGTTGGCCTGGGTCAGCCGCTTCCTGATGAACTCGACGCCGTAGCGCTTGGTCTCCGGCAGGCCGCCGCGGTCGTCCTCGGAGATGATGGTGATCTGGCCGGGCTTGATGCCGATATGGCGCAGGAGGAGCGGCAGCACGCCCTGGCCGATCGAGCCGAAGCCGATCATCACCATGCGACCCTTGAAGTCGATGTGCTTCTTGTTGCCGGAGAGCTTCTTGGCCATTGCGCGGTCCCTGTTCGTGGCTGGAGAGCGTCCTAAGGGGTCAGGACGAGACAGTCGATACTCATGTTCCTCTCCCCCGCTTGGGGGAGAGGCTAGGTGAGGGGGCGTCGAAGGCGGGTACCACCTGCAACCCCCTCACCCAACCTCTCCCCCAAGTGGGGGAGAGGAGCATGAATGGAGCCCGAAACGGCGACGGGGCCGTTACGGCCCCGTCGCTTCGTCGCCTCGTGGGGAGGGTCAGATGCAGACGGCCTTGAGCGGGGCGAAGCCGTTGAAGGCGACCGACGAGTAGGTCGTCGTGTAGGCGCCGGTCGACAGGATCTCGACCTTGTCGCCCGATTTCAGCGACAGCGGCAGCTTGTACTCGGTCTTCTCGTAGAGGATGTCGGCCGAGTCGCAGGTCGGCCCGGCCAGCACGACCGGCCCGACGCGCGTGCCGTCGCGGCTGGTGCGCAGGCGGTACTTGATGCTCTCGTCCATCGTCTCGGCGAGGCCGCTGAACTTGCCGATGTCGAGGTAGACCCAGCGCTTGCGGTCGTTGGCCGCCTTGCGCGAGACCAGCACGACCTCGCTCTGGATCACGCCGGCGTCGCCCACCATGGAGCGGCCGGGCTCGATGATGACCTCCGGCATGCGGTTGCCGAAGTGACGCACCAGGGCGCGGCCGACCGCCTCGCAGTAGGCCTCGATGCCCTGCACCTCGGCGCGATAGCGCGCCGGGAAGCCGCCGCCGAGATTGACCATGCGCAGGTCGACGCCTTCCTCGGCGAGCGCGAAGAACATCTGCGAGACCTGGCCGAGGGCACGGTCCCACTGCTCGAGATCGGTCTGCTGGCTGCCGACATGGAACGACAGGCCGTAGGGATCGAGGCCCCATTCCTTGGCCTTGCGCAGCAGATCCTTGGCCATCTCCGGGGCGCAGCCGAACTTCTTGCTGAGCGGCCATTCGGCGCCGCCGCAATCGACCAGCACGCGGCAGAACACGCGCGCGCCCGGCGCCGAGCGGGCGAGCTTCTGCAGCTCGGCCTCGCTGTCGAAGGCGAACAGCCGCACGCCCTGCTGCCAGGCCCAGGCGATGTCCTTTTCCTTCTTGATGGTGTTGCCGAAGGAGACGCGGTCCATCGACACGCCGGTGGCCTGCGCGAACTCGATCTCGCCGCGACTCGCGGTATCGAACTTCGAGCCGAGGCCGGCCAGCCGCGCCAGGATCTGCGGCGCCGGGTTGGCCTTCACGGCATAGAAGATGTGGGCCGCCGGCAGCAGCTCGCGCATGCGCCGGAAGTTGCTCTCGACCACGTCGAGATCGACCACCAGGCAAGGCGTCTCGGGCTGCTGCTCACGGAGATAACGAAAAATACGCTCGGTCATCGCTGGGGGGGTCCCGCTCACTCAAGTCATGCTGAATCGACGAATCGGCGACGGCCGGGTCGAACGTGCGACCCGCCGACGCGACGTACGGTGCCCGCAGGCAGCGTACGTCAGCCGATACTCGACGGACTCGAGAGCCTCGGGGTGGATGCGGTGGTGGTGGCCCGGTTCAGGACCGGGCAAAATACATAATAGCGGGGAACGCGCCCCGCGCGGCAAGCAACCATATCAGAAGCTCCCTTCCGGACCCGGCCTCAGCCGGCACTGCCAAAAAGAACACTTTCCGTCGTTGCGTAACCACTAAGGGCCAGCGGCACGTGCGTGGGCGTCTGGTTTGCTATCTACAACTAATCGACGCTGATACAAGCGGATTCTGCGCCACCACGATTTTTTTGCCCTGTCTCGTGGTGGAAAGGGCACAAAAGCGTGGCTGGCGCGCGGCAGCGCGGCCGAGAGACTCGTGGCTGGGACCGCGCCACTCCAGTGGCGCTCTTCCTGCTGGTCACACACCCGATGAGCGCCACTGGAGTGGCGCGGTCCCAGCGAATGATCGGCCGCGTCAGGGGCGCGGCAGTGACGAGCCCGGCAGCCGGATCGAGGCGGCGAGGATGGTGAACGGCACCAGCGCCACCGCCGAGGCGATCAGCGCCGGCTGCGTGCCGAACAGGGTGGCGAGCTTGCCCCAGAACAGCGAGCCCGCGACCATGGCGCCGAAGAACACCATCTGGTGGACCGCCATGCCGCGCGCCCGCATGAAGTTGGGCAGGATCGACTGCACGGCGGTGCTGTTGTTGGCGATCACGGTGATCCAGCAGGCGCCGGTGACGGCGATGCAGGCGCCGACGACCCAGGGCGTCATCACCAGCGCCGCGACCAGCGTCGTCGCGGCGTGCAGGCCCATCGCCCAGATGTTGGCGCGGTCGGGGCTGAGCAGGCGGTTCAGCGTCGGCATGAGGATGGCGCCTGCCACGGCGCCGGCGCCGAACACGGCATAAAGGATGCCGAAGGCGAACTCGTCGAGGCCTAGCTCGAAGCGGCCGATCACGGGCAGGAGCGTGCTGATGGCGATACCGGGCACGAAGAAGCAGAGGCCGCGGGCGAACACCGCCTTGAGCTCGCCCGAGCCACGCACGAAGGCGATGCCGCTCCGCGCCGCCTGCCCGAAGCTCTCGCGGCGGTGGCCGGCCTGTGCGTCGGCCGGCCGGCGCCAGGCCACCATGGCGAGGATGACGCCGATGTAGGTGCAGGCGTTGATGGCGAAGAGCAGGAAGACGCCGACCAGGCCGAGCAGGATCTGGCCCACCACCGGCCCGACGGTGCGGGCGAGGTTGAAGCCCGCGCTGTTGAGCGCGATCGCCGGCCGCAGCAGCGGGCCCGACACGATCTCGGGCACGACGGCGTGCCAGGCCGGCGCGTTCATGGCGTTGCCCAGACCCATGCAGAAGCTGAGGGCGAGCAGGCTCCAATGGTCGAGCCTGCCCAGGTACGCGAGCAGCGCCAGGGTGGCGGCGACGGCCATCATCCAGACCTGGCAGACGATGATGTAGCGCCGCCGGTCGAAGCGGTCGGCCAGGATGCCGGCGAAGAAGCAGAACAGGAACATCGGCAGGGTGCCAGCCGCCGCCAGCAGGGCGACGAAGATCGGCTCCTGCGTCAGGCTGGTCATCTCCCACGCCGCCCCGGTCGTCTGCATCCACCCGCCGGTGTTCGACAGCACGCTGGCCGTCCATAGGAGGGCGAACGCCCGGATGGCGAGCGGCGCGAAGGCGGAGGGGGAGTGGGCGGGAGAACTCAACGGCGCGCCCTCGCCAGTCCTACTTGCGACGAGTTCGGCAGGTGGCCGACCCAGTTTCCGCGACCCACTAACCTCATGCTGAGGAGGTCGCGTAGCGGCCGTCTCGAAGCATGGGCAACGGGCACCGTGTCTGATCCCCATCCTTCGAGACGCCGCGCTGCGCGCGGCTCCTCAGGATGAGGTCGTACAGTTCGGTGCAGCGGTGCCGGACCTTCACCCCAGCATCTTCTCGTAGATCCGGTGGGTCTTGTAGTGGACGCCGCCGACCGAGCGGATGATGTTGTTGGTGGCCTTGTTGTCCTCGAGGATCCAGCCCAGCTCGGCGCTGGTCTTGCCGAGCCGCTTGCCGTTGGCGCGCAGATGGTCGATCGCCATCATGGCCAGGCCGGCGCCCATCAGCGGATGGTTGCGGTATTTCTTCTTCACGCCCATCAGCGGCACGCGCGTGCTGCCGACGCCGGCGACGCGCATGCGCCAGACCAGCTTGACGAGGTTGATTGGCGACAGGCGGCCGTCGAACTCCGCGGTCGCCTCGTTGAGGTTGGTCAGCGCCACGATGAAGGCCACCGCCTCGTCGTCGACCTCCACGAACACGGCGAGCTCGGGCACGATCACCGGGCCGAACGCCTTGGCGGCATGGTCGATCTCGGCCTGGGTGAAGGGCACGAAGCCCCAATTGTCGCTCCAGGCGTCGTTGAAGATGCCGACCAGGGTGCGCACCTCGGCGTCGAACATCTTCATGTTGGCGGTGCGCGCACGGACCCGGCCGGCGAAGCCGGCACGCGCCAGCAGCTTGGCGCCGATCGTCTCCGGCGCGTTCTGGACGTCGTAGTCGTAGGAGAACACGTCCTTGATCTTGGCGAAGCCGCAATGCTCGACGCGGCCGCAGGCATAGGGCGGATCGTAGGGCACCAGCAGCATCGGCCGGCTGTCGAAGCCCCAGACCTGCAGGCCGACTTCCTCGTTGACCGAGAGGCTGAACGGCCCGGTGACGCGCTTCATGCCGCGCGCACGCAGCCACTGCTCGGCAGCGATGAAAAGCGCGGCGAATATCGCCGGATCGTCCTCGGCCACCAGGCAGCCGAAATGGCCGGTCGCGTCGTTGTAGCGCTCGAGGTAGGCGCGATCGACCTGGGCGGTGATGCGGCCGACCACATGGCCGGCGCGGCGCGCCAGGAAGAAGCCGACCTCGACATGCTTGAACAGCGGATTCTTCTTCGGCGAGAAGGCCTCGCGCCGCTCGGTGTCGAGATGGGCGACATAGCCCTTGTGGCCGGCATAGAGGCGCTTGGGCAGGTCGATGAAGGCTTTCAGCTCGGCCTTGCCGTCGACCGGCGTGACGACGATGGGGTCGGTCATTATTTGAGGCGTGCCACAGACTCTTCCGGACCGCGAGCGTCCCGCTCGCTCATGAGATATGAGCG
>JALHMO010000041.1 GCA_022844015.1 Reyranella sp. | reverse complement strand
CGCCGGCGCCGTCGGTCACGCGGGCGCCGATCCGGCCATCGGTGAAGTCGATGGCGAGCGTGTCGCCGGCCGCGAGCCCGGCGGCGGCCAGCACGGGATGGCCGTCCTGGTCGCGCACCAGCGCAAAGCCACGCGCGAGAACCGAGCGAAACGAATAGCTCTCGAGCAGCTTGTCGGCCTGCTCGACCCGCCGCCGGCGATTCTCGAGGAACTCGGCCGTGCAGCGCTGCAGCCGGTCGCCCAGCTGATCGACCCGGTCGGCGGTACGCTCGATCTTCTGTCGCGCGTCGCCGAGGTAGCGCTTCATCGCGCTGTCGAGCAGGCGGGATTCGCTCGTGAACGCCTGCTGCTTGGCGAGCAGCACGGCAACCGGGCTCACCAGCCGCGCGGCCGCCAGCGCCTGCGCGCGGCGCTCGACGAGCTGACGGGCGGCAAGCGCCAGGCGTTCGCCGCGCTCGTCGAGGCGCTGCTGGCGCTCCTCGAGCAGCCGGCGCGGATCGCCCAGCCCGCGCGCCAGCCCGGCGAGCTCGACGCCACGCTCGCGCAGCAGGCGGCTCACCCCGCCGACCAGGCGCTTGGCATAGTCGAGCGTCTCGGCCATCAGATCGGCGCGCACCGGCACCGCCATCTCCGCCGCCGCGGTCGGCGTCGGTGCCCGGCGGTCGGATGCGAAATCGATCAGGGTGGTGTCGGTCTCGTGACCGACGGCCGAGATCAGGGGAATGGTCGACGCGGCGGCCGCGCGCACGACGACCTCCTCGTTGAACGCCCACAGATCTTCCAGGCTGCCGCCGCCGCGCGCGACGATCAGCACGTCGGGCCGCGGGACCGGCCCGTCGACCGGCAGCCGGTTGAAGCCGTCGATCGCGGCCGCCACCTCGCCGGCTGCCTTGTCGCCCTGCACGGCGACCGGCCACACCAGCACATGGCGTGGAAAGCGGTCGGCCAGGCGGTGCAGGATGTCGCGGATCACTGCGCCGCTGGGCGAGGTTACGACGCCCACGACCTCCGGCAGATACGGCAGGGCCCGCTTGCGCTCCGCGTCGAACAGGCCCTCGGCCTGCAGCTTGCGCCGGCGGTCCTCGAGCAGCTTCAGCAGCGCCCCGGCACCGGCAAGCTCGACCCGATCGACGATGATCTGGTAGCGCGACGAGCCGGCGTAGGTCGTCAGCCGCCCGGTGGCGATCACCTCCAGGCCTTCCTCGACCCGGAGGCCGAGCCGCGGGATCGTCGCCTTCCAGCAGACGGCATCGAGCACGGCGTTCTCGTCCTTGAGCCGGAAGTAGCAATGGCCCGATCGCGGGAATGACGGCTGGCTGATCTCGCCGCGCACGCGCACGCGCGGGAACGTCGTCTCGATCTCGCGCCGCAGCGCGAAGGAGATTTCCGAGACGGTGAACTCCGGGACGTTGCTGACGGCCTGCTCGGGCGCGGCTGATTCCATGGCACCGAAGCTATACCGGCACATCGCGGCAGGTAAACGGATGCCTGTGGGTCGCTGCAGGCTTGTCCACCCCGTCCGAAAACTCCGCTTTGCGCCCGGTTGGTTTCATGGTCTTAGGGCCTGCGACGAAGCAAGCGCTCCATCGCGTGCCGGGGGCCATCTTGGAGCGTCCATCTCGCTGCAGGCCCGGTCGGCACCCGAAGCCTGTCGGCATCTCGGATATTCGGCCACGGATTTTCAAGGGGTTGGGATCATGCGGGTGTTGGTCGTAGGGGGCGGCGGTCGGGAGCACGCGCTGTGCTGGGCAATCGCCGCCTCGCCGCTCTGCAGCAAGCTCTACTGCGCGCCGGGGAATGCCGGCATTGCCGGGGTCGCCGACTGCGTCGACGTCGCGGCCGACGATCTGGCGGGCCAGGTGGCGCTCGCGCGCACCCTGCAGATCGACTTCGTCGTCGTCGGGCCCGAGGTGCCGCTGGTCGCCGGCCTCGCCGACCGGTTGGCCGAGGCGGGCATCAAGGTGTTCGGCCCCTCGGCCGCGGCCGCCCGGCTCGAGGGCTCGAAGGGCTTCACCAAGGATCTGTTTCGCCAGGCTGGCATCCCGACCGGCGCCTATGAACGATTCACCGAGCTCGACAAGGCCGTGGGCTACATCGAGGCCCGCGGCGCGCCGATCGTCGTCAAGGCCGACGGCCTCGCGGCCGGCAAGGGCGTCGTCGTGGCCGAGACCGTCGACCAGGCGGTCGCGGCGGC
The DNA here is from genome assembly GCA_022844015.1 of Reyranella sp. GTDB lineage: Bacteria > Pseudomonadota > Alphaproteobacteria > Reyranellales > Reyranellaceae > Reyranella. Next base: position 41,176 of record JALHMO010000041.1, on the reverse strand, counting down.
CCGCGACATGCTGTCGGGCAACCGCTTCGGGGCGGCCGGCGCCTCGGTCGTGATCGAGGAGTTCCTGGTCGGCCAGGAGGCCAGCTTCTTCGCCTTGTGCGACGGCGAGCACGCCCTGCCGTTGATCGGCGCCCAGGACCACAAGCGCGCCTTCGACGGCGACAAGGGACCGAACACCGGCGGCATGGGCGCCTACTCGCCGGCGCCGATCTTCGATGCGGCCATGCAGAAGCGCACCATGGACGAGATCATCCTGCCCACCGTGCGCGCCATGGCCGAGGCCGGCACGCCGTTCAAGGGCGTCCTCTATGCCGGGCTGATGATCACCGCCCAGGGGCCGAAAATCTTCGAGTACAACTGCCGCTTCGGCGATCCCGAATGCCAGGTGCTGATGCTGCGCCTGAAATCCGACATCCTGCCGGCCCTGATCGCGACGGCCGACGGCAGCTTGCGCCATTTCGACCTACGCTGGTCGGACGAGACCGCGCTCGCCGTGGTGATGGCGGCAAAGGGCTATCCCGACGCCTACCAGAAGGGCAGCGAAATTCGCGGCCTGGACGCGGCTGCCCGGGTCGAGGGCGTCGAGATCTTCCACGCCGGGACCCGCGCCGACGGCACGCGGGTGCTCGCCAACGGCGGGCGTGTGCTGAACGTGACGGCCCTCGGGCCGACCGTGGAAATCGCACGCGACCGGGCCTATCGCGCCGTCGACCTGATCGACTGGCCAGACGGGTTCTGCCGTCGCGATATCGCATGGCGGGCCATCGGTTCGCAGCCGTGACACTGGCGGGCATCTGTGGCTAGGGTGACCGCATGCTCGATTCACCCGATTTCGCCCAGCGCCTGCTGGCCCAACTGCGCTTCCCCTGCGGCGACGTGCCGGAGCCCGGCACGATCAAGAACGTCGCGCCCGGCATCCACTGGCTGCGCATGCCGCTGCCTTTCCAGCTCAATCACATCAACCTGTGGCTGATCGAGGAACAGGACGGCTGGATCATCGTCGACACCGGCATCAACATGCCGCAGACGCGCGAGCTGTGGGAGCGGATCTTCGCGGCCGACCTCGGCGGCAAGCCGGTGGTGCGCGTGATCGCGACCCACATGCATCCCGACCATGTCGGCATGGCGGGCTGGCTGTGCGAGCGCTGGGACGCCCAGCTCTTCATGACGCTCGGCGAGTACATGAGCGCGGTCGCCGCCCGCAACGACTTCATCGAGAACGAGGATGTCCGCGCCGCCCATCTGGCGCGCAACGGCGTGCCGGCCGACAAGATCGGCCTGTTCCACCGCCACAAGGGCGGCTACGCCAAGGGCGTGGGGCCGCTGCCGACCTCGTTCCAGCGCCTGATCCATGCCCATCCCATCACGCTCGGCGGCCATCGCTGGGACGTCATCGTGGGCCGCGGCCATGCCCCCGAGCACGCCTCGCTGTGGTGCCCCGAGCTCAACGTCCTGATCGCCGGCGACCAGGTGCTGCCCAAGATCAGCACCAATGTCGGCGTGTGGCCCAACGAGCCGCGCGCCGATGCGCTCACCTGGTTCCTCGACGGCTTCTCGCGCTTCCGCCGCCTGCCGGCCAATGCGCTGGTGCTGCCCTCGCACGGCTTTCCCTTCATCGGCCTGCACACCAGGCTCGATCAGCTGGTGGCCCATCACGACGCGCGCATGAACGAGATGGCGGCCGCCATCGCCCATCGCGGCGCCGAGGGCGCGACCGGCTGGGACATGGTGCCGGTGCTCTTCCCGCGCCATCTCGACAACAACCAGATCGTGTTCGCCTTCGCCGAGACCCTGGCGCACCTGCATTGCCTCGAGACGCGGGCCCGCGTGAAGCGCGAGATGGTCGGCGGCGTCCATCGCTTCGTCAGCCTGGCCGATCCCGGCATGGAACCGCCGGCCGACGATTCGGACGCGGTGGTGATGGATATCGGCCAGACCTGACGCAAGTTCGCCTCCCCAGCGAAGCCAAGCTTCGCTGGGGAGGTGTCCGCGTCTTCGCGGACGGAGGGGTCATAGGCCGGGAGCGCGCCACTCCGTGGCGCTCTTGTTGATCACATGCCGCATGAGCGCCACGGAGTGGCGCGCTCCCGGCCCATGACCCCTCCGCCCCCGATTACGGGGGCACCTCCCCAGCGATGACGCTGGAGAGGAGAACCGGAAGCGACCTGATCTCCCCATGCGAGTCGACCTGTTCGATTTTGTGCTGCCCGGCGAGCTGATCGCCCAGCGCCCCGTCCAGCCGCGCGATTCCGCGCGCCTGCTCGATCTGGCGCCGGACGGCCTGCACGATCGCTGCGTGCGCGACCTGCCGGGCCTGCTGCGCCGCGGCGACCTGCTGGTGTTCAACGACACCAGGGTGATCCCGGCGCGCCTGCAGGGCGTGCGGCCGGGAACATCGGGACGCCAGGACGTTTCCGTCGAGGCCCTGCTGATCCGCGATCTGGGGAACGGCCATTGGCTCTGCTTCGCCCGCCCCACCAAGCGCCTGCGGCCGGGCGATCGGCTCGCCTTCGCCGAAGGCCTCGCCGCGACAGTAGACGACAAGAACGCCGACGGCTCGCTGGTGCTGGCCTTCGACACCAGCGGCACCGCCTTCCTCGGGGCTCTCGAACGGGCGGGCGCGGTGCCGCTGCCGCCCTATATCCGATCGGGTATCGCCGACGCGCAGGACCGCGCCGACTACCAGACGCTGTTCGCCAGGCGCGACGGCTCGGTGGCGGCGCCGACGGCCGGCCTGCATTTCACGCCCGCCCTGATGGCCGCGCTCGGCGAGGCCGGCGTTGCCTCGGCCGGCGTCACGCTGCATGTCGGCGCCGGGACCTTCCAGCCGGTGCGGGCCGACGACACCGACGCGCACACCATGCATGCCGAGTGGGGCGAGGTGCCCGACCAGACTGCCCGCGCCATCGAGCGCACGCGCGCCGACGGCGGCCGGATCGTGTCGGTCGGCACGACCGCGCTGCGCCTCCTCGAGACGGTCGCGCGATTGCACGACGGCGCGATCGCCGGCTGGGCCGGCGAGACCGACATCTTCATCGTGCCGGGATTTCGCTTCCGCGCGGTCGATCTGCTGCTGACCAATTTCCATCTGCCGCGCTCGACCCTTTTCATGCTGGTCGCGGCCTTCGCCGGGCTCGAGCGCATGAAGGCGGCCTATGCGCACGCCATCGACCGGCGGTACCGCTTCTATTCCTACGGCGATTGTTGTCTGTTGCACCGATGAGCCTCTCGTTCGATCTGCTGGCCCGGGATGGCCGCGCCCGGCGCGGCCGCATCGGCACCGCGCACGGCACGGTCGAGACGCCGGCCTTCATGCCGATCGGCACCGCCGGCACGGTCAAGGCGATGATGCCGCAGTCGGTCGCCGAGACCGGCGCCGAGATGATCCTCGGCAACACCTATCATCTGATGCTGCGGCCCGGCGCAGAGCGGGTCGCGATGCTGGGCGGGCTGCACAGGTTCATGAACTGGCCCCGGCCCATCCTGACCGACTCGGGCGGCTTCCAGGTGATGTCGCTTAAGGAGCTGCGCAAGCTCGATGCCGACGGCGTCACCTTCCGCTCGCCGATCGACGGCACGCAGCACCGCCTGACGCCCGAGCGCTCGATCGAGATCCAGAAGCTGCTCGACGCCGACGTGACCATGTCGTTCGACGAGTGCACGAGCTGGCCGGTCGGCGAAGCCGAGGCCGCCGCGTCGATGCGGCTGTCGATGAAATGGGCGGAACGCGGCAAGCGGGCGTTCAGCGTGCGGCCGGGCTACGGCCTGTTCGGCATCGTGCAGGGCAGCGTCTTCCCGGCGCTGCGCACGGAGAGCGCCGCGGCGCTGACGAACATCGGTTTCGACGGCTACGCGGTCGGCGGGCTGGCCGTCGGCGAAGGCCAGGAGACCATGTTCTCCGTGCTCGACATCACCCTGCCGATGCTGCCGGCCGACCGGCCGCGCTATTTGATGGGCGTGGGCCGGCCGGCCGACATCGTCGGCGCCGTGCGGCGCGGCATCGACATGTTCGACTGCGTGCTGCCGACCCGCGGCGGCCGCACCGCGCAGGCCTTCACCCGCCGCGGCGAGCTCAACCTGCGCAACGCCCGCCATCGCGACGACCCGCGGCCGATCGACCAGCACTGCGCCTGCCCGGCCTGCCGCCATCACAGCCGCGCCTACCTGCACCACCTGATCCGCGCCGAGGAAATCCTCGGCGCGATGCTGCTCACCTGGCACAATCTGCACTACTATCAGGACCTGATGCGCGGCCTGCGCGGCGCCATCGATTCGGGCGGGCTCGACGACTGGTCGGCGGCGTTCGGGGAAGAGCTGAGCCGCGGCGATATCGCGCCCCCGTGATGGAGCCAGCAGGATGCCGACCGAAGCCCTGATCGTCATCGACATGCAAAACGACTTCTGCGACGGCGGCACGCTCGCCGTTCCCGGCGGAAGCGCGATCGTGCCGCTGGTCAACCGGCTGATCGCGCACCACGATCACGTCGTCCTGACGCAGGACTGGCATCCGCCGGGTCATGCCTCGTTCGCCAGCGCGTGGCCCGGCGCCGCTCCCTTCAGCGCACGCGACTTTACCTATGGCCCGCAGACCCTGTGGCCCGACCACTGCGTGCAGGACACGCCGGGCGCTGCCTTCCACCCGGACCTGCAGATCGGCAAGGCGCAGATGATCGTGCGCAAGGGGTTTCATCCCGGCATCGATTCCTACTCGGCCTTCCGCGAGAACGACCGCGTCACGCGCACCGGGCTCGACGGCTACCTGAAGGAGCGCGGCTTCTCGCGCCTGGTGATGTGCGGCCTGGCGCTCGACTACTGCGTCGCCTGGTCGGCGCTCGACGCCCGCCAGGCAGGCTTCGAGGTCGCCGTCGTCGAGCCCGCGACGGCCGCCATCGACCTCGATGGCAGCAAGGCGAGGATGCTGGCCGAGATGCGGCAGGCCGGCATCACGCTCGACACGGCACGGTAGTTCCCCGGGAAGATCACACGACCTTCCCGTCGATCTTGTAGACGCCCCTGCGGTCCTCGATCTCGAGCACCCAGAGATCGGGATCGCGGGCGACCTGCCGGGCGATGTAGGCGTCCGCTTCGGCCTCCGCCACGGGCGCTGCTCCGGTGCCCCGGCTCCACGCCGGCGCGTCGTCGATCGTGCTGGTCTGGGTATACACGGTGACCCCGGCCTCGAAGCGGTTGAGCTTCAGCAGCACCGTGCCGGCATCGGGATCGCCGCGGCGCACCACGGTGGCCGGGATGAACGCGAGATCGCACAATCGCACCTGGGCGCTGACCCACAGGCCGGTGTTGAGACCCATCACCATGTTCGCGGATCCTACGCCAGGGCGGCGTCGAGATTGTCGAACACCGCGCGGGCACCGCGCCAGCGGTAGCGCACGCAGGCGAACGGCAGGGCCTGCAGCGCGGCGTCGTGCGAATCGATCAGAGCGGCGGGCGCGATCAGGATCGGCCGCAGCCGTGCATCGCCGCGCGCCGCGGCGAGCGACAGGGAGCCGACCGCCAGGGCGAGCTCGTCCGGCCGGCCGTCTGCCACCAGGGCAAACAGCGGACGCGGCAGCTCGCCGCGCAAGGTGAACAGGTTGGCGTCGCCGCCGAACAGGCCGCGCTTGGCCAGCTCCTCGTGCAGGGCGCCGTCGACCAGCTGGCGGTCGCAGGCGACGCGCGCCGAGTCGGTCGCCGCCGGCGCCATGCAGAGGCCGGTCCGAGCCGCGCCCGTCTCGCCGGCCTTGAAGCTGCGCACCGACTTCACGAACTTCCCGAGCAGGCGCGCGAACCGCGGGCTGTCGAGCGGCGCCACGACCAGCGCCTCGGTTTCCTTGCCGTCCGGCCAGGCGAGCGGGCACCACACCCCATCCGACAGGAAGCTCCGGAAGCCGGCCTTGCGGCGGCCCGGACGCGCGCCGCCGATGCGGCCGGAATGGACGAGATAGAGCGCACCCGAATCGTCGCTCGCGATCAGCCCGGCGAGCCTTCGGTCGGCGCCGGCGCGCAGCAGGTTGATCTCGCAGGTGACGCTTTCGCGGCGCGCCGGCGCGTCGGGCGCATGGCCGAGCAGCAGGGCGTAGCGGCTGGCGGCGCCATTGCCGCGCGCCGTGCGCGACTCCAGCGCCCACCAGAAACCCTCGTCGCGCATCCACCGGATGGTGGTGGTGAGCTCGCCGCCGCGCCACGTCAGGCGAACGCCGCGGGCGGGCACGCCCTTCAGGGCGCTTTGCAGGCGTTTGATGGCGCGCTCGATGCGCCGCGGTTCCTCGACGACACGCAGCATGCGCGATCCTAGCGCCGGTTGGCGCTCTTGCCGATGTGGACAGGTTGGGTCATGTACGCCTCCCCAACGCCCCTCGACCATGGCCGATCCCCCTCTTCTCGCGCTTTCCGACATCCGCTACCGCCTCGGCGGCCAGGTCATCCTGGACGGCGTCGAGCTCGGCATTGCGCCGGGCGAGCGCCTGAGCCTGGTCGGCCGCAACGGCGCCGGCAAGTCGACCCTGCTGCGCATCCTGGCGGGCGAGCCGATCGCCGATTCAGGGACGCGCTTCGCCCAGCCCGGCGTCACCATCGCCACCTTGCCGCAGGAACCGGATTTTTCCGGTTATCCCAGCGTCGCGCACTATGTCGCCGCAGCGCTCGTCGATTCGCACGGGCCGGCGGACTACCGCGTCGCGGCCCTGCTCGAGGAAGTGAGGCTCGACGGCGGGCTCGATCCGGCGACCCTCTCGGGCGGCGAGGCGCGCCGTGCTGCCCTTGCCCGTGCCCTGGTGGCCGAGCCCGACGTGCTGCTGCTCGACGAGCCGACCAACCATCTCGACCTGCCGACCATCGAGTGGCTGGAGGACAAGCTCGCCGCGTGGAAGGGCGCCTACGTGCTGGTGAGCCACGACCGGCGCTTCCTCGACAATCTGGCGCGCGCCGTGCTGTGGCTCGACCGTGGCATCGTGCGCCGGCTCGACAAGGGCTACGCGGCGTTCGACGAATGGTCGAGCGACATCCTGGAGCGCGAGGCGACCGAGCGCCACAAGCTCGACCGCCTGATCGAGCGCGAGACCGAATGGGCAGGCAAGAGCATCCGCGCCCGCCGCACCCGCAACGAGGGTCGCCTGCGCCAGCTCCAGGCGCTGCGCAGGCAGCGCCAGCAGCAGATCGGCGCCGTCGGGCGCGCCACCATCGAGGTCGGTGCCGCCGAGCAGTCGGGCTCGCTCGCCATCACGGTGCGCAACATCTCCAAGCGCTTCGGCGAGCGCACCATTGTCGGCGATTTCTCGACCCGCATCTTCCGCCGCGACCGGATCGGCCTGATCGGCCCCAACGGGGCAGGCAAGACGACGCTCCTGCGCATGCTGATCGGAGAACTGGAGCCCGACACCGGCTCGGTGAAGCTCGGCGCCAACCTCGTGCCGGTCGTCATCGACCAGCGCCGCGCCGGGCTCGATCCGGACAAGACCCCATGGGACACCCTGGCCGACCGCAACGATCACCTCTCGGTGCGCGGCCGGCCGATGCACGTCATGAGCTACCTGCGGCAATACCTGTTCCGCGACGAGCAGGCGCGCCAGCCGGTGCGCACCCTGTCGGGCGGCGAGCGCAACCGCCTGCTGCTCGCCCAGGCCCTGGCCGCGCCCTCGAACCTGCTGGTGCTCGACGAGCCGACCAACGACCTCGACGCCGACACGCTCGACCTCCTGCAGGAGGCGCTGTCGGACTATGACGGCACCGTGCTGCTGGTGAGCCACGACCGCGACTTCCTCGACCGGCTGGTGACCTCGACCATCGCGCTCGAGGGCGACGGCACGGCGATCGAGTATGCCGGCGGCTACAGCGACTACGTGGCGCAGCGCGGCCCGCGCGAGGCTCCGGCGACGACGGCACGGCGCGAGAAGGCGCCTGCCGCCGCTACGGCGCGTCCCGAGGCGTCCGCCACCCCGGCGCGACGGCTCGGCTACAAGCGCGAACGCGCGCTCGCCGAGCTGCCAAGGAAGATCGACGCCCTGCACACCGAGATCGGCTCCCTGCAGCAGGCGCTGGGCGACGCCGACCTCTATCGCCGCGACGCCGCCACCTTTGCCGCCAAGACCCGCCGCCTCGACGCCGCCCAGGCCGAGCTCGACGCCGCCGAGACCGAATGGCTGGAGCTGGAGATGCTGCGCGAGGAACTCGAGGGCTGATGTGATCGATGAGGGTCAGTTGCACGTCAATCAACTGTCGTGCAGGGTTGACTAACGGCAACACCAATATCCTCATCCTGAGGAGCGCCCACAGGGCGCGTCTCGAAGGATGGGTACCAAGGCGTTGCCTGTTGCACATGCTTCGAGACGCCGCGCTGTGCGCGGCTCCTCAGCATGAGGTGGTAAGATTGTGCTCGAATCCAGAGCGAGATTTTCCTCGGTTGGAGCACCAAAGAACACCTCACCCTGAGGAGCGGCCCGGAGGGCCGCGTCTCGAAGGGTCGGCAACAGACGTGCTTCGGCCAATCCTTCGAGACGCGGCCTGCGGCCGCTCCTCAGGGTGAGGTCGCATTTTGGTGCTTCGACCAAACAAGAGCTCGCTCTAGTCGACGAACGCCTTCTCGACCACGAACTCGCCGGGCACCGTCGTGCTGCCTTCGCCGAGGCCCGTGCCCTCCAGGAGGACGCGAAGGTCGGCCAGCATCTGGACGCTGCCGCACAGCATGAAGCGATCGTGCTCCTTGCCGATCGGTGGCAATCCGACATCGCGCGCCAGGGTGCCGCTCTCGATCAGGTCGGGGATGCGGCCGCGGTTGCGGAACGGCTCGCGGGTAATGGTCGGATAGTAGACGAGCTGGTCGCGCACCAGGTCGCCCAGGATCTCGTCGGCCGGCAGCTCGTCGGCGAGTTTGGAGCGGTAGGCCAGGTCGCGCACATGGCGGCAACCATGCACCAGGACCACCTTCTCGAAGCGCTCGTAGACCTCGGGATCGCGGACGATCGAGAGAAAAGGCGCGAGCCCGGTGCCGGTGCCCAGCAGGTAGAGGTTGCGGCCCGGCGTGAGGCTGTCGAGCAGCAGCGTGCCGGTGGCCTTGGCGCCGACCAGGATCGCATCGCCCGGCGCGAGGTCCTTGAGCCGCGAGGTCAGCCTGCCGTCGGGGACCTTGATGGAGAAGAACTCCAGCGTGTCGTCGTAATGCGCGCTGGCGATCGAGTAGGCGCGCAGCAGCGGTTTGCCGTCGACCCTGAGGCCGATCATCGTGAACTGCCCGCTGGCGAAGCGGAAACCCTTGTCGCGGGTCGTCCTGAAGCTGAACAGCTCGTCGGTCCAATGGTGGACCGACTGCACGATCTCGTTCCTCAAAGCACTCAAAGCACGCCTCCGCCGGCCGTCCGGCCAGGCTGTCGACAATCGATTGTGGGGATGGCGATGGCTGTGGCGTGATTTAGGAGCCGTGCCCCGCAGCACAAGGGAGACCATACGCCGCATGGGTGCGCCGTCCTCCCTCGCTCGGGCTCACCGGCAATTGCGTGATTGACGCCCCGACGGCCCTCGGCTAACCCGCGCACTCCTTTAGTCGTAAGATTACGGGACCCTCACCCTGAGGAGCGGCCCGGAGGGCCGCGTCTCGAAGGGTCGGCGACAGTGAAGGGGGTTGCGACATCGCTTTTCCAGCGATCTCCCGTGTGGCCCATCCTTCGAGACGGCCGCTACGCGGCCTCCTCAGGATGAGGTTCCTTTGTATTTGATGCCTATGCCTCGCACTCCGCTGGAAACCCGCCCGTGCCCGATTCCGCCATTTCCCCCGCGTTCGACGCCCATCTCGCCGGCCATCCGGCCGGGCTGCGGCGGACGTTTGCCATCATCTCCCATCCCGACGCCGGCAAGACGACGCTGACCGAGAAGCTGCTGCTGTTCGGCGGCGCCATCCATGTCGCGGGGGCGGTCAAGGCGCGCGGCGAGGCGCGGCGGGCGCGCTCGGACTGGATGAAGATCGAGCAGCAGCGCGGCATCTCGGTGACCACCTCGGTGATGCATTTCGAGTATGGCGGCGCGGTGTTCAATCTCCTCGACACGCCGGGCCACGAGGATTTCAGCGAGGACACCTACCGCACCCTGACCGCCGTCGATTCGGCGGTGATGGTGATCGATGCCGCCCGCGGCATCGAGGCGCGCACCCGCAAGCTGTTCGAGATCTGCCGCCTGCGCGACGTGCCGATCATCACCTTCATCAACAAGCTCGACCGCGAGGCCAAGGACCCGATCGAGCTTCTGGACGAGATCGCCTCGACGCTGGCCCTCGACGTCGCGCCGATGACCTGGCCGACCGGCTCGGGCCAGGCGTTCAAGGGGACCTACGACCTCGCACGCAATCGCATGCTGGTGTTCGATACGGCCGACCGCAGCCGGATCGGCGAGGTGATCGAGAACTACACCATCGCCGACGACCGGCTGGCCGAGGAGGTCGAGCTGGTGCGCGCCGGCTATCCGGCCTTCGACCTGGAATCCTACCGGGCCGGGCATCTGACGCCGGTGTTCTTTGGCAGCGCCTACAACAATTTCGGCGTCCGCGAGCTTTTGGACGCGCTGGCCGCGTGGGCGCCGCCGCCCAGGCCGCAGCCGGCAGAGCCGCGGCCGATCGATCCGGTCGATCCCAAGGTCACCGGCTTCGTGTTCAAGGTCCAGGCCAACATGGACCCCAACCATCGCGACCGCATCGCCTTCATGCGCGTGTGCAGCGGCAAGTTCCGCCGCGGCATGAAGCTCATCCAGATGGGCACCGGCAAGGTGCTGTCGGTGAACTCGCCGATCCTGTTCTTCGCCCGCGAGCGCGAGATCGTCGACGAGGCGTGGCCGGGCGACATCATCGGCGTGCCCAACCACGGCGTGCTGCGGGTCGGCGACACGCTGACCGAGGGCGAGGCGATCAAGATCACCGGCATCCCCAACTTCGCGCCGGAGATCCTGCGCCGCGTCAAGCTCGAGGACCCGATGAAGTCCAAGCAGCTCAAGCGCGCGCTCGACGACCTCGCCGAGGAGGGCGTGACCCAGGTGTTCCGCCGCATCATCGGCGGCGATCACATCGTGGGCGTCGTCGGCGAGCTGCAGCTCGACGTGCTGAAGACCCGCGTCGAAGCCGAGTACCAGGTCAAGATCGATCTCGAGCCGGCGCCGTTCGAGACGGCGCGCTGGATTTCCGCCGACAGCAAGGCCGATCTCGAGGCCTTCATGTCGGCCAACCGCGGCGGCATGTCGGAGGACCGCGACGGCTCCCCGGTGTTCCTGGCGCGCAACGCCTGGGAACTGGGCTACATCTCCGAGCGCTCGCCCAAGGTTCGCTTCTCGGATATTCGAGAGCGGGCGTAACGTCATGAATCCTCCCCAGCTTCGCTGGGGAGGTGTCGCGTCATACGCGACGGAGGGGTCATGAGCCATGGTAGAGGGTTGAGCTCAGCGCGGCTCGCGAAGCGAACGCGCTCACTGAGGCTCATGACCCCTCCGTCGCCGATGACCCTTCGGCTTCGCTCAGGGCAGGCGGCGACACCTCCCCACTGCGTGGGGAGGAAAATGAAAAGGAGTTCTGATGACCATATCCATCGTCCGCATCGACCCCGGCCCGCGGCTCAGCGAAGCCAGCGTCTTCGGCGACCGCATGTATCTCTCCGGCATGATCCCGGAGGACACCTCGCTCGACATCACCGGGCAGGTGAAGCAGGCCCTGGCCGAGATCGATGCGCTGCTGGCGCGCGGCGGCAGCGACAAGACCAGGATCCTGAGCGCCGTGATCTGGCTCGCCGACATCGCCGACTTCGCCGCGATGAACGCGGTGTGGGATGCCTGGGTGGTGCCCGGCCAGACGCCGGCGCGGGCCACCGTGCAGGCGCAACTCAACGACCCGAGGATGAAGGTCGAAATCATGGTCGTCGCGGCGCGCTAGCCTCTGCTAAGGTCGCCGCCGCCCAAGAGCCCAACGAGGAGAGGAGAGGACGATGGTGCAACGTATCAATGCCGGCCCGCGCATGAGCAGCGCAGTCGTGCACGGTAACACGGTCTATCTCGCCGGCCTGACCGCCGACGACGCCAAGGCCGACGTCAAGGGTCAGACGGCGCAGATCCTGGCCAAGATCGACAAGTTCCTGGCCGAGGCCGGCACCGACAAGTCGAAGATCCTGTCGGCCAACATCTGGCTGACCGACATCTCGACCTGGAGCCAGATGAACGAGGTGTGGGACGCTTGGGTCGCCCCCGGCAACGCGCCGGCCCGCGCCACCGTCGAGGCCAAGCTCGCCGCGCCGGGCCTCAAGGTCGAGATCATGGTGCAGGCGGCGAAGTAGGGCCTTCGCTTCCCGTAGATGTCGAAGGGCCGGCCATCGCCGGCCCTTTTTCATTTGAGGATCCGGCACACACTGCCGCTCGAGGGCGAGTGCAACTGATTGGTGATTGTATACTTGACGTAGTGGCTACCAAAGGTGGTGTGGCACGATAAAAACAGCGAGCGTGCAAATTCACTCCGCGCGTCCTATGCTTCGGGCCGTGAACTGGCGCGATATCGTGGCGGCCCCCAAGGGGGATATGGAAACGGGAACTTGGAGTTCTGGGACGATCCCGAGGGCCGCCTTTCCGCTATCGAAACGCGGGAGTCGCGCCTACCGACCCGGCAACAAGCGCTGGCGGGCGCTCCGGTTTAGCGTCAGTGGCATCGACTGTCGGCTTCTTGTCCAGCTATCGGTGCCCTTGGAGCAGTTCTCCGCGATGCTTGGCGCCGCCGACGAGAACGGCGACATGCGCGTTTTGGCGATCCTTGAGTTTCACGGCACGCATGGCAACTGGCATGTCCACGCGAATGAGGCGGACATCGCCAAGATTCCGGCCGGTTTCGCGCGAAGCCCACACACCGTGAAGCTCGAACCTCCGCCGCCTCCGTTCCCGAGAACGGCGTTTGGCTTGGACGAGCAACAAGCGTACAAATTGACCGTTGACTTTTTTCGACTGGACAAGACTGACAGGGGCAACGATCTCGGTGTCGGACCATGAAAGACGAACTGTGTAGAGCCTTCTGTAGCGACCTGACGGTCCGGCATGTGCCGGCTGGCATCGCCGTGGGCACAGGCTTTCTCGGAGTTGGCGGCGATCAAATCGGCTTCTACATTATTGGTCCTGACGATTTTGGCTTGTGGCGCATTCAGGACGACGGCAACACCGTTCCTTACCTTGAGGGATCGGGAGCCGACCTTGAAGTGCTGACGCGCAAACAGGCATTCGACGATCTTTTGGAAGAGTACGGCGCGGCCTACGACGAAGACACGACTGAACTCGCGATAACGGAGATTGGGCGCGCCGAATTGCCCGCCGCTGCACTCAAGTTCGTGGCGCTGCTCCTTCGCATTCAAGACACGCTCTTCATGACTCGCGAACGAGCAGAGTCGACATGGGTTGAGGAAGCGACGCGTGATCTTGTGTTGAAGCTCGCTGGCCGCGCCATTGTGGAAGAGAAGAAGCCGGTTTCGCCGGCGCTTGCGGATTACCCGGCGGATATGGTCATCCGCTCCGATAACAGAGCGCCGGTTGCCCTATTCTTTGGCGCGTCAGAGCCGAAGGTGTACGAAGCGATCTTGTTGAAAGTTCTGGCGCGTCAGCGTGGCGAGGCATGTGAGGTCGTGGCCCTATTAGAGAAAGACAACTCCCTCACACGCAAAGTAAGGACTCGAGCCGAGAACAACATCATCGTGCCAAGGTATCGAGAGGGCGAACGAGAGGCCATTGACCGGATCGTTGAAGTGGCAACCGGCCTTTACCCCACGAATCCCAGCCAAGTTATAGATTTCCATGAACGCGAAGCCTGAAAAAATGGATCCCGCCTTTGAGGCGGTAGTGCGTCGGATGCTTGCGACTCCGCCTCGACCCAAGTCACCCAAGAAGCAACCACCCCTCAATCGCAAGAAGGCACCGAAAGATGACCGCTGAATATTCCGAATGGGACAAGGTGTTCCGGCGTCGTGAAGAGGCTGTGAAGCGCTTCGACAGGGCACGCAAAGCCGAGACCATTGACCTCGTACAAGCGCGCCATGGATGACGCCCAAGCCGACTACGTTGCGTTCTGCCGCGAGCGTTTCTAGCTTTCATCGAGAAGCGCCGCCATCAGGCGGCGCAACCCCGCTTTACTCCAGCGAAGCGGTTTTCTGCCCGGTAGTCCGCCGATAGATCAGGCGCTTGCAGACGATGCCCTTGAGGGCGCGGTCGGCGCGGTCCTTGTCGTTGACGCCCAGCTTGGCGCGGTTGCTGTAGCGGAAATCGAACTCCGCGAGGTAGCGGTGCAGGTGGCGTTCGTCGCAATGCTGGTAGACGCCCTTCATGCCGCGCTTGAGCACGCTGTAGAAGCCCTGTGAGCGGTGCCGCGCACCCACTCGTCCGACACATGGTTGACGCTGTGGTGCTCGGCGAACTCCTTGCCGAGTTGGATGTAGAGCCTGGCTTCGTCCGTCTGCAACGTGGTCTCCGGGCGGATGTGCTTGGCGAGGTTCGGGCCGATCTGCTTGGCGCTGGCCTTGTCGACATGGAATGAGCGAGCGACACCGCCGCGCTCTACCAGCGTGACGACGGTGTGCTTGTGCTGGTGGCCACGGCGCTTCGGAACGTCCGCCTTCTTACCGATGTCGGTTTCGTCAACCTCGACATTCTTGCCAGCGCCACCCATGGGCTCAGGAGTGGCCGGCTTCATTCCCTCGCGGATGCGATGGGCCATGAACCAAGCACTCTTGTAGGTGATGCCGAGCACGCGGTGCAGCTGGTGCGCCGAGATGCCCTTCTTACTGGACGCCATGAGATGCGTAGCCAGCAGCCACTTGTGGAGCGGGATGTGCGAGCGCTCGTAGACCGTACCTACCGTGACGCTGAAGTTGCCACGGCAGGCGCCACACAGGTACAGGCCCGGCCGATGGCTCTTGCCCTGCATCTTCGTGATGCCCTCGACCGAGCCGCAATGAGGGCACGACACATGGTCGGGCCAGCGCTGAGCCTCCAGGTATTCGCGAGCGGCGGTTTCGTCGGTGAAGATGGGGTTGGTCAGGTCGGCGGTGCTCATGCCGGCCATTCTAGGGGCTGGGCCTGCTACGTCAAGTATATAGTCGCTAATTGATGCACGAAGCCGTGGCTGCAGGAGCGAGCCAGTTCGGCTGGGCCTTCTACCTCTCGCGCGGTGTTGTGATAGCGTACGTGATTGCACAGACGATCGTGGCTGCAGAAGAGAGCCAACGCCGCTGGCCGCTCTGCCCGCTCGTGCGGCGTCGTGATAGCCGGCGTGACGATCTCCGCGCGCCTCGAAGGACTTCACCCTGATTGCTGGCACCGACGCAAAGACAACCCGTAACCGACGCAACGCTTTGCGGGTGCGTCACCACCAAGCCCTTGATTTCAAAGGCCGATGACGCAATGACGCAAGTGACGCAAGATTCCGGGCCCAATCTCCACGGCCGCTCCAGTCAGGGGGATGCGACACGGCGACGGTTCGGGCGTCGGACGGCTGCGACCGCAAGACGGCGGGTGCGACCGCAAGAGGCCTTGCCGAACGGTCGCTTGCGGTCGGTCCAACCCCTTGATTCCAAAGGCTGCGACCGCAAGCGACCGCACCGACCGCAAGAAAGGACCGTCGTTTTACTTTGTGGGCCGGCGCGCGAGGCTCGCCGCCGCTCAGTTGCCGGTCACCCGCAGCACGAGCCGGATGACGACGTCGAAGGCATCCGACAGCAGCCAGTTGAGGACGTTGAGGTTCTCGCCGATCTGGCTGCCGATCAGCGGCAGGATGAACAGCAGGCCGATGATGATGAACATGCCATAGGGCTCGAGCCTGGAGAGCGGCACCGCCAGGAAGTCGGGCAGCAGGCCGACGGCGACGCGCCCGCCGTCGAGCGGCGGCAGCGGCAGCATGTTGAAGACGGCGAGGATGACGTTGAGCAGGATCGTGTTGCGGAGATTGTCGAGCACCCACGGGGTAGCCTCGGGCGGCAGCAGCGGCACCGCATGGGCGAGCGCGCCGGCGGCCAGGGCGAGCACGATGTTGATGCCCGGGCCGGCGGCCGCCACCAGCACCATGTCCTGCCGCGGATTCTTGAGCATGCGGAAGTTCACCGGCACCGGCTTGGCGTAGCCGAACAGGAACGGCGCGTGGGTCAGCAGCAATATGCCTGGCAGCAGGATCGTGCCGAACGGGTCGATGTGCTTCAGCGGGTTGAAGGTGACGCGGCCCAGCCGCTCGGCCGTCGGGTCGCCGCGCCTGGAAGCGACGAAGGCGTGCGCCGCTTCGTGCAGCGTGATCGCCAGCAAGGCGGGGATCACCCAGGTCGAGGCGGTGTACAGCGTCGACAGCAACTGCTCGTTCATGATGGCTCCCGACAGTCGTCGCGCGGAGCGCGACCGGCGCCTGTCCTGTGGTTGTTCATGTCAGGGTCCGCGCCGGGACAGGTGCTTCATCCGGACGGCGAGACGCGTGCGGCGTTGGCCGCTCGCGTCGACCGGATCGGGCCCTGCCCCCGGCCAAGCCCCTCAGTTGATCGGCCCGAGGATCTTGCCGGGGTTCATGATGTTGTCGGGATCGAGCGCCTTCTTGATCGAGCGCATCAGCGACATCGCCTCGCCATGCTCCTCGTAGAGGAACTTGATCTTGCCGATGCCGACGCCGTGCTCGCCGGTGCAGGTGCCGCCGAGCGCCAGGGCGCGCGCCACCATGCGATCGTTGAGCGCCTCGGCGCGCGGCAGGTAGGTCGGGTCGTCGGGGTCGACCATCATGGTGAGATGGAAGTTGCCGTCGCCGACGTGGCCCACGATTGGCGCATAGATCTTGCTGGCGACGATGTCCTTCTGCGTCTCGAGGATGCATTCGGCGAGCCGCGAGATCGGCACGCAGACGTCGGTCGCCCACATGCCCCAGCCCGGCTTCGCCGACTTGGCGGCCCACGCCGCGTCATGGCGCGCCTGCCACATCCTGCTGCGCTCCTCGGCCTGGCCGGTCCAGGCGAAGTTGCTGCCGCCGTTCTCGGCGGCGAGCGCCTGCACCATCTCGGCCTGCTCCTTCGTGCCGGCCTCGGTGCCGTGGAACTCGAGCATCAGCGTGCTCTTCAGGGGCAGGTCGAGCTTGGAATATTTGTTCACCGTGTCGACCGTCTCGGTATCCATCAGCTCGATGCGCGCCACCGGGATGCCCGACTGGATGGTCTGGATCACCGTGTCGACCGCGCCTTCCAGCGTGTCGAACGCGCAGGTCGCCGACACCATCGATTCGGGGATGCCGTAGAGGCGCAGGGTGATCTCGGTGATGATGCCGAGCGTGCCCTCCGAGCCGACGAACAGCTTCACCAGGTCGTAGCCGGCCGACGATTTGCGCGAGCGGCGGCCGAGCCGCATCAGGCGGCCGTCCGACGTCACGACCTGCAGCGCCAGCACGTTCTCGCGCATGGTGCCGTAGCGCACCGCGTTGGTGCCCGAGGCGCGCGTGCTGGTCATGCCGCCGATCGAGGCGTCGGCGCCCGGATCGATCGGGAAGAACAGGCCGGTGGCGCGGATGTACTCGTTGAGCTGCTTGCGCGTCACGCCGGGCTGAACCACGACGTCGAGGTCGGCCTCGTTGACCGCCAGCACCCGGTTCATGCGGCTGACGTCGAGCGAGATGCCGCCGTTCGGCGCGCTGATATGGCCCTCCAGCGAGGTGCCCGTGCCGAAGGCGATGATCGGCGTCTTGTGGCGGGCGCACAGCTGGACGATCTGCTGCACCTCCTCGGCCGACTCGGCGAACACCACCGCGTCGGGCAGGTGCGCCTCGTGGAACGAGATGTCCTTGCCGTGCTGCTCGCGCACGGCATGGGCGGTGCTGACGCGCTCGCCGAAGAGCTTCTTCAGCTCGGCGACCGTGAGATCGACCTCGGGGGCTCTTGCCTGGGCCTGGGCGGCCATTGCGGTTCTCCTGATCCCCCTTCGCTCCAGCGGAGCTTCGGGCGGCCTGCGTTGAGTCGTTTGGCCCGGCCTCCCGAAGCTGCCCGGCAGCGTAGGTCGGCTGGCGTAGGCCCCGTGGATACGCTGAAACCGGGCGAAAGCCAACCGAGCGCAGGTGCGGCACGACGGAACTGCGAATTCATGGGGCCATGGTGCGGTCGGGCAACTGTTCCACCCGCGGTCTGTCGAGCGCTCACCCGAGGTCAAGTGTCGCCCCGGCCGATGGCCGAAAGGAGGATGGTCTTTGAACGAGCCTCGCTGGAACAGGCTGTGGCATCTGGCGGCGTCCGGCAACGGGATTGACATGAGCTGCATCGTTGATCGCCGGGCGGGTTGCGATATCGTGCGTAGCGATGATCAAGTCGTTTGGCGACCGCCGAACACGAGCGCTGTTCGAGGACGAAGAGGTTCGCGGCTTCCATGGATTCGCCGATCGAGCGAAACGCAAGCTGGTTGCAGTTCACGTTGCGTCACGGCTTCAGGATCTCCGTATTCCACCTGCCAACCGCTTGGAGAAGCCGCATGGCAATCTCGATGGCTTCCATTCCATTCGAATCAACGATCAATGGCGGGTTCCGATGGGTCGACGGTGACGCGTTCGATGTACGTGTCGTTGATTATCATTGAGGTCTGGCATGGCTAAGGCTCAGTACGCTCCAGTAACACCAGGGGATATGCTGAAGCATGAGTTCCTCGCGGAGTATGGCTTGTCGCAGAGTCAGCTGGCTCAGGCGATCGGCGTATCGTCCAACCGAATCGCCGAGATTGTCAGCGACAGGCGACGGATCACCGCCGATACCGCAGTCAGACTGGCGCTGTACTTTGGCAATAGCGCCGAGTTCTGGATGAACTTGCAAAGCTGGTATGATCTCAAGATGGCAACCAAGAGCTTGTCGGCCGCTCAGCGTCGCAAGATCGTTGCGGCACGAGCCGCCTGATAGATCAATCGCTCAGTCGATAGGTCGTCAGATGAAGGCGAAGCCGGAGCCTGCGCAAGCGGAGCATGATCGCACCTTGGCGCAGATCGAACGACTCATGAGAGCAAAACGCGCCTCAAGGTTCCTGTCGCACTGGTCATGGCCTACGAGGCGACACGCGACGACATTCGGACAAGGCTGCCGGGAGGGGCGCCGGCTGGCGTTCGTCGCGCACCGGCGCCTTGGGCCGACTCACGACCAGCCGCGTCGACAGCAGCGCGCCGAGCGCCAGGGAAAGACCGATGCCGGCGACGCAGGCGCTCCAGCCCAGGCGGTCGAACAGGATTCCCAGCACGGCGCTGCCGGCGAGGCCACCCAGGAAGTAGCTGGCGAGGTAGAGGCCGCTCGCGGCGCCGCGGTCGACAGTAGCGGCGCGGCCGACGAAGCCGGTGGCAGTGGCCTGGGCGAAGAACGTGCCGACGGCGATCAGGGCGAGGCCCGTGAGGACGGCGGGGAGCGTGCCGGCGAGCAGGAGTGGCAGGCCAGCGGCGGCGAGCGCGAAAGCCGACCACAGGGCGGGGCGCGTGCCGATGCGGGCCGCGACCTTGCCGGCGAGCGGCGTGGTGACGATCGACGGCAGGAACACGAGGTAGACGACGCCCAGCATCATCATGCCGACCGAGAAGGGCGGCCGCACCAGCACGAAGTTCACGTAGGTGAAGGTGCCGATGAAGGCGAACAGGATGAGGAAGCCGATGGCGAAGGCGGCGCGCAGCGCCGGGCTGGCGAGATGGACGAGGAAGCTGTCGAGCGGGTGGCCGTGGCTCATGTCGGCCGGCCGCATCGGCGGCGTGCGCTCGACGCTGAACCAGACCAGCGCGGCGCCGGCGAGATTGAGCGCGGCGAAGACATGGAAGTTGGCGGCAAGCCCCCAGTGATCGACCAGGCCCGCCGCCAGCAGGCGGCCGACGAGGTTGCTCGCCACGTTGCCGGTGATGTAGGCGGCGAAGGCGCCGGCGGTGTCGGCGGCGCTGGTGTGCTCGCCGAGATAGGCCAGCGTGAGCGCGAAGGCGGTCGACATGCAGACGCCCTGGGCGATGCGCAGCAGGGTGAACAATGGCAGGTCGGGCATGGTCGCGAGCAGCGCCGTCGGCACGGCGAGCAGCGCCAGGCTCGCGAGGATGCCGCGCCGCCGGTCGAGCCATCGGCCGAGCAGGGCGACAGCCAGGCCGCCGGCCGCCATGCCGATGGTGGTGGCATTGACGGCGAAGCCCATCTCCGCCGGCGACACGGCGTAGGCGCGCGCGAGCGCCGGCAGGATGGCCTGCGTCGCGAACAGATCGACCACGGTCAGGAAGGCGGTGAGGCCGATCGTGAACGCGCGCAGGACACCGGACATGGCTCGATCCTCGACCGGCGGCTACATGTGATGGTCGTTGGGGTCGGCGGCGATGTCGAACGACAGCAGCACCACCGTGGCCTTGCCGTCGTTCTGCCACCAGTGCTGGGTGGCATGGGTCTCGCGCGCCACCTCGCCGGCCTTGTGCAGGATCGGCACGGCGCAGTTGCTGGCGTGCTCGACGATCTCGCCGCTCGCGATGTAGATCAGCGCCGGCCGCTCGGCGTGGCTGTGCCACGGCACGATGCCGCCCGGCTGCACCTCGAGCTTGCGGACCCGCATCAGATGGCCCTTGAGCGCGACCTTCTCGCCGGCAAGGTCGATCGTCGACAGGACCTTGTCGGTCACGCCCTTCGGCGCGTGGGTGACCGGCTTCACGGCACCGGCCTTGACCTTGTCGGCCGGGCATTCGCCGGCAAGGGCGGGACCGGCCAGGCCGAGCCCGGCGAGCAGGAGGGTTGAAACGAGGGCGGGGCGAGCAAACATGGGCATCTCCGTCGGATAGGCCGCGGCCGGAGCGGTCGCGGTGATGGGCGGAGCATCGGCGCAGGCTGCGTGAAGCGAAAATGCCGATCAGGAATGGATTCCATAGCCGGGGATGATGGCCCTATAAGCGGCCCGGCCCCAGGCCGGGGCAACAAGAGCAGGGCGAGAGCCGAGGGGAGATCGAGAATGACAGTCCGCTTCGACAACCGGGTCGCCATCGTCACCGGCGCCGGCAACGGCCTCGGCCGCGCCCATGCCCTGCTGCTGGCCTCGCGCGGCGCCAAGGTGGTGGTGAACGATCCGGGCGGCGCGGTCGACGGCAAGGGCGGAAACCACGCCGCCGCCGACAAGGTCGTCGCGGAGATCGAGGCAGCCGGCGGCAGCGCCGTCGCCAACTACGATTCGGTGGCGGAGGCCACGAGCGCGGCCAATATCGTCAAGACCGCGGTCGACGCGTTCGGCACGGTCGACATCGTCGTCAACAATGCCGGCGTGCTGCGCGACAAGACCTTCCACAACATGACGGTCGAGGATTTCGATTTCGTCGTGAAGGTGCACTTCCTCGGCACCGCCTATGTCACCCATGCCGCCTGGCCGATCATGCGCGCCAAGGCCTATGGCCGGGTCGTGGTGACGTCGTCGAACTCCGGCATCTACGGCAATTTCGGCCAGTCCAACTATGGCGGCGCCAAGCTCGCGGTGGTGGGCTTCATGAACGCGCTGCGCCTCGAGGGCCAGAAATACAACGTGCTGATCAACGCGCTGGCGCCGGTCGCCGGCACGCGCATGACCGAGAGCCTGATGACGCCCGAGATGCTGGCCAGGCTCGATCCCTCGTTCGTCTCGCCGATGGTCGCCTACCTTTGCAGCGAGCAGTGCCAGCGCACCGGCGAGATCTGGAGCGCCGGTGCCGGCTACTTCGCGCGCATCGAGTATCGCGAGGCGCCGGGCGTGCGCATCGCCGGCCGCGCCCCCACCGTCGAGGACGTCGCCGACAACATCGAGAAGATCGCCGACCTCTCGACCACCAAGGTCTATCGGACCTCGTCGGAGGAAGTGGCGGCGGTGGTCGGCAGCTGAAGGGCGCCTGCTCCGCGGGCGGCCGGCTCGCGCGGCTCGCCGACTGGCTCGAGCGCGAGGGCCGGCTGGTGGCATCGCCGTCGGTCTTCCTCGAGCGGCTGGGCGAGCGGCTGGTCGAGGCCGGGCTGCCGGTCTGGCGCATCTATGTCGGCCTGCAGCTCGTCCATCCCGAGCTGGAGGCGATGGGCTACGTGTGGCGGCGCGGCGAGACGGTGCAGGAGATCGCCCGCGCCTTCGGCATCCAGTTCACCTCCGCTTATGTCGGCAGCCCCCTGCAGGAGGCGCGCGAGCAGAAGCGGCCGGTGCGCTATCGCCTGAAGGATGTCGGCCCGGACCATCACCTCCTGCTGCGCGAGGTCAAGGCCGACGGCGGCACCGACTATCTCGCCTTGCCGATGAGGCTGCGGCGCGAGGGGCCGCTGCCGGTCGTCTCCTTCACGACCGACGACCCGGCCGGCTTCTCCGACCGCGACATCGCCGATCTTTCGCGCGTGGTCGACATGATTGGCGCGGTCGTCGAATCCCACATCGAGCGCAGCGTCGCCGACACCGTGGCGCGGACCTATCTCGGCCGCGAGATCGGCCAGCGCGTGCTGAACGGCGCCATCCGGCGCGGCGAGGGCCAGGAGATCCGCGCCGTGCTGTGGTTCTCCGACCTGCGCGACTTCACCGGCATGAACCAGCGCATGGCGCCGGGCGAGCTGCTCGAGCTGCTGAACAACTACCTGCAGCTGGTCGGCGACGCGCTCGATGAGAACGGCGGGGAGATCCTGAAATTCATCGGCGACGGCGTGATGGGATACTTCCCGGCCGAGGATGCGCTGTTCCTGCCGATGGTGACCTCGGCCGCCCTCGCGGCGGCGCGCCGGCTGATGGGCGACATCGCGGCCGCCAACGAGGCGCGCGCCACCGGCGGCCACGAGCCGCTGCGCTTCGGCATCGGCCTGCATGTCGGCACGGTGACCTTCGGCAATGTCGGAACCGGCAATCGCCTCGACTTCACCGTCATCGGCCCGGCCGTCAACATCGCCGCCCGGCTGGAAGGCCTGACCAAGGAGCTCAAGGTGCCGGTGCTGGCATCGGCCGCCTTCAACGAGGTCTGCCCGGTGCCGCTCGCCTCGCTGGGCTTCCATCGCCTGCGCGGCGTCGCCGAGCCGGTCGAGGTGTTCACCCTGCCGGGCTGAGGCGGTTAGAACATGAAAAAAGTGCCGTCATCCCGAGCGGAGCCGAGCGCAGCGCCTGCCCTGAGCGCCGTCGAAGGGAGGCGTAGTCGAGGGACCCTTTGGATCGGGGCGTTCGCCATCGCTGGCCGCAGACTGGACCCAAAGTGCCGCGATGCGACGCGACCCGATGGCGCGGGACCGGCCCGCGTGCCAGTCTCCGCCGCCATGGACCGAACGCCCGTGATCGCCGCCCTCGAGGGCGGCGTGCTGACCCTGACGCTCAACCGGCCGCAGCGGCTCAACGCCATGAGCCCAGCGCTGATCGAGGCGATCAATCACGAGCTCGGCCGGGCGAAGGACGATGCCGACATCCGGGCCGTGCTGCTGACCGGCACCGGTCGTGGCTTCTGCGCCGGCGCCGATCTGGCCGACGGCGGTCCGGGCGAGAACGCGGCGGACGGCCCGCGCGACCTCGGCGCCGCGATGGATCGCCTTTTCAACCCGATGATCCGCGCCCTCCGGGAACTGCCCAAGCCGGTCGTCGCCGCCGTCAACGGCGTGGCGGCGGGCGGCGGCGCCAACCTGGCGCTCGCCTGCGACATCGTGCTGGCGGCGCGCTCGGCCCGCTTCGACCAGGCCTTCGTGCGCATCTCGCTGATCCCCGATCTCGGCGGCACGTACTTCCTGCCGCACACCGTGGGCGACGCGCGCGCCCGCGGGCTGGCGATGCTCGGCAGCTCGGTGCCTGCCGAGGAGGCGGCGCGCATGGGCATGGTGTGGCAGGTCTTCGACGACGACGCGCTGATGGACGAGGCGCGCAAGCTCGTGCATCGGCTGGCCAAGGGGCCGACGCTCTCCTACGCCGCCATCAAGCAGGCGATGAACGCGGCCGCCACCAACACGCTCGACCGGCAGCTCGATCTCGAGCGCGACAGCCAGGTTGCCCTGAACCGCAGCGCCGACTTCAAGGAGGGCGTCGCCGCCTTCCTCGCCAAGCGCCCCGCCAACTTCACCGGACGATAAGCAGATGACCTACGACAGGATCACCCTCGCCAAGGACCAGGGGCTCGCCACGCTGACGCTCAACGCGCCGGAGAAGCTCAACGCCGTGTCGCGCAAGATGATCGCCGAGATAAAGGATTGCTGGGAGAAGCTCGCCGGGGATTCCTCGGTGCGCGCCGTGCTGCTGACCGGCGCCGGCCGCGGCTTCTGCGCCGGCGCCGACCTCGCCGATCCGGATCGCGAGAGCGTCGGCGGCGATTCGGGCTCCGCCCTCGACAAGTATTTCAACCCGGTAATCCGGCTGATGCGTGCCCTGCCCAAGCCGATCGTCGCCGCGGTCAACGGCCCGGCGGCGGGCGTCGGCATGAGCTTCGCCATGGCGGCCGACATCGCGGTGGCGGCCAGGTCGGCGACCTTCCTGCAGGCCTTCGCCCGCATCGGCCTGCTGCCCGACGGCGGCAGCACGTGGTTCCTGCCGCGCCTGGTGGGCGAGCAGCGCGCCCGCGCGCTCGCCATGCTGGCGCCGCAGATCAGCGCGGCGCAGGCCAAGGAATGGGGCCTGATCTGGGACGTCGTCGAGGACGCCGACCTGATGAAGACGGCGACCGACCTCGCGCGCCGCCTGGCCGACGGCCCGACCCTGTCGCTCGCCCGCATCAAGGACGCGATGGGGCAAGCCAGCGGCAACGATCTCAGCCGGCAGCTCGACGTCGAGCGCGACTTCCAGCGCGAGCTGGGGCGCAGCGAGGATTTCAGGGAAGGCGTCGCCGCCTTCCTCGGCAAGCGCAAGCCGGCTTTCAAGGGCAAGTGAACGAGGGAGTGAGCATGACGACGCCGCACAAGGAGATCACCTCGGGCCTGCTGTTCCCGGAAGGCCCCGTGGCCATGCCCGACGGCTCGGTGATCCTGGTCGAGATCGCCCGCCAGACGCTGACGCGCGTGATGCCGGACGGCAAGCAGCACGTGATCGCCAACCTGGGCGGCGGGCCGAACGGCGCGGCGATGGGACCGAACGGCAAGCTCTACGTGACCAACAACGGCGGTTTCAACTGGATCAAGCTGCCCGACGGGCGCACCTTTCCCGGCACCCAGCCGGCCGACTACAAGGGCGGCTCGATCCAGGTCGTCGACCTGGAGACCGGCAAGTTCGAGACGCTCTACGATTCGTGCGATGGCCGCAGGCTGAACGGCCCCAACGACCTGGTGTTCGACGCCGCCGGCGGCTTCTGGTTTACCGACCTCGGCAAGACGCGCGAGCGCGACAACGACCGCGGCGCCGTCTACTACGCCAAGGCCGACGGCTCGAGGATCGAGGAGAAGATCTTTCCGCTCGAGCGGCCGAACGGCTGCGGCCTGTCGCCCGACGGCAAGACGCTCTATGTCGTCGAGACGCCGACCGCGCGCTGCTGGGGCTTCGAGCTCTCCGCGCCGGGCGAGATCAAGTCGGCCAACGGCCCCTATCGCGGCGAGAAGGGCCGCGTGGTGGTCGGCCTCGGCGGCTACCAGATGTTCGATTCGCTGGCCGTCGATTCGGCGGGCCACATCTGCGTCGCCACGCTGATCACCGGCGCCGTCTCCGACATCTCGCCCGACGGCAAGTCGGTGACCCAGTACAAGCTGCCCGACGCGATGGTCACCAACGTCTGCTTCGGCGGCAAGGACCTGCGCACCGCCTACGCCACGCTCTCGCTCACCGGCAAGCTGGTGAGCTTCGAATGGCCGCGCCCGGGTCTCGAGCTCGAGTACCTGAACAAGTAGGAGCTCAGCCACGGAGCGTCATCGCCGGGAGCGCGCCACCTCAGGTGGAGCAACCGCCGCGCCGCTCATGTTCCTCTGGACCGCGGGCGTCCCGCCCGCTCATGCGCCGGAACGCGCCACTCCGTGGCGCTCATGCGCCGGAGCGCGCCACTCCGTGGCGCTCATATGCCGGGAGCGCGCCACTCCGTGGCGCTCGTGCTCTTCCTCCGATCCGCAATCGGTGTGTCCGCTATCCCCATGAGCGCCACGGAGTGGCACGCTCCCGGCGTATGAGCACCAGGGCGGCAGAGACTACTCCGCCTGAGGTGGCGCGCTCCCGGCGATGGGCTACCCCTTCGCCAGCGCCCGCACCTCGCGGCTGGCGACGACGCGGCCCGAGGCGTAGGCCTCGTGGTTGGCGTCGACGTCGGCGAGCTTGTAGCGGTAGTTCACCATCATGGCGTAGGACTGGCGGAAGCCGTTGCCGCTGGTGTCGCCCAGCCAGTTCAACCGCTCGACGATGGCGCCGTTGCCGAGATGGAAGTGGGCGACGCGGTCGATCGCGCGGCCGCGCTCGTCGGTCGAGGTGAGGTACTTCGCCGCCAGCCGGCTCAGGATCGGGCGCAGCGCCTTGGCGATTGCCGGCACCTCCCACCATACCGGCCGGTCGAGCAGCTTGCGCACCGCGGCGGCGCCCGTCGCCTCGGCGATCACCGGCGCCAGCGAGGTGATCTCGGCCGGCGTGAGGACCTGGTCGCCCTCTTCCTTCAGCCGCCTGTCGATGTAGGAGCGCAGGCCGGGGATCGGCGACAGGGTGGCGAATTCCTTGATGTTGGGCAGGTCGCGTGCCAGCTGGTCGGCGACGCGCTTGATCAGGAAGTTGCCGAAGCTGATGCCGGCCAGCCCCTGCTGGCAGTTCGAGATCGAGTAGAAGATCGCGGTGTTGGCGTGGCGCACGTCGTGCGTGGCGGCGCGCGCGTCGAGCAGGCGCTGCACGTTGCCGGCCAGGCCATCGACCAGCGCCACCTCGACGAAGATCAGCGGCTCGTCCGGCATGCGCGGATGGAAGAAGGCGAAGCAGCGCCGGTCGCTGTCGAGCCGGTTCTTGAGGTCGCGCCACGAGCGGATGGCGTGCACCGCCTCGTAGGCGACGAGCTTCTCGAGCAGCGCGGCCGGCGCCTCCCAGTCGATGCGCACCAGGTCGAGAAAACCCACATCGAACCAGGCGCCGAGCAGCGGCCGCAGATCCTCGCTCAGCATGCGCGCCGCCGCGTCCGACCGGCCGAGCGTCAGCAGCTCGGCGCGCAGGTCGACCACGAACTTGACGCCCTGCGGCACGCCGACGAACTCGCGCAGCAGGCGCACCGCCGGCGGCTCGAGCGCCCTGATCAGGCCGCGCGGTGCCTCCTTGGAGGCACGCCACCTCTCGACCGCCGCCAATGCCGCCTCGCGGGGCAGGCCGAAATCGCGCGCGAGCGTCAGCAGGAACTTCTTTCGTCCGGCCGGGGACAGCGACAGGTAGGTCTGGCCGAGCTCGGCGGCGCGCCGGCGCTGCGCCGTCTCGCCGCCCTTGCCCTCGAGGCAGGCATCGATGCGGCTCTTGAGGCGCGGGATGTCGTCGTCGGGCAGGTCGGGCCGGATCGGCGCGCCGACGACCTCGCGCGCGCCGCGCGTCGTCTCGACGAAGGCGCTGCGCAGCCGCTCGAGCGTGCGATCCACGGTGCTTGAGAGGGGAAGAACCATGGCTCGATTATGTCATGCCGATCATGTCGCTGCAGTGGCGGCCAACCATCGCACTGGCCGCAGCAGCAACCGTGCCATTTTCTGGCGCGCCGTCGCCCGCCGGCGCAATCCCGTGACGTCAGCGGCGCGCGAACTCGAACAGCGGGCCGCCGCCGAGCGCCCCTTCGATCTCCAGCATGCGTCGCTTGGTGGCGACGCCGCCGTTGGCGGAGAAGCCGCCCATCTTGCCGTTTGCCGCCAGCACGCGATGGCAGGGCACGATGATGGCGACAGGGTTGCGGCCGAGCGCCTGGCCGACCTCGCGCGCCTCCTGCGGCGCGCCGAGACGCCGGGCGATGTCGCCGTAGGTCAGCGTCCGGCCGGGCGGGATGGTGCGCGCCACCTCGTAGACCTTGCGGTGGAACTCAGGCACCCCGTCGAGGTCGAGCGCCACATCGAGGAGATCGATCGCCGCGCCGGCGAGCAAAGCCAGCACCTGGTCGATGGCGCGCCGCACGTCGGCCGGCGGCTCCGCCTCGACGGCGCCCGGCCAGCGCCGCCGCAGGCGCGCGCGCGTGGCCTCGGCGCTGGTCTCGGGCAGCTGCAGCCCGGTGATGCCGCGCGCGTTCCAGGCGATGCCGCAGGCACCGAGCGGGGTCTCGAAGAGGGCGAAGCCTTGCGCGGTCGTGGCGGTTGTCATGCCGGCTACGGTCCCCCTAACCGATCAACCCGTCAAGGGTGCTTCATGCCACCCGGCGCAGGCGGGCCGGCCCGCCATGCACCAGCACGCGGTACGGTCCGCTCGGTATTCGCATATGGCAGAAAAACACCGTCATCCCGACCGAAGCCGAGCGTAGCGAGGCGCAGTGGAGGGACCTTTCTCGTTGCAGGATCAGCAAGAAAGGTCCCTCGACTGCACGCCAATGGCGCTGCAAGCAGCGCCTTATCGGGCCGCTTCGCTCGGGATGACGGGGGTTCGTGCCAAATGCGAACACCCTGGTACGGTCCGTGTGGTCGTCCCGTCGAGCCGCATGATCGAGGGCCGTCATCAAACTGGCATGCATGAGAGGCTATACACTCCGGAACGAGTCGATCCGAGGTGGGTTGGAGTGGTCGATCTGCGGGCTGAGAGCCGCGTCCGCCTGAAAGAGGCCGTGCGGCGCAACCGTGCGCTTTCCCTCGAAGGGATTCTGGAACGACTGTTCGAGCGCCTCTTTCGCGGCTTGGTCTACACTCAGATCTGGGAGGATCCCGAGATCGATCTCGAGGCGCTGGCGCTCGGGCCGGAGTGCCGCGTCGTGACGATCGCCTCCGGCGGCTGCAATGTCCTCTCGTACCTGACCGGGGACCCCGCGCACATCGTCGCCGTCGACCTCAGCCGCGCCCATGTGGCGCTCAACCGGCTGAAGGTGGTTGCGGCGAGCCGGCTGCCGTCGTGGCAGGCCTTCTACGGCTTTTTCGGCGCGGCCGACGACGAGGCCAATCTCGCCGCCTATGACCGGTCGATCGCGCCGCACCTCGATGCGCAGAGCCGCGCCTATTGGGAAGGCCGCAGCCTTCAGCAGCTCGGCCGTCGCCGAATCTCGATCTTCGCCCGCAATGCCTACCGGCACGGCGTGCTGGGCCGCTTCATCGGGCTCGCCCATGCCGCCGCGCGCCTGCACGGCGTCGATCTGCGCGACCTCCTGAACGCACGCACGCTCGAGGACCAGCGCGCCTTCTACGAGACCATGCTGGCGCCGCTGTTCGACAAGCCCGTCGTGCGCTGGGCAACCGCCAACCGGCTGTCCCTCTACGGCCTCGGCATCCCGCCGGCGCAGTACGAGGCCCTGGCGGGCGGCCGCGACATGGGCTCGGTGCTGCGCGCACGCGTCGAGCGCCTGGCCTGCGGCTTCAGCCTCGACGACAACTACTTCGCCTGGCAGGCGTTCGGCCGGCGCTACAGCGCCGGCGGCCAGGGACCGCTGCCGCCTTACCTGCGGCGCGAGCAGTTCGACACCATCCGCGCGCGCGTCGATCGCATCGAGGTGCTGAACCGGTCGGTGACCGAGCATCTTGCCGCCTGCCCCGACGCCTCGTGCGACCGCTATGTCCTGCTCGACGCCCAGGACTGGATGACCGACGCCCAGCTCGATGCCCTGTGGTTTCAGGTTACCCGCACCGCGCGCCCCGGCGCGCGCGTCATCTTCCGGACTGCCGCCGAGCCGTCGCTGCTGCCCGGCCGCCTCGATCCGGCGCTGCTGGCGCGCTGGCGCTACGAGGCGGACGCCTCGCTCGACTTCACCCGGCGCGATCGCTCGGCCGTGTATGGCGGCTTCCATCTCTACGTTCTCGCCGGGTAGACGCGTGGACGCGCCGCCGGCGCCCCTCCTGATGGACCGTCTCTATCGCCATCAGCGTCACGTCTACGACGTCACGCGGAAGTTCTATCTGCTGGGCCGCGACCGGCTGATCGACGAGCTGGCGCCGCCGCCGGGCGGACGCGTGCTGGAGGTCGGTTGCGGCACGGCGCGCAACCTGATCCACGCCGCGCGGACGTGGCCCCAGGCTACCTTCTTCGGGGTCGACCTCTCGCACGAGATGCTGGCGACGGCCCGCCAAACCGTCCGTCGGGCCGGCCTGGAGGGACGGATCCGCCTCGCCCATGCCGACGCCACCAGCTTCGATCCGGCGCTTTCGTTCGGCGTGCCGGGCTTCTCGCGCATCTTCTTCTCGTACAGCCTGTCGATGATCCCGGCCTGGCAGGACGCGCTCGCGCGGGCCCTGCATTGGCTGCCCGCCGGGGGCGAGCTCCATGTCGTCGACTTCGGCGGACAGGAGCACCTGCCGGGATGGTTCCGTGCCGGCCTCCGCCGGTGGCTGGCGTGGTTCCATGTCGCGCCGCGCGAGGGGCTGGAGGCCGAGCTCGCGGCCCTGGCGATCCATGCCGGCTCGCTCTGCCGCCTCGACCGCCCACATGGCGGTTATGCCCAATACGCCGTGTTCCGCCGCGGGCCGACCGGCTAACGCTGGCCGACCGGGAGTTGGCAAGGCCGAGGGGCGATGCTACCCCGGTCGGATCGACTGAGTCGGGAGTAGCAAACATGAGCGAAGCCTTCATCTGCGATGCCGTTCGCACGCCGGTCGGCCGCTACAATGGCGGGCTTGCCGCCATGCGCGTGGACGATCTCGCGGCCCACCCCATCAAGGCGCTGATGAAGCGCAACGCGAGCGTCGACTGGGGCGCGGTCGACGACGTGATCTACGGTTGCGTCAATCAGGCGGGCGAGGACAACCGCAATGTCGCGCGCATGGCCGGCCTTCTGGCCGGCCTTCCCGTCGAGGTCGCCGGCGCCACCGTCAATCGGCTATGCGGCTCCGGGCTCGAAGCAGCGGGTCACGCGGCGCGCGCCGTCAAGCTCGGCGAGGCCGACATGATGATCGCGGGCGGCGTCGAAGGCATGACGCGCTCGCCCTACGTCATGGGCAAGCCCGAGGGTCCGTTCGATCGCTCGATGAAGCTCGAGGACACGGTGCTCGGCTGGCGCTTCGTCAATCCACGCATGAAGGCCGCCTACGGCGTCGACGCCATGGGCCAGACGGCCGAGAACGTCGCCGGCGAGCACCAGATCAGCCGCACCGACCAGGACGCCTTCGCCTACCGCAGCCAGCGGCGCTGCAAGGCAGCGCAGGACCGCGGCTTCTTCGACCGGGAGATCGTCGAGGTCTGCGTCAAGAAGGGCAAGACCGAGGCGGTCGTCGCCAGGGACGAGCATCCGCGCGGCGACACCACGATGGAGATCCTGGCCAAGCTGCCGTCGGCCTTCCGCGAAGGCGGTTCGGTGACCGCGGGCAACTCGTCGGGCCTGAACGACGCCGCCTGCGCCATGATCATCGCCTCGGAAGCCGCCGCCAAGGCCAACGGGCTGACGCCCCGCGCGCGAATCCTGGGCGCGGTCTCGGCCGGCGTGCCGCCGCGCGTCATGGGCATCGGCCCGGTGCCGGCGACGCAGAAGCTGCTGGGCAAGCTCGGCCTCACGGTGCGCGACTTCGACACGATCGAGCTCAACGAGGCATTCGCCGCCCAGGCGCTGGCGGTGCTGCGCCAGCTCGGCCTCGCCGACGATGCCGACATCGTCAACCCGAACGGCGGCGCCATCGCCATCGGCCATCCGCTCGGCGCCTCGGGCGGCCGGCTGATGATCACCGCGCTCAATCAGCTCGAGGCGACCGGCGGCAAGCGCGCCCTCTGCACCATGTGCATCGGCGTCGGCCAGGGCATCGCGCTGGCGTTTGAGAGGGTGTGAGGCGACTGTAGACAGCGATTGCTGATCGAGGACCGGGACCCACAAGATCGATTGCAAGGTCGCGTGAGCGTGGCCTCGCTCGAGGTCTTGTTCGATGCTTCGACCAAGGAAGATCACTCTCCAGCGGCGCGCCGCTTGACGGGCGGCACGCCGGGGTAACTACTCTTGCCCGTCAGTCGGCGAAGGGAGTCACCATGAAAGTTCGACTGGTCGTCACGATCAATGCGGCCCCCGGCAAAGGGGCTGAACTGGCACAGGCCTTCCGGCAGCGCTGCGCCGAGGTCGCACAGGAACCCGGCTGCGAGCAGTTCGAGGTCTTTCAGAGCGCGCTGAACCCCGACAAGCTCACGCTGCTGGAATTGTGGTCCGACCAGGCCGCGCTCGATGCCCACGCGAAGGTCAACGCCACCCGCGCGCCGCTGCCGCCGGGCCTGAGGGCCGACGGCAGCTCGCGCGAGGACTACCAGTACAACCGGACGCGCTGACTCCGGGCGGTGTCAGGACATTCGCATATGGGCGCTCACTTATTCTCCTCCCTAGCGAAGCTGGGGAGGTGCCCCCGTAATCGGGGGCGGAGGGGTCATAGGCCCCAGTCCCGCTGCTCATGACCCCTCCGTCGACGTAGGACGGCGACACCTCCCCAGCTTCGCTAGGGAGGAGAATGAAAAGCGCGTCCATATGCGAATGCCCTGCGGGAGGTGCCAGGGTCCATTGCAGGACAGGGCGCAGCGGGGAAGAATGCTCTGGCGGCACTCGCTCGTGGCAGGGGGCCCGATAGATCCTCCCTTGCGCTCGAGATGACATCGAGGTGATCGTTCGGCGCATGACATGTCTGGAGCGAGCACGTGGCTGACCCCGAACCGACGACGATCCGCATCCTTTCCGGCAAGTGCTTTTGCGGTGCCGTCGTCTACACCGTGCCCGATGCCTTCCTGTACGCGATGAACTGCCATTGCTCGAATTGCCGGCGGACTACCGGCTCGGCCTTCAAGCCGTTCGCCGGCATCGAGCGGGACAAGCTGATCGTCACCCAGGGCGAGAGCAGGCTGATGATCTTCGGCGACGACAGCGCCAACGACACCCACTGCCGGCTGTGCGGCTCGCTGCTCTATTCGGTCGTGCGCAACGGCGGCTTCGTCCATGTCGCCATGGGCACGCTGCTCGACGCGCCCGCCATCCGGCCGAGCGCCCACATCTTCGTCGGCTCCAAGGCGCCGTGGTTCACCATCACCGACGGCCTGCCGCAGTACGAGGAATTTCCGCCGGGAGCCTCCGCGGGCTGAGCATGGTCGCCAGCGCCTCCTTCGCGGAGTTCCTGCGCGAGCAGCTCGCCCCGGTCGGTCACATCTCGCTGCGGCGCATGTTCGGCAAGACCGGAGTGTTCTGCCAGGGCGTGATGTTCGGCGTGGTGACGGAGGACACGCTCTACGTCCGCGTCGACGACCACAACCGCGAGACCTTCGGGGAAGCCGCATCCTCGCCACCGCTCAGCTACGAGAAGAATGGCACCATCATCGACCTCGCCTTCTGGCGCGTTCCGGAGCGGTTGATCGACGAGCCCGAAGAGCTGGTGATGTGGGCGCGAGCCGCCCTCGCGGCGGCGCACCGGGTGGCGGCAAAGCGACCGGGACGGTCTCGACACCTACCGCCTCGGCGTCCCACTCGGCACCGGGCGACGAGGTCCGGCTCGGGGTAACGGCGGCTGAGCCCTCCTCGCGCAACCTACGAAACATAAACCGGCGGCCGCGTTACCGGCGTGTGACAATCGCCGTGTAGAAGAACGCCATGTCGGTCATCGAAAATCAGCCCGCGACCCTGTCGGCTGCCCTCCAGCGATTGCACGTCGCCGAGGAGGCGCTGGCCCGAGAGACCGAGTCCGCAAACGCCCTGCGCGCCGAGCTCTCGGCCGTGCGCAGCCTCATGGAGACCATGTGCGAGGGCATGACGGACGGCGTGGCGCTGATCGACGCCGACCGCCGTATCGTCCACCTGAACAGGGCAGCCGAGGAGTTCCTGGGCGTCGGCCCGGTGCCGGCGGGGACGTCAGTCGAGGCGATCCTGCGCGCCCGGGAAGACGCCGGGGACGCCGCAGTCGTCGATGGCCGCCGCCTGTCGATCGAGGAGCGTCTGGAACAGATCTTCGATCCGCACGGCAGCCGGTTCGAGCACACGCTGCCGCGCCGGCGCCATGGCGAGATCGTCTTCCGCCCGGTAGCCGACGGGCGCACCCTGTGCATCTGCCGCGACATCACGGCGCTGAAGCAGCGTCAGGTCGAGCTCGCGGAAGCGCGCGACAACCTGGCGCGTGCCCACCGCCTCACAACCACGATCCTCGACACCATGGCGGATGGCGTGGCCCTGTTCGACGCCGATCGCCGCCTGACCTACGTCAACCCGGCACTGCAGGAGCACATGAGCCTGCCCGACCGAAAGTACATCCGGCTCGGCATGACCATGGAGGAAGTCGCCCGTACGCGCATCGCGGCTGGCGAGGAAGCTGTCGAGAACGGCAGCGCACTGACCGCCGAGCAACGCGTCCAGCGCGCCCTGGAACCCGGCGGCAGCCGCTTCGTGCGCCGCCTGGTGACGGGCCGCTACGTCGAGTTCGTGTTCAAGCCGGTCGGCGACGGGCGCCTGCTCGGCCTCTACCGCGACGTCACCGAGCTCAAGCAACGCCAGAAGGAGCTCAAGGAGGCGCGCGACGAGTCGCGGCGGGCCTGCGACCTGCTGCGATCGGCGCTCGACTCGATGAGCGAGGGCGTTGCACTGATCGAGCACAGCCGCATCGTCTATTGCAACGAGGCATTGGCGGCTTACTTCAGCTTCGCCGGACCCCTGGAGACTCGAGACCTGGATATAAGGGACGTCGTGGACAAGCTCGAAGCGGCCGGCGACCGCATCGTCGAGAAGGGCAGGATGCTGTCGCTCGACGAGCGGATGCAGCGTCGGGCGGGGCCAAGCGGAAATAGCTACGAGCGGCGGCTGCCCTCGGGCCGCTACATCGCTGCCCGGTTCTGCCCTCTGGGCGATGGCCGCCTGCTCGCCGTCTATCGCGACATCACCGATCTCAAGCGGCGCGAGGCAGAGCTCGAGGACGCCCGCAACCGCCTGGCGGGCTTGCACCGCGACATCGCCGACCTGCGCCAGGGCCAGGCCGAGGCAGAGCAGGCGATGGCCGACAGGGACAGGGCGCGCGACCTGCTGGCGGCCGTGCTCGAGGGGATGCCGGGAGGTGCCGCGGTGTTCGATTCGGAGCGCCGGCTGATCTACGCCAACAGCAGGATGAGCCTGGGCAGATTCCAGTTGCCGGGCGGCAAGGTGCAGCCCGACATCAAGGCCGAAGATCTCATCCGCATGCAGATGGCAGCCGGCGACCACCTGTATGGGCCGGACGGCGTCGCCCTGACGCTCGAGCAGCGGCTGGCGCGGACCTTCGATCCTCGGGGCAGCCAATCCGAGCGCCGCCTGCCGAGCGGGCAGCACATCCAGTTCTCGTTCACGCCGATCGACGGCGGCCATACATTGTGCGTGGTGCGCGACGTCACCGAGGCGAGGCATCGCGAGCTCGAGCTGGAACGCGTGCGCGACACGGTCGCGGCAACGCAAAAGCTGTCGGACGCGATGCTCAAGGGTCTGCCGATCGGCGTGTCTCTGTTCGATTCCAGGCGACGGCTGGTCTACTCCAACGGCAAAGGCCTCTATCCCATGCCCGCTTCGGGCGTGGGCGACGCGCCGCTCCCGCCCATGACCCTGGACGGCATCATCCGCGGCCAGATCGAGCGCGGCGACCATCACTACGACGAGCAAGGGAACGCCTTGACGTTCGAGCAGCGCCTCGCCCGGGCGACGGCGCCCGAAGGGAGCCGCTCGGATCGCCGCCTGCCGTCGGGGCGCCACATGGAGTTCACCTTTCGCCCTCTCGGCGACGGCAACACGCTGATCGTCGTGCGCGACATCACCGACATCAAGGACCGCGAGCGCGAGCTCGAGCGGGCGCGCGACGAGCTCGCGAGCGCTCACCGGCTCACCAACATCATTCTCGACGGCATGACCGACGGCGTCGGCCTGCTCAATGCCGATGGATCGGTCGCCTACATCAACCCCGCCGTGCGGCGGATGTTCGGCATTCCCGACGCCTGGTCGGCGACCGGCCGATCGATCCACGACCTGGTGAGGTTTCAGATCGAGAGGGGCGACGATGGCCAGGCGCTGTCGGCAGAGGAACGGGTTGCGCGCATGCGCGATCCGCGTGGCGCTCATTTCGAGCGGCGCCTGCCGTCGGGACGCCACATCGAGTTCACCTTCCGATCGATCGAGGGCAGCCGCACGCTCGGTCTCTTTCGCGACATCACGGAGCTCAGCAACCGCCAGGCCGAGATCGCGCGCGCGCGCGATGCCGCCGAGGCTGCCAACCAGGCCAAGTCGACCTTCCTCGCCACGGTGAGCCACGAGATCCGCACGCCGATGAATGGCGTCATGGGGACGGCAGAGCTGCTCGAGCGGGAGCCGCTCGGCGAGCGCCAGAAGCGGCTGGTACGCACCGTACGCAACTCGGCGACGGCGTTGCTGCGCATCATCGACGACGTGCTCGATTTCTCGAAGGTCGAGGCCGGCCGCCTGGAGCTCGAGTCGGCGCCGCTGCAGCTTCGTGCCCTGGTCGAGAGCACGACTGAAACCCTGTCGGTGCAAGCAGAGAGCAAGGGCCTCAGGATCATCACCGAGATCGGCGCCAGCGTGCCGGACCAGGTGACCGGTGACGCTACCCGCGTGCGCCAGATCCTGCTCAACCTGATCGGCAATGCCATCAAGTTCACGGAGATCGGCGAGGTTCGCGTCTCGGTGCGGGGACAACCCTCGGCCGGCGAGCGCGTTCTCCTCGACCTGTCGGTGAGCGACAGCGGCATCGGCATGACCGAGGTGCAGATGGCGCGCCTGTTCCAGCCGTTCTCCCAGGCCGACAGCTCGACGACGCGCCGCTACGGCGGCACCGGCCTCGGTCTGTCGATCGTGCGCAGGCTGGCCGAGCTGATGGGCGGCGGCGTGACCGTCTCCAGCGTCCCCGGCGAGGGCTCGACGTTCACCGTGACGCTCGACCTTGCGCGGGCCCCGGGCGCCGCCGAAGGCAAGCCAACGGCGCCGACGGCAGGCGTGGCAGCCGGCAGGATCGGCGGCAAGGTGCTGGCGGTCGACGACTATCCCGTCAACCTCGAAGTCCTGACAGGGCAGTTGGAGGTGCTGGGAGTGCCGGTCGATACCGCAACGGACGGCCTCGGGGCGCTGAACAAGTGGCGCGAGCAGTCCTACGCCCTGGTCCTGACCGACATTCACATGCCCGACATGGACGGTTTCGAGCTCACCCGGCAGATCCGTGCCGAGGAGGCGCTGACACGCTCGTCGCGCCGTACGCCGATCGTGGCCCTGACGGCGAACGCCCTGAAGGGCGAAGCGGAGCGCTGCCTGGCGGCCGGCATGGACGATTACCTCACCAAGCCGCTGACGCTCGACCGGCTGCGCGACGCCGTCGAGCGATGGCTGGGCGCCGATCCGGCGCTGGCGACCGGCCTCGCTGCGGTACCGCCGGGAAGCGCCATCGACCGCTCGGTCATTGCCCAGATGTTCGGAGACAATCCGGAAATGATCGAGCGCGTGCTGGGACGCTTCGTCGAGTCCGGCGCCAGGCTGGTGGACGAGATCGTGGCGGCGAGCGGCGATGCGAAGCGCCTTGCCGACCTCGCGCACAAGCTCAAGGGGGCAGCGCGCGCCGCCGGCGCAATGCGACTCGGCGATCTGGCCGCCATGCTCGAGCAGTCCAGTGACCACGCAAGCATCACATCCCTGGTCGCCGAATGGCAGCGCGTCGCCGAAGCGCTGCAACCCTCGTCAGCAGCCTGATCAGGGTTGGACCCGGGCGAAGAGAGCTCGTTCGCCTCGATTCTTCTCCGTCCGCGTCAGCGACGCGTCAGCTGGAAGAGCGTGGGGTGTGTCCACTCCGTGGGAGCGAAGGTGGGATCAGCAGCGCGACGGCACGCACCACGATGCCATGAGGGTCGGGGCGGTCCCCGCCTCGATCCTCACAGGAGGAGAAGCGAGATGCGAACGCCCTGCCTACGGCGGCGGCAGGACGGTCATCGGATCGATGGTGCGGCTGCCGCCGCGCCTCACCTCGAAATGCACGCGCGGGCTCGCGACACCGCCCGAGCTGCCGGCCTTGGCGATCGCCTGGCCCTTCTTGACGGTGTCGCCCTTCTTCACCAGCAGCGCTTCGTTGTTGCCGTAGGCGGTGATGTAGCCGCCGGGATGCTGCACCAGCAGCAGGTTGCCGAGATGGGCGACCTCGCTGCCCGCGTAGACGACGGTGCCGCCTTCCGCTGCTTTCACCGGCGCGCCGGGCTCAGCCTGGATGTCGATGCCGTCGTTCTTCTGGCCGCCGGCACCGGCGCCGTAGGGCGCCAGGATCTTGCCCTTGATCGGCCACGCCATGCGAGCCGGCGGAGGGGGCGGCGGGGTCGCCGGCACGGTGACGCTGGTCTGGCTCGCGGTGGGGCTGAGCGGCGTCGGCTCTCCCGGCGCCGCCGAGCGCGGCGGCTCGCCCTTGACCGGACTGGCGAGCGCTTCCCGCTTGACCGATCCCGGCGCGTTTGTCGCGGTCGAGGTCGTCGGCCCGCCGGTGGAGTCGGGGACGAACCTGGCGCCCGGCATCGCCAGCGACTGGCCCGGTTTCAGCGTGTAGGGCGGCTGCAGCTTGTTGCGCTCCGCAATGACCTGGACCGGCACGCCATAGCGCTGCGAGACGCCTTCGATCGTGTCCTTGTCCTTGACGACATAGATGGCAGTGGCACCTGGACCGGCGCCCGAGCCGGGATACTCCATGGTGCCATCCCGGCCGCCGCCGAGCAGGTTGGTACAGGCGCCGAGCGCCAGCGCGAGCACCATCGCCGCACCGGCACGACGACCGCTCGCCATGAGCGAAGAGAAGCGCAAGCCAGACATCATGGTGTTGATTTACTGCAGAATGAATCCGGCCGAAATAGGGCCGTTGGACAATGTTTCTACGCTATTTCAACATATTGGAGGACGAGGCTCGCCTCGAGCACCAGCCTGGCGCAGGAAAATGCTGTGCCCACTGCCTGAAAGCATCCGGTGGGGTACCCGACAGGACGAACCATCACCCTCGGAGGCCCCCGACTATCGGCTTTGCACGGGCCAGGAATGGCCTTTCCACCCTCCGTAGCATCGGCGAAGTCGCGTTGCTTGCCATAGGCTTAGCGCGACCTGTCACTCTCGGATGGCGAGTGCCAAAAATTTTCGCCAGCCGTCTTGAAACCCCAAACTGGCGTTTCCAGATCGCTCTCGCCCGGGCCTTGCCCGGGCTCATGACCCCATTGTTGAGCACCAGGAGGATATGCATGCATTTCCGCCCGCTGCACGACCGTGTCGTCGTGCGCCGCATCGATGCCGAGGAGAGGACCGCCGGCGGCATCATCATTCCCGACACCGCCAAGGAAAAGCCGATGGAGGGCGAGGTCGTGGCGGTCGGGCCGGGAGCCCGCGACGAGCACGGAAAGCTCGTGCCGATCGACCTCGAGGCTGGCGACCGGATCCTGTTCGGCAAGTGGTCGGGCACCGAGGTCAAGATCGACGGTGAAGAGCTGCTGATCATGAAGGAAAGCGACGTCATGGGCGTGCTCGAGGGACGGCCGCCGCTGCGCCGCGCCGCCTGAGTTCCCAAGACCTGAACGTAGCGAAAGGAAGGTTCTCGTCCAATGTCTGCCAAGGAAGTGAAGTTCTCGACCGAAGCGCGCGAGAAGATGCTCCGCGGGGTCGACATCCTCGCCAACGCGGTCAAGGTCACCTTGGGGCCCAAGGGCCGCAACGTCGTGCTCGACAAGAGCTTCGGCGCGCCGCGCATCACCAAGGACGGCGTCACCGTCGCCAAGGAGATCGAGCTCGCCGACAAGTTCGAGAACATGGGCGCCCGGATGGTGCGCGAGGTGGCGAGCAAGACCAATGACGTGGCCGGTGACGGCACCACCACGGCGACGGTTCTCGCCCAGGCAATCGTCCGCGAAGGCGCGCGCTGCGTCGCCGCCGGCATGAACCCGATGGACCTCAAGCGTGGCATCGATCTCGCCGTCGAGGCGGTGGTCGGCGACCTCAGGGGACGCGCCCGCAAGGTGACCAGGAACGACGAGATCGCCCAGGTCGGCACCATCTCCGCCAACGGCGACGCCGAGATCGGCCGTTTCCTCGCCGAAGCGATGGACAAGGTCGGCAACGAGGGCGTCATCACGGTCGAGGAAGCCAAGAGCCTGGAGACCGAGCTCGAGGTCGTCGAAGGCATGCAGTTCGATCGCGGTTTCGTCTCGCCCTACTTCGTCACCAACCCCGACAAGATGCGGGTCGAGCTCGACGAGCCGTTCATTCTGGTCCACGAGAAGAAGCTGGCGGGCCTGCAGGCGATGCTGCCGGTGCTCGAGGCGGTGGTGCAGACCGGCAAGCCCCTGCTGATCGTCGCCGAGGAGATCGAAGGCGAGGCGCTGGCGACCCTCGTGGTCAACCGGCTGCGCGGCGGGCTCAAGGTCGCGGCGGTAAAGGCGCCGGGCTTCGGCGATCGCCGCAAGGCGATGCTCGAGGACATTGCGATCCTGACCGGCGGCACGGTGATCTCGGAGGATCTCGGCATCAAGCTCGAGAACGTCACGCTCTCGATGCTGGGGCGCGCCAAGCGGGTGACGATCGACAAGGACAACACGACGATCGTCGAAGGCGTCGGAGCCAAGGACGGCATCGCCGGCCGGATCGCCCAGATCAAGCTGCAGATCGAGGAGACGACGTCCGACTACGACCGCGAGAAGCTGCAGGAGCGGCTGGCCAAGCTGGCGGGTGGTGTCGCCGTGATCCGAGTCGGCGGCGCCACCGAGGTCGAGGTCAAGGAAAAGAAGGACCGCGTCGACGACGCCCTGCATGCAACGCGGGCCGCGGTCGAGGAAGGCATCCTGCCGGGTGGCGGCGTGGCGCTGCTGCGGGCCGCCCGGTGCCTGTCTGCTCTTGCGCCCGCCAACGATGACCAGCGCGCCGGTATCGAGATCGTGCGGCGGGCGATCCAGGTCCCGGCACGGCAGATCGCCGTCAATGCCGGCGAGGACGGCTCGCTCATCGTCGGCCGCCTGCTCGAGAAGGACGAGTACGCCTGGGGCTACAACGCGGCCACCGGCCAGTACCAGGATCTGGTGGGCGCCGGCGTCATCGATCCGGCGAAGGTCGTGCGCACCGCGCTGCAGGATGCGGCCTCCATCGCATCGCTGCTGATCACGACCGAAGCCCTGGTCGCCGATGCGCCCAAGCCCGAGGAGAATTC
Organism: Reyranella sp.; assembly: GCA_022844015.1. Lineage (GTDB taxonomy): Bacteria > Pseudomonadota > Alphaproteobacteria > Reyranellales > Reyranellaceae > Reyranella. The sequence continues at coordinate 89 of JALHMO010000041.1, read as the reverse complement.
GGCCGGCACGCCGGCCGGTGCGGGCTTCTAGCCCGGAACTGGGAGCGGGGGAGACGGGCAGAGGAGCGGCCTGGGCTTGCTCCTCTTCC